>JANYKT010000193.1 GCA_025358085.1 Deltaproteobacteria bacterium | reverse complement strand
GCGAATCTCACAGCCAGAATCACGCTTTAGCCAGTCGCAGATAGCAAGGAGGTCCCGACGCATCGGGACTACAACTGCAGATGGAACAGCACTTTCGCATTCTCCGTTGTGACGCGGCGAATCTCATCCGGCGTGGTCTTGCGGACTTCGGCGAGCGAGATGTCCAGCTCGGAGGTGCGCTTGGCCAGCATGGCCACCAGCTTCTGGATGGCGCGGGTCTGGTAGACGTGCTCGGAGGCCTGCCGCACCGCCTCGAGGATGTCGTCGGGCTGCCACGGCTTCTTGAGGAAACGGAAGACCCGGGCGCGATTGATGGCCGAAATGAGCGCCGGCGGGTCGGTGAAGCCGGTGAGGACGATGCCGGCGACGTCCGGCTTGAATTCGCGCAGGTGCTCAAGCATTTCGACGCCCGTCATCGCGGGCATGCGCTGATCAGTGATGACGACGTCCAGCTCCACCGATCGGGCTATGTCAAGCGCCTGCCGGCCGGAGTCGGCCTCGTGGACGGTATAACCGCTCTCGAGGAAGCCGCGGAGGACGGTGAGATTCGGCCGCTCGTCGTCCACCAGCAGAATGCCCCCGCTGCGGGTTTCCCCCACGCCATGAAAAGCGATCAGGGTTCGGAGATTTTCATCCAGCATCGGCAAGGGTTTTCAATGCTATCCGTCGCGAGGGCAAGTTTGCAACTGGCTGAAGATCAAGCCGGGGAGGCTCAATTTCGGTCAGGCGACGGAGGCTGGCCGCGCTTCCGCCGGCTCGGCAATTTTCTATGCGGCGTAGTCCTCGACAGGCGGACACGAGCAGATTAGCTGCCGGTCGCCGAGCACATGATTCAGCCGGCCGACCGCGGGCCAGAACTTGTTGCCCCGCACCCACGGCGCCGGAAAAGCAGCCCGCTCGCGCGAGTAGGGCTGGTCCCAGGCGTCGCCGGTGAGGACCTCGGCGGTGTGCGGCGCGCCCTTGAGTACGTTGCGATCGCGGGCCGCGGCGCCGCTTTCGATCTCGGAGATTTCGGCGCGAATGCCGATCATCGCATCGCAGAAGCGGTCGATCTCGGCCTTCGATTCGCTCTCGGTCGGCTCGATCATGAGAGTGCCAATGACCGGCCAGGAGGTGGTCGGCGCGTGGAAGCCATAGTCGATCAGCCGTTTGGCGACGTCGTCCACCTCGATGCCCGCGTCGCGCTTCACCCGGCGGAGGTCCAATATGCACTCGTGCGCGACCGTCCCGTTACGGCCCTGGTAGAGCACCGGGAACGAGTCATTCAATCTTTTGGCGATATAGTTCGCATTCAGGATGGCGATCCGGGTTGCCTGCGTCAGGCCGGCGCCGCCCATCATCTTGATATAGGCCCAGCTGATCAAAAGGATGCTCGCGCTGCCCCAAGGCGCGGCGCTGACCGGGCCGATGGCCTGCTCGCCGCCGACGCGAATCACCGGGTGGCCGGGAAGATAGGGAGTCAGATGTTTCGCGCAGGCGATGGGACCCATCCCGGGACCGCCGCCGCCGTGCGGGATACAAAAAGTCTTGTGCAGGTTCAAATGGCAGATGTCCGGACCGAAGTCGCCGGGCCGGCAGAGGCCGACCTGCGCATTCATATTGGCACCGTCCATATAGACCTGGCCACCATTCGAATGGACGATCTCGCAGATCTGGCGGATCTCCTCTTCGAACACGCCATGCGTCGAGGGATAGGTAATCATCAGGGCGGCGAGATTGGGCGCGTACTTGATGGCCTTCTGCTCGAGATCGACGATATCGACATTGCCGTTCTCGGCGGTCTTCACCACCACGATTTCGTATCCGACCATGGCCGCGCTGGCGGGATTGGTCCCGTGCGCCGATTGCGGAATTAGGCAGACGTTGCGATGCCCCTGCCCGCGCTTCTCGTGATATTGGCGAATCACCAACAGCCCGGTATATTCGCCCTGCGCGCCCGCGTTGGGCTGCAGCGAAACGCCGTCGAAACCGGTGATCTCTTTCAGCATCGCGGTCAGCTCGGCGAAGATCAGCGCATAGCCCGCTGCCTGCGAGCGCGGCGCGAACGGGTGCATCCGACCGAACGCAGGCCAGGTGACGGGAAGCATCTCTGCCGTGGCGTTCAGCTTCATGGTGCAGCTGCCGAGCGGAATCATCGAGCGCGTGAGCGAGAGATCGCGCGACTCCAGCATGCGCATGTAGCGCAGCATCTCGGTCTCGCTGTGGTGGGTATTGAAGACCGGGTGCTGCAGATAAGCGCTCTTTCGCAAGAGCGCCGCGGGCAGGGCCAGCGCCGGCGAGGGCTCGAGCGCCTGCGGTTTGCCATTGGCGAAGATGGCGAGAATGGCCTGGACTTCATCGGGGCTGGTGGTCTCGTCCAGGGAGATACCGATGGTGCTTCCGTCGAGGCGGCGGAAGTTCATCCGCTGCGCTTCGGCGGCGCCGGTGAAGGCCTGCAATTGCGAAGTCTGCACCTTGATGGCCAAGGTATCGAAGTAATCATCGTGACGCAGCTCGAAGCCGAGCTTGAGCAGCCCGCGCGCGAGCTGCGTGGTGAGGTCGTGGACGTACAGCGCGATGGCCCTCAGTCCGCGGGGCCCGTGATAGACCGCATACATCCCCGAGATGATGGCGAGCAGCGCCTGCGCGGTGCAGATGTTGGAGGTCGCCTTCTCGCGGCGGATGTGCTGCTCGCGCGTCTGCAGCGCCATGCGCAGCGCACGCTTTCCTTGCGCGTCCACCGAAACGCCGATGATGCGGCCGGGCAGATGCCGCACATATTCATTGCGGATGGCGAAGTAAGCAGCGTGCGGCCCGCCGTACCCGAGCGGCACTCCGAAGCGCTGCGTGGTCCCGACCGCGATATCGGCGCCCAACTCGCCGGGCGGAGTCAACAGGGTCAATGCCAGAAGATCGGCGGCCAGAACCACGCGGGCGCCATTTGCGTGCGCGCTTTCGATGAAGGAGCGCGGATCGCGGATAGCGCCGTCGGTGGCGGGGTATTGCAGCAAGGCACCGAACACGTGCGTGCGGGCGAAATCGAAGGTGACCGGATCGCCGACGATGATGTGCATCCCCAGCGGCGCGGCGCGCGTCCGCAGTACTTCAATGGTCTGCGGATGGCAGTCCTGCGCGACGAAGAACGCGTCCGAGCCTTTGCCGACATGGTGGAGCAGGGTCATCGCCTCGGCCGCGGCGGTGCCTTCGTCCAGCAGCGACGCATTGGCGACCGGCAGGCCGGTCAGGTCGATGACCATGGTCTGAAAATTGAGCAGCGCTTCGAGCCGGCCCTGGGCGATCTCGGGCTGGTAAGGCGTGTACTGGGTGTACCAGCCGGGGTTCTCGAGGATGTTCCGCTGGATCACCGGCGGAGTAATGGTGTCGGAGTAACCCATGCCGAGGAACGAGCGGAAGACCTGGTTCTTCGCGGCGATGCCTTCGAGTTCGCGCAGCAGGCCGTACTCCGAGCGCCCGGCGGGAAGTTCAAGCGGGCGCTGCAGGCGAATGGAGGAAGGGACGGTCGCATTGATGAGATCGTCGAGCGAGCCGCGATTGAGCGTCTCGAGCATCTTGATCACGTCGTGCGCGTCGGGGCCGATGTGGCGATCGACGAAGCGGTCCGGGTGGCGCGTACTGGAGGACATCAGCTCGACTCCTTGGCCCGGTCCTAAATCTCCGGGGCCGCGCAAAATAACGGGCAAGCGCGCGCATGGCAAAGGCGATCTTGGAACGGGCCCTAGTGGTGGTACTGCCGCACCAGCAGGCACACCGGCAGGACGAACTCCAGAGCGTAGGTGAGCGCCGCCGCGACGGAGCCCGGCACCGAGCGCAGCATGCCGAGGTTGTTGAGGGCGGCCCAGGCACGCACGATGACGATTGCGAGGCCCAGGTAGAGGAGCGCTTGCGCCGGCGCCCCCTGCAGCTCGAGCAGCAGCAGCAGCAGGACCAGGATCGGCCCGTGTTCGACCGCGAGGCCGTGGGCGCGGCTGGCGCGGCGCAGGGCCTCGTCGCCGCCATCGCCCTTGTAGACGCCGACCTTCATGCGCCGCAGGCTGGTGTTGAGCCCGAGCGCGAAGAGCAGCAGGCCAATCATCGCACCGGTATGGGCGGCGTTGGGCACGTTCATGCTTGTGGCCTCCGGGCAACGGTGTAGAGGACGATTCCCATGACAGCGAAGAAGGCCACGCCGAGGATCTGGTAGCCACCCGCGCCCAGCGCGGCCTGCAGCGATTTGGTCAGGTCCACCTTGTCGAGCGCCTTGAGAACCGATTCGTTCACCGAGAGCATGGCGACGAAGACTCCCGCGAGCGCTCCGCCCGCGACCAGTCCGGTGGAGAAGAGCGAGCCGGGGCCCAGGTCCTCGTCGCCTTGGCCCGCGGCCTTTCGACGATCGACCAGCCCCTTGATGGCCCCGCCCACCCAGATGGGCAGCGTCGTCGACAAGGGAAGATAGGCGCCGACGGCGAAGCTCAGCGGCGAAACGCCGCACAGCTCGACGGTGACGGCGAGGAAGACGCCGACCAGCACGAACTGCCAGTCGAGGTTGTGCGCCAGGAGGCCCTTGATGAGCGTCGCCATCAGCGTGCCTTGCGGGGCGGGATACAGCTCGGAGCCGATGGCGTGGGTGACGATGCCGGTCGCCGCGTCGACGGTGGGATTGTCCAGCACCTTGATGGTCAGTCCGATGACCAGCGACGCCACCACCGCTCCAATCATCAGGCCGATTTGCTGGGAGCGTGGCGTGGCGCCGACCAGATATCCTGTCTTCAGGTCCTGCGACGTCGCGCCCGCGTTGGCGGCGGCGATGCAGACCATGCCGCCCACGCACAGCGCCATCGGCTGGTAGATATCGCCGGTCCAGCCGATACCGACGAAGAGCAGACAGGTGGCCATCAAGGTGGCGATGGTCATTCCCGAGACGGGATTGCTGCTGGTGCCAATCAGTCCGACGATGCGGGACGCCACCGTGACGAAAAAGAAGCCGAAGACGACAATCAGCACGCCCAGCAGCAGGCGGCCGCCGAAGGTGCCAGGCAGGAACGGCAGGAAGGCCATGATCAAGACCAGGCCGAGGCTGCCAAAGAGCACCAGCGAGATGGGCAAATCGCGACTGGTGCGCTTGTTGGCGTCGGCGATTTCGGCCGCGCTGCCGGAGCCCCTGAAGGAGGCGAGGCTGCCTTTGAAAGCGGCGACGATGGTGGGGAGTGTCTTGACGAGCGTGATGAATCCGCCAGCGGCCACCGCGCCCGCGCCGATCTGCCGGACATAGGCGCGATAGATGGCATTGTTCAAGGCGAGGAAGGTTTGCAGCGACGGGTCCCAGCCGAAGGCGCCGGGCCGGGTGATGTCGGCCAGATAACCGAGCTTGACCAATTGCTGCGCGATGGTGAGTCCGGGGACTATGGAGGCAATCAATGGAATCAGTCCCAGCCAGGCGAGGACGCCACCCGCGACCAATACGCCGGCGATGCGCGGGCCGATGATGTAGCCGACGCCCATGTACTCGGGCGTGATATCAGCGAAGAGCGTGGCCGCCGGGAAGATGCGGCTGACATTGCTCGTCACATAGGTCGGAGTCTCGGCAATGAGATGAATGATCTTCTGCAGGGTCGCATAGGCGAAAGCGAAGCCGAGACCTTGATAAGCGGTCCGCGCCATGGCGCCGCCCTGCTCGCCGGCAATCAGCACCTGCGCGCAGGCCGCGCCCTCGGGATAAGGCAGGTTGCCGTGCTCCTTGACGATCAGCGCGCGCCGCAGCGGCACCATCATCAGGACACCGAGCATGCCGCCCAATAGAGCCAGCGTGAAGATGGTCCAATAGCTGAAGTAGGGCGCGCCGATGCTCTGGTTGGTGGCCGGGTCGAGCGCGAGGAAGAGGAAGCCGGGCAGGGTGAAGACCACGCCGGCCGCGATGCTCTCGCCCGCCGACCCGATGGTCTGGACGATGTTGTTCTCGAGGATGGTCGAGCCGCCCAGCTTCTTCAGCAGCGAAATCGATAGCACCGCGATTGGAATCGAGGCGCTGACCGTGAGGCCCGCTTTCAATGCCAGATAGACGGTGGAGGCGCCGAAGACGAGGCCAAAGAACGAGCCCACGATGATGGCTTTGGGCGTGAACTCGGCGACATTCGCCTCGTCCGGGATATAGGGCTTGTGCTCGGCAACCACCGGCGGCGGCGCGCTGATCTCGGCCATGTTTTGCGGACCTCCCGAAAGCGACGGGGGTGCATAGCACGGCAATTAATATGGGGACACCATACTCATTTCCGTCCCTCTGCTGGCGGGAGCGAAATGAGTATGGTGTCCCCGTATTCCGTCCCCTGCTGGCGGGAGCGAAAATGAGTATGGTGTCCCCGTATTTCAGCCGGTGCGGAGGACGGCTTCCAGGTTTCGCTCGCCGCGGAGGAGCGCCTGGACTTCGGCCATGGCCTCTGCGACCTGCTCGTGGGAGATCTTGGCGCCGGCGCCACGCCGCTCCACCGCAGCCAGCGTGTCGAGGGCGAGCCGGACCGGAAGCGCGGTGTACGCGACCACGCCCTGGGGCGCGCGCGCCTTCACCAATGCGCCCACATAGCGCGCGGCGTCCGCCAGGTCCTGCCGCGCGCGGATGAACAGCGGTGGCAACGAGAGCTGGTCGGGGATGAAGTGGCGCTCCTCGAGCGCGTCTTCGCTGGCGTCCTTGAGAATATTGGTGAGCTGCAGACCTTCGCCGAACGAACGCGCGTACTGCCGCAGCGTGCTGCCGGCGGTGCTGAGCCGCGGCGAGGCGAGCAGGAACAGCTCGGTCAGCATCTCGCCCACCACGCCGGCGACCAGATAGCAATAGCGCTCCAGCTGGGCCAGCGAGCGCAGCCGGAAAGGCGCGTCCGCAGTGGCTTCGAGACCTTCAGCCATGCCGCGCGCGGTGACCAGCAGGTGCTGGACGATGACTTCCTGGGCGCGCGGCGACAGCGACGAGAGGGCGTCGAAAACCTCGGCAAGCTCGTCGGTGAGGGCTCGATAACCCGGCACGTGGGACGGCGGATCCTCGCGCAGGGCGCGCGCGAAGGCCTCGCGTACCTGGGGTCCGGCGCTGCGGAACGATGCAAGGAGAGTCTCGAACGACCGCAACCCGGTGGCCCTGCGAGCAGGCGGCCAGCGCTCGGAGTCCTCGAGCGTGTCGGCCACCCGGAAGAGCAGGTAAGCGACCATCACCTCGCGACGGATTGGCTCGGGGAGCAGCGGAATCGTCAGGGCGAAGGTGCGCGAGCTGTCCGCCAACAATTGTTCCAAGTCTGCCATCGGGCGCTTTGACTAGCACGCAAGCGGTGTCGGCGCTCGAAGGAGGCTCGAGTTGCTTGAGGACTCCGCACCTGGAGGCTGATATCCATCCACACCGGCGCGGGCCCCTGGCTCTGCCTGAAGGAGACGTGATGTCCGCACTGACGCAGTCGCCCGCATGGATTGAGCTGCAGCGCCACCACGAACAGGTGCGCGAGACGCACCTGCGCACGCTGTTTGCCGCGGACCCGGAGCGCTTCTCCCGCTACTCGCTGCGGCTCGGAGATCTGCTGATCGACTATTCGAAACAGCGAGTCACGGACGAGACGCTGCGCCTGCTCTTCGCGCTGGCCCGACAGGCGGGCGTCGAGGCCTGGCGCGACCGGATGTTCGTCGGGGAGAAGGTCAACGGCACGGAGGGGCGCGCGGTGCTGCACACGGCGCTGCGCAATCGCAGCAATCGCCCGGTGCTGGTCGACGGCAAGGACGTGATGCCGGAGGTGAACGCGGTGCTGGCGCGGATGCGCGGCTTCACGGACAGGCTCCGCAGCGGCGCCTGGCAGGGCTATACCGGAAAGCAGATCACCGACGTGGTCAATATCGGAATTGGAGGCTCGGATCTGGGCCCGGTGATGGCCACCGAAGCGTTGCGGCCGTACTGGCAGGCTGGTCTGCGCGCGCACTTCGTTTCCAATGTGGACGGTACGCATCTGGTCCAGACCGTGCGCGACCTCGACCCGGAGACGACGCTCTTCATCATTGCTTCAAAGACCTTCACGACGCAGGAGACTTTGATGAACGCGCGGTCGGCGCGCGAGTGGCTGGTGTCCCGGCTGGGCACCGAGAAAGCAGTGCCGAAGCACTTCGTTGCCGTCTCCACCGCGGCGCGTGAAGTCGCGAGGTTTGGTATCGACCTCGAGAATATGTTTGGCTTCTGGGACTGGGTCGGCGGGCGATACTCCTTGTGGAGCGCAATCGGGCTGCCGATCGCCTGCGTCATTGGAATGGACGGATTCGAGCAACTGCTCTCCGGCGCTTTTGAGATGGATGAACACTTCCGCGCCGCGCCGCTGGAGCAGAACATTCCCGTCGTCCTGGGAATGCTCGGGGTCTGGTACTCCAACTTCTTCGGCGCCGAGACGCACGCGATCCTGCCCTATGACCAGTCGATGCATCGCTTTCCCGCGTACTTCCAGCAGGGCGACATGGAATCGAATGGGAAGCGCGTGGACCGGCAGGGTCAGGTCATCACGGACTACTCCACCGGACCTGTCGTCTGGGGCGAGCCGGGCACCAATGGCCAGCACGCATTCTATCAATTGATTCACCAGGGCACGCGGCTGATTCCCTGTGACTTCCTCGCGCCGCTCGAGACGCAGAATCCCCTCGGACAGCACCACGCGGTGCTCCTCGCCAACTGCTTTGCGCAGGCGGAAGCGCTGATGAAAGGAAAGACCGAAGGCGAGGCGCGCGCGGAGCTGGAGGCGGCCGGAACGCCGCCCGCGCGCATTGCCGAGCTCTCGCCGCACAAGACCTTTCCGGGCAACCGGCCCTCAACCACCATGCTCTTCGACAAGTTGACACCGCGGATGCTGGGAATGCTGGTCGCTATGTATGAGCACAAGATCTTCACTCAAGGCATCGTCTGGAATATCTACAGCTTCGACCAGTGGGGCGTGGAGCTGGGCAAGCAGCTGGCGAAGAAGATCGAGCCCGAGCTGTATCCAGACGGAGAAGTCCCGTCGCACGACGGTTCGACCAATGCGTTGATCAAACTTTACCAGCGGCATACCGCCGGGGGCTGAAATCAGCGCAGCCGGAAGCGCTGGATCTTTCCGGTCGCGGTCTTCGGCAACGCCTCGACGAATTCAATCCAGCGCGGATATTTGTAGTGGGCGAGCCGCGATTTGACGTGCGCCTGCAGCTCCTCCGCGCTGCACTCGCCCTTGCGCACCACGAACGCCTTGGGCTTGGTCAAACCATTTTCGTCCGCGTGTGCGACCACCGCGGCCTCCAGGACCGCGGGGTGCTCGATCAGGCAGGCTTCCACCTCGGCGGGCGAGACCCAGATTCCACCTGCCTTGATCATGTCGTCCGAGCGCCCACAGAAGACAAAGTATCCGGCGTCGTCCTGGTAAAACTTGTCGCCGGTATAGGTCCACGGACCACGAAAGGCGGCGATGCTCTTTTCGCGGTTGTTCCAATATCCAATCGCGCTCGACGGTCCGCGGACGCGCAGGTCGCCGATCGCGCCAGGCTGCACGGGCTGCTCCCGCTCATCCACAATCTCGCAGTCATAGCCGGGCACGGGTTTGCCGGTCGTTCCGTATTTGATATCGCCCGGCTGGAGACTCAGGAAGATATGCAGCATCTCCGTTGAGCCAATGCCATCGAGGATGTCGACGCCGAATCTCTTCTTCCAGCGCTCACCGATTTCTTTGGGCAGCGCCTCCCCTGCCGAGACGCAGACGCGCAGACGCGGGACGCGCGTATTCGACGGGTCCGCAAGTATCGAAGCGAACAGGGTGGGCACGCCGAAGAAGATGGTCGGCTGCTCCTCGCGCAGAACCTTCACGACCGCTTGCGGGGTGGGCCGGCCTTCGAGCAGCACAGTTGTGGCGCCGACCGAGAACGGGAAGGTCATTCCATTGCCGAGGCCATAGGCGAAGAAGAGCTTGGCAGCCGAGAAGACGACGTCATCCTCGCGGATACCGAGCACGCCCTCGCCATAGAGCCGCGCCGTCGCGTCGAGATGACCGTGCAGATGAATGGCGCCCTTGGGCTTGCCGGTCGAGCCGCTCGAATAGAGCCAGAAGGCGACGTCGTCCCTGGAAGTCTCTGCAGGCTCGAAGTGATCGGGCGAAAGGGTCCAGAGTGGGTCGTCGGAGCGCACGATATGGCGGAGAAAGGGCTGATCGCGCAGGATCGGCTCGACCTTTTCATACAGCGCGGGACTCACCACCAGCACGCGTGCGCGGCTGTCGCGCAGCATATGGTCGTAATCGCTGCTGGTGAGCATGGTATTGGCCGGCACCGGAACCGCACCGAGCTTGATGGCACCCCAGAAGACGGCGGGCAGTTCCGGAACGTCGAGCAGGAGCAGCAGCACGCGCTGCTCC
>JANYKT010000174.1 GCA_025358085.1 Deltaproteobacteria bacterium | reverse complement strand
ACAGATCTCTTGTCCGTCTTCCCCGTCGCCCGCTAAGGTGCGCCGCGCAGCCCATCTGGACCCTTGCTGGGGCGTCGTCTAAAGGCAGGACGCGGGACTTTGAATCCCGCTATGATGGTTCGAATCCATCCGCCCCAATTCTCATAAAACGTGCGTAAAAACGGCGGTTTGCGGCCAACGCGTGGCGTTCGCCCTTGGTTCGCGGTAAGCTCTGGTCCCCTGCCCGTCCCCTAATGACGGAAGGCGCGAGGAGGACGAGCATGGCGCGCGGCAAGATCGATCCCTGGCACGGTGTTAAGGGCGGGTTCGTACGCAAGGGCGTCTACTATTTCCGGCGCAGCGTTCCCGGGTTGGGTCAGCGGGAGATCAGCACGTACCGGACTACCGAGGCGGCCGCGCTTGCGGAGCTGCAAAAGTTCGAGCTGGCGCCGCAGAGCTACGAGCCCGCGCCAGCCCGCGAAGAGCTGATCCTCGACCGCGAGCTGGCCAAGGCGTTCCTGCTCTGGAGCAAGGACGAGAGAAAGAACACCACGGACTGGGTCCAGCGGCAGCAGCGGGAGCTTGCGTGGTGGGCGGAGCGCCTCGGCAACCGCGACCTGCGCCGCGTCGTCCTTGTGGATCACATCCTGCCGCACAAGGCGAAGGCCAAAGGCTGGGCGGGCAAGGTCCGCGTGCTCAAGGCGTTCTACGGCTGGCTGCGGAAGGAGAAGCACGCGATCACGCTGGCGGAAGATCCTGTGGCGGGCACGCTCAGCGTTCCTGCGGGGAGGCCCCAGCAGTGGTCCACGTCGAAGGTGATCGCGCGCGCCGACTACAACGCCGTTCGGGACGAGCTCGCAGCGGGCCTCTACCGGGACGGGTTGATCGTGCTGGCGGCGACAGGCTGGCACAAGACGGAGCTGCGCCGATTCGCGGAGGGCGGCAAGGTCGAGCCCATGCCGAAGGGCCGCCGAACTGAGGGTGCTGGCATTCTGCACTGCCCTCGCACCAAGGGAGGCTCGCCGCTGAAGACCGTCGTCAGCGCGGCCGCCTTCGAGGCTGGCACACGGCTGCGCGCGGCGGGCTACCTGCCGGTGATCTACTTCCAGCAGAAGGTGGACCAAGCAGCGGTTCGGGTCACAGAGAAGCGGCGCAAGAAGGATCCTAAGGCTGCCGAGGTGGCCATCAACCTGGGGTCGTTCAGGCACACCGTTGCCACGTGGGCCATCGAGGCGGGGGCGAGCCGCGAGCAGGTGGCGGCGTTCCTTAACCACCGCAGCTGGGAGACAACGCAGAAGTTCTACTCGACCTTGGCCGCGCCGCCCAAGGTCCCGACCATCGCCTAGATCTTCAGCGCGCGAATGGCCGCGGCCGCGTCACCGGGCCGCCGCGCTTTCCGATGCTTCCGGATCTTTGGCGACTTCTGCGCGAGGCCGGGCAGCCCTTCGCGCAGCACGCGCTCGATCTCCGAAACGGTGATCCGGGTCCGGCTTCCAAACGAGACCGCTTTGATGGCGCCCGTGCGGAGGTGCGCGGCAAGGGTGCTCCGGTGGATTCCCAGCCGCCGTTCCGCCGTGCGCAGATCGAGAGCCTGCCGTGAATCCGACGGCTGCTTGGCCCGCCCACGCGCCTCCAAAAGTCGGCGAATAGCCGCCACGTGGTATAGCACCGGCGCGTCGACGCGGGCACGCCTCGCTAGCCATCGCATCTCGTCCTCGGTGTCTTGTGCCCTCATTGCCTCGACGCTGATCGAGTGGAAGGTGGCACCCGGCACCAGCGACCTAAGCGCGGCCAGCTGGTCGGAGGCCGAGAGCGGAGCGAGCTTCATCATCATGGAATCACCTCGTCTGCCGGGCTTGCGCGTTCTCGCCCAGCTGGCGCTTGTTTGCCGCGCGCCACCGCTTGCCGCGGCAGACGCTCGACCCGCAACCCTTCGCACCGCGCTTGTTGGCGCGAGGGTGCTTGCAGACGTTGCAGACCGGCACGTCGGCGATGCGGAAGCTGCACTGATTGGGGACCTTGTATCCGGCCCAAAGCTGCCGACCCGCGATTTCGAAAGCGTCGTGCCGGAGCAGGTGGTGCTTCTCCTCCAAGTCCTCGACGAGATGCCGGAAGGTCGCGGCGCTCTCGCCGCGCGTCGCCATCTCTTCTTTCAGGGCACGGTTGGCCGACCTGCGGCAGGTGGGATGGAACTTTTGGTCGCTGCGCCCCTTCTGCGCGTAGGTCTTGCCGCACCAGCAACAGGCGTTCCCACGGTGAGCTCGACGCGGCGCGAACGCCAACGTTGACGCCTTGCCGGGCGCAGCATGGCCCGTCGCGGGCCGGGAGACCTTGGGGGCACCCCAGAGCCCAACCTCGCCCACCGCGCGCGCCCACGGGCCTGCAAAGGCCCCCGACGCTACCGCGCGATGGTAGAGGGCGGCCATGCCCGGCACGATGACACCGCCTCGCTGGCGGCTGAAGTGGTGGCCTCCCAGCACGCGCACGAGGTCGCGCTCGAACAGCCGCTTCACGCTCTGAGCCTTCTGGAACGGGCGGGTTTCCGTCGGCCAGATCCGACACCACCACGGCTCCAGCTTCTCGGCGTGGCGGAGGTTGGGCAGCATCACGACGCCGTGGATATGCCAGCGACCCTTGCGCGAAAGGTCGAGCACGAGCACGGCGCCAGCTTGCGGCGCCCTCCGGCCGAGGAGAGTCGCGAACTCGGCGACTCCGAACTGCGCATCCGCCATCGTGCCCGCGCCTCGCGTGGTGAAGCTCACCGTGAAGAACATGGCCTCGGCGGGCGCGGTGGCGAGCACCTCGCGGACGAACACCACCCCGAGGCGGCGCGCGCTCGCTCCAGAGAGCATCACCGCAGCAAGCGGCGGAGCGGAAGGGGGCTGCTTCGCTACGCTAGCAGCACGGGTTGGATCCCGAAGGGAGCCAGAGCCCTCATCAACAGCAACAGCATTCGGGCTCTGGCTCCCTTCGGGATCCAGCCCGTCAAGATCTCCCGCCCCCGCATGGTCCTTATATGCAGCGAACGCATCCGCTGACACTTCGCGCGGCGAGCCAGCCGTCTGCAGATGCAGGGAGGCCGTGGTATTTCCCTTCATGGTCGGGCTCCTTCCCGACCCGCGGGTCAAGCGGCGCGGCCCTGCTCAGCGTGGCGCGCTGTGCAGGGCAACCGCGAGGCCCCGGCGGGCCCTAGCGGTTGGGGTCTTGCGCCTGCCGCGTGCCGGGTCTGCCCGCGACGACGCTGCGTCCCTCAAGGAAGTCGATCACACGCGCGCGCGGAAGCAGCCAACGCGATCCGGCCTTAATACCGATGACCTTCGCTATGGCGTAGGCGAGGTCACGGCCCAAGCCGGGCACGCGGTTGCGAAAAGCGGCGACGCCCATGGCGGGCGGAAGATCGCTGTAATCCTTTTTTTCCACTGGCACTCCAGTCGAGAGGAAGGTCTTCAAAATTCTCTCGACGGGTGCCCACCCGCCTGCTGCGCCTTCGACTCTTGCGGCGACGCTTTTTGTCTGCGCCGGAGGCCACGGGCAGCGCGTCAGAGAGAAGCCTATCCAGACCGCTCAGCCCGCGCAACCGTAAACGGCCGCACGCAACCGGAGCACCAGTTGGCTTGTTCGGGCATGAGCCTCAGTCTGGCTCGCGGGTTCCGCTGAGCCCCCGGGGCGCGCGCGGCCGGGGTCGTTGGTCGGGCACCAGCGACCACCGCGCGCACTTTCTTGGAGGAGCAATGCCTCAGAGTCCGGGCCGTCGCCGTGCCGATCAGAACAGTTCCGAAAATGACCGGATCGAAGACCTGCTTCGGGCGCGGGGGATGAGTGGCGTCCCCGAGAAGCGGGTTCCGTATGACGCGTCGGCAGGACTGCCTTCCGAGCACCCGCAGGCCCTCAGGCGCGAGACGCGCGTCGATGCCCACCGGCGCCAGACTGCAGGGTTAGATCGAACGTCAACAATGCCGCTGCCCTTCGCAAGCCTGCGAAGCGGCAAGTAGACCATGCCGCGGCGACGCATTACCCACGAGCAGCATTACGCGATGCTCTCTGCCTTCCGCGAGGCGCCGGGCGACCACGTCCGCGCAGCGAACCGCGCCGGGCTGGACAAGCGGACGGCGAAGCGCGCTTGGCTTCAGGGCTGGCCCGGCGCGGGAAAGCGGGCCATCAGCGAGACCATTGCGGAGGAGCAGGTCGCTGCAAGGGTGGCCGCCGCGCAGTCCGCGCACCTGACGGCGGAGTGGAGCGCCCAGCAGGCCGCAGGCGAGGCCACCGCCGCGCGCACTTCGCTCGGCCGGGCTGCGGCCCTTCTGCACATGGCCCGTCGCCTTGAGGCCTACGGCCTGCGGCTCGTGGAGACTTTGGAGAACTCCGCCATCGTCGGCGTGCCGCCCGAGCAGGCGATGACGCTTCTCAACGCCTTCTCTCGCTTCGTCGCCCGCTCCGTGGAGCTGGCGGGTGCCGCCATCGAGTTGGAGCGAGTGAGGACTGGCGCGCCGGACCGCCAACAGATCGACTTGCGCGTCACGACTCAACGGGCCGAATTTGACCCCCAGCAAGCTGCCCGGGACGGGGAGCTGCTGCGGGAGGCACTGAGCCGCGCGGTCAGCGGGGCCCAACCGGCCCTCGCGGCGAGCCCGGCAGAGGCGCAGCGTTGAGCGGGGCCGGGGCCGCGTTCGCGGACACTGCCATCGAGGCCGCGCGCGCCGCCCAAGACAAGGTTCGAGGGCAGCTCTATGCGCTTGCGCGTGACGACCTCGGGCTGTTCTGCGAGCTCGTCCTCAAGGACGAGAAGACAGGCGGTCCCATTCGCCTCGGCCCTCACCACCAACGGTTCATCGCACTCGCGCAGCGCGAGCCCCGGGTGGTCTGGGAGAGCTTCATCGGATCGGGCAAATCGCAGATGGCCTTGGGGCTCATGCTCTGGACGCTCGGGCGGGCACCCGAGACGCGCGTCATCTTCGCGAGCGCGACGCAGGGTCAGGCGGTCAAGATCGTGCGCTCGCTCCGGCTCTACGTCGAGAACAGCGCCGAACTGCGGGCCATCTTCCCAAACCTGCGGCCCGGCCCCGTCTGGCGGGACGACGCGCTGACGGTCAAGCGCTCCGGCTTCGCCAAGGACTTCTCCGTGCAGGGGGTCGGAGCGCGCGGGGCGGTGCTCGGCGCGCGAACGGACCTCCTCATGA
>JANYKT010000162.1 GCA_025358085.1 Deltaproteobacteria bacterium | reverse complement strand
CCTCGGCACGGCGAAGGACCCGCAGGCGATCAACCGCATGTTGGAGGCGGCG
Source organism: Deltaproteobacteria bacterium (assembly GCA_025358085.1). GTDB lineage: Bacteria > Myxococcota > Myxococcia > Myxococcales > 40CM-4-68-19 > JANYKT01. The sequence goes on along the minus strand of JANYKT010000162.1, from coordinate 5,513 downwards.
TTCGGCGCGCTCGAGTCCCTGGGCGAGCCGGCTTTCCGAGCCTTCCTGCAGGACCGCGCCCAGCCGCTTGAGGTGGTGAAGATGCTGCGCGGGACCGCGCGGGCGATGCCCCGGGTGTACGGCGCAGCGCTCTCCAATCTGCGGCCCTCCGAGTTGGTGGCGCTCTTGGGGCGCTTTGCCGTCTTCGCCGTGGGAGCGCGCGCTTGAGCGACGTGGTGGTGGTCGGTGCGGGAGTGGGGGGCCTCGCCGGTGCGATCGCCTGCGCGGCTGCGGGCCATCGCGTCGTCGTTCTTGAAGGGGCCGGGGAAGCCGGCGGGAAGCTCGGACGCGCCCGCGTGGAAGGCGTCGAGATCGACACCGGGCCAAGTGTGCTCACGCTGCCGCACGTCTTTGACGACCTCCTCGCGCTGGCGGGCGCGCCGCCCCTGCAGACCGAGCGGCCCGCGCGCTGGTTCCGCTACGAGTTCGCTGACGGCGCCGCGGTGGAAATCGGCAACGGTCTCGCAGGCGCGCTGAACGGCGTTCGCTCGTCGTTGGGGCGGAAGGCAGCCGACCAGCTGGAGAGCTACCTCGCACGCGCGCGTGTGACCTGGGAAGTCGCCGGTCCGAGATTTGTCTTCGGCGGAGCGCCCGGTCTCAAGTCGCTCGCCTCGGCCAGCCCGCGCGAGCTTGCGGCCATCCGCCCCTTCACCACGCTGTGGCAAACCATCGAAGAGAGCATCGACGACCCGCGCCTGCGCGCCATCCTCGCGCGTTTCGCCACCTATGCTGGAAGCGACGTTCGACGCGCGCCAGCGGTGCTCTCGACCATCGCCTGGGTGGAGCTTGGCCTGGGCGGCTTCGGCGTGCGCGGCGGCATGTACCGGCTGGCCGAGCGGCTAGTCTCGGCGGCGCGCGGGCTGGGCGTGGAATTTCACTTCGGCGCGCAGGTCGAGAGCTTGCTCATCGACCGCGGGGCCGCACGGGGCGCGGTGCTGCGCTCGGGGGAGCGCGTTTACGGCGCGGCGGTTTTGTGCAACGCGGAATCGTCCGTGTCGCTCGGGGCCCTCTTGCCGCAGGCGCTGCGCAGACCGGTCGCCGGAGAACGCTCGTGGTCGGGTCGCTGCGCCGTTCTGCGCGTGCCGCCTCGCGATCGCGCCGCGCACGAGGTCCGCTTTCCCGCGGACTACCTGCGCGAGATGGAAGATCTCTCTGCGGGTCGCGCGCCGCCGGACCCCGCGTTGTACCTGTGCGCGCCGCGCGTCGCCCACGGGGCGAGCGGCTTCGCCGACGGCAGCGAGGCCCTCTTCGCGATGACGAATGCGCCCGCAGGCAGCGAAGACGTCGCGTGGACGTTGAGCGCGGAAGATGGCGCGCGGGTGGTCTGGGAGCGCGGCCCGGCAGCGCTCGCGATGCAATTCCCCGGCAGCGAAGGCGCGCTCTACGGCCTCGCGTCGCACTCCTGGCGCACGGCCTTCCAGAGACCGCGCAACCGTGTCGCTCACATCCGGGGGTTGTATCTGGCAGGGGGCAGCGCGCACCCGGGCGCGGGTCTGCCGCTCGCCGCCTCCTCGGGTCTGCGCGCCGCCGAGTCGCTTTGCGCGGACCTGCGCCCGCGTCGCGCGCTCTGGGCCACACTGGGCGCCGCTCTGCCCCTCGCGCCAAGCGCCCAGGAGCCGCGGTGAAGAGCCCGCTGCTCTGCCTCGATCGCTCCTGGTCAGCGGCACTGCCGACCTCATCCAGCGCTTTTGACTGGTGGTATGTCGACGCGCGCAACGCCGCCGGGGACGGGCTGGTGTTGATCTGGGCGCGGCAGTTGCCCTTCTTCCGCCAGCGCGCACCGGCGGTGAATCTGGCGATTTATCAACAAGGGCGGCCCGCGCTCTGGCTGCTCGAGCAGGCGCACCTGTCCCAGTGGCGCGCCCGCGTCAGCGCCAATTCTTTCGTGGTCTCGCTGGGCGACAATGAGCTGCGGCTGCAGCGCCGCGCTGGAACCATCGAGCTGCAGGCGGAACTCGACCTTTCGGTGCCGGGCGACATCCGGCGCCTCACCGGGCGCATCGAGGTCAGCGGACCTTCGCTTCTGCAAGGAGAGCCGGCGCGCCATCCCCATCGCTGGACGCCCATCTGCGCCACCGCCCGCGTGCAGGCGCGGCTTGCTTTCGGAGGCGCGCCCCACTTCGCGCTCGAGGCGCCCGGCTACCTCGACCGCAACGCAAGTGATGTGCCGCTCGACCAGGTCGGCCTGCGCCGCTGGGAATGGGGCCGCAGCCGCGTCGGCGATCGCTGCTCGATCTGGTACGCGCTGGTAGGCCGCGGCGGGGAACGTGAGACGCACTTGCTCGACGTCGAAGGTGCGGACCTGCGCGAGCAATTCGTCTCCAGCGCTGCGGGGGTCCGGCTCGCGGGATCGGACAACCGGCCCCAACGGCCGCCCCTGATTCTGGGCCGTCCGGTTGAGCGCGGCCCCTTTTATTCGCGCTGGCTCGCCGGTCAAGACACAGTGGTCGAGCGCTGCGAGGTGGACCGCGTCTTCGATCGCTGGCACCGGCCGCTGGTGAACATGCGGCGACACGGTCCCTCGGTGCGGCAGTCCATCTGGGCTCCGCTCTTCTGCGGTCCCGCGCGGGGCCGCCTGGCGCGGCTGCTGCGCGTCGGAGGCCGCGCATGATTGCCATCTTCGCGCTGGTCGCCCTGGGCCTCGTGCTCATCAACCTGGCGCTGGTGCCGCGCCTGCGTCCGCGGCGCGGCGCTCCGGTCCGTCGCGTCTCGGCGCTGGTCCCCGCGCGGGACGAAGAGCGGACGATCGAAGCTTGTGTCCGCGCGCTGCTCGCAGAGCCGGTGCACGAGGTCATCGTGCTCGATGACGGCAGCGCCGACGCCACCGCGCGCCTGGTGAGGGCCATCGAAGACCCCAGGCTTCGCCTGATCGCAGGCCGTCCCCTGCCGCCTGGGTGGGCCGGCAAGCCGCACGCCTGCGCGCAGCTCGCAGAGCTTGCAACCGGCGACTTGCTGCTCTTCGTCGACGCCGACGTGCGCGTGCTCAAAGGGGCCGTGTCCGCGCTCGCGCAGGCCGCCGAGGGACACGCCGTGGTCACCGCGGTGCCTCGGCAGGAGACCGGCACCTTCGCCGAGCGTTTGCTGGTGCCGCTCATGCACGTCGTCTACTACGCGCTCGCGCCACTCTGGCTGATCCCGCGGGTGCGCGACCCCCGCGTCGTCGCCGCCAACGGCCAGTTGCTGCTCTTGCGGCGCGACGCGCTCGCCGCGTTCGGCGGACATGCGCATGCCGACGTGCGTGCAGCCCTGGTCGAGGATCAGGCCATCTGCCGGGCAGCCAAGGTGGCCGGCCTGCGCGTGCTCTTTGCCGATGGTTTTCTCCTCGCGACCTGCCGCATGTATCGAAGCGCGCGCGAGGTGAGGCTGGGCTTCGGCAAGAGCCTCTACGCCGGAGTCGGCGGCTCGCCGGTGCAGCTCGCGGCCGCGCTCGCGGTCGTCTTCGCTTTCCTGCTTCTCCCGCTCGCGACGTTGCCGGGGGCGCTGGCACTTTTCGCCTTGCGGGCGCTGCTCGCGGTGCGGTTCCGCCAGCCCGCGATTTCGGTCCTGCTGCACCCGCTCGCGGTCCTCGCGCTCATCTCCATCGCTTTCGAATCAATGATCCGCACCCACCGCGGTGGCGTGGTCTGGCGCGGGAGGCGCTACGCATGATCGACGCCGTGCCGCGCGCTCTCGGGGGACGCTTCGTCCGTGCCCTCCTCTACCGCAACCTGCGTCGCGGACTTTCGGCGCTGCGGGTGGAAGGAGCCGGGCGGATCACCGCGTCCCAGCCCTTGCTCCTCTGCGCCAATCACGTCTCCTTCCACGACGGCCTGATCGTGGCGCTCTTGTCCCGTCACCTGCCCGACGCGCGCGTGCTGATGCGCGCAGACCAGCTGCGCCGCGCGCCGCTGTTGCGCTGGGCGGGCGCCACCGGAGTGGACGACGACGCGCTCGATGGCGCGCGCGCGCTGCGCTTCGGCGCCCGATTTCTCGACCGGCCCGGCCGCGCTCTCTGGCTCTTTCCGCAGGGGGAGTTGCGCCCGCAGTGGGCGCGGCCGCTCGGCTTCCGCGAAGGCGCGGGGTTCATCGCGCGGCGGTCGGGCGCGACTCTCTTGCCGGTGTCCATCCATTACGAGGCCGGCGAGCGCGAGCAGCCCGAGGCCTGGGTGCGCATCGGCCCGCCCACGAATGCTGCCTCGCTGGAGGGCGCCGTCGAGCAAGGTCTTGATGAGATCCGCGCCCGCATCCTCGCTGACAGCGCGCCGCCAGAGAGCCTGTGGCCTGCCCCGCCGCGGCTCGGCGAAGGCGTCTTCTCGCGACTCGCCGCGCGGGCAATGCGTCCACGTTCGCATACGCCAAGGCCAGGCAGGGAGAGGCGGCCGTGATCGCGCGCGATGACCTCCGGCCCACGCGCCACGCGGCCACCCGCCCAGACCTGCGACCGCACGAGTCGCACGCGGCCACCGGCGCGGACTTGCGACCGCACGCGGCCACCGGCGCGGGCCGCGGCGTGGTCATCGCCCTCGCGGTCATCGGCGCCTGGCTCGCGGTCGAAATCGCCGGGCTTTTCCTGCTGCCTCTCGCCGGCGCACTCGCGCTCATTCCGCTCGCCACCTTCCTTTATGTCGGGCTCTTCATCACCGCGCACGATGCGCTGCACGGCGCCGTCGCCCCCGGCCGTCCGCGCCTGAATCGCTTCATCGGCCGCGTCGCGCTGTGGCTGTATGCAGCTTTCGGCGAGCGCGCCCTGCGATCGGCCCACGCCCGCCACCATGCGACCCCAGCCGCGGAAGGCGACCCCGACTACGCCCACGGCGAGCGCTACCTCCCGTGGCTCGCGACCTTCGCCTCTCGCTACCTCTCGCTGGGCCAGCTGGTCGTGCTCGCTGTCGAGGGAAACATCCTGATCCACCTCGCCGGCGTGCAGCCAGCGCGGCTGATCGCAATCTGGATCGTGCCTGCCGTCGCCAGCGCCGTGCAGCTCTTTACTTTCGGAACTTACCTGCCGCACCGCGCGCCGCCCGGCGGCCATCCCGACGCGCACCGCGCTCGCAGCCTCGCGCTCTCGTCGGCCTGGTCGTTCCTGACCTGCTGGCACTTCGGCGGCCGTCACCACGAGCACCACGCCGACCCTTCTCGGCCGTGGTGGCGCCTCGACCGAAGCACTGACCAACGCGGCGATACGTTTCCGGATGCATCGGGTTTTCCGGGATCCCACGGGTAACTTGCGGAACAGCGGGGGGGCCGAGGGGGTTCGCGGCGCAACCGTACAATTCGTACGTTTCGAGCGATTTGAGCGCCCCAAAAGGTTACTCGCGCAGCCTGAAACGTACGAACTGTACGGTCGCCGCCACGGACTCCCCGCCCCCCCTCGGTTCCTTGGGTGCTGCATCGCCGAGCTAAGCGGGAGCTGGGCGTGAGCTAAGCGCGGAAGTTTTCCAGCGAGAGGCCGTAGCGCCGAATCCAGCGGTGGACCTGCATGCGCGCCTTGCCCA
>JANYKT010000068.1 GCA_025358085.1 Deltaproteobacteria bacterium | reverse complement strand
CTCCAGCGAGGGCGTCGCCGAGCCGAGCACGCAGAGGGCGCCGGTGCGCTGCGCCCGCACCAGCGCGAGATCGCGCGCGTGGTAGCGCAGCCGCTCCTCCTGTTTGTAGGAGGGCTCGTGCTCCTCGTCGACCACCAGGATTCCGAGCCGCTGGACCGGAGCCCAGATGGCGCTGCGTGCGCCGACCACGATGCCGGCGCGGCCGTCGCGGACACGGTGCCATTCGCCGAGCCGCTCGCGCTCGGACAAGCCCGAGTGCAACACCGCGACGTCAGCGCCGAAGCGCGCGCGGAACCGGCCAGCGAGCTGCGGAGTCAGCGCAATCTCGGGCACCAGCGCGATGGCTGAGCGACCGAGCGCGCGCGCGTGGGCGATGGCTTCCAGATAGACCCAGGTCTTTCCGCTGCCGGTGACTCCGTCGAGCAGGAAGGGCGCGTACGCACCGCCGTCGAGCGCGGCCTTCAGCACAGCGAGGGCCGCCGCCTGCGCCGCCGTCGCGCGATGGTCGTGCGAGCCCCACGGTGCGTCGGGGAGCTGGGTCGCGCCCGCCTTCACTTTCGAGAGCAGCACCAGCCCTTCGCGCACGAGCTTGCGCAGCTGCGGCCGGGCTCCTGGAAACGCCGCCAGCAGCTCCTCGCCCGGGACCTTCCCGCGCAGGAGCAGCCAGGCGAGAAGTGCAGCCTGCTTCGGGGCGCGCGCCGGAGGAACGGCGCCGGGGGCGGGCTCGGCCATCTCAACTTCGGGCGCGCCGCGCGGCTCCTCGGCCACGCGTTGGACGGTCACCAGCCCGCGTTTCGCCAGCAACGCCATCTCCCCCGGCGTCAGGCGCGCACCGCTCGATGCCTTGCGCAACAGCTGCCGCGTGGAGTCCTCGTGCCCCGCCAGATCGAGCTGCCCGCGCTCGAGCGCTTCCGTCCCCTGCTCGGTCAGCCGCGCCGACAGCTTCTCGCGCACGTCGAGTCCCGGTGGCAGCGCCGCCTTGATGGCCGGTCCCAGCGGCGAGAGGTAGTGGGCGGCAGCGAAACGCACCAGCTCGATCACGTCGGCATTGAGCAGCGGGCCGTCGTCCAGAAGTTTGAGGGCGTCGCGAACGCCGGACTGAGGCTCGGCGGGGCCCACCACCACTCCCGTCGCGGTCCGTCGGCCGAGCGGCACCAGCACGCGCCGACCCGGCTCGGCCCCGCCCTGGATGCGATAGGTGAAGAGGCCGTCTCCAGCCGGGACATTCAGCGCGACTGCGTACAGGTCACTCGGCGTCGTCGCTCTCGTCGGCCCCGCGGAAGCCGCGAGCCTCGAAGACTTCGAACCGCGCCGCCAACTGGCCGCCGCGCCAGAGCTCGATTACGCGCGGGAACCATTCGGCAGCGGCCGGGTTTCCGTACTGGAGCAAGCGCAGATCGTCGCCGCCCTGCGCCAGCAGCCGTGCCGGCGCCGAGGTGTCCTTGTAGAGCCAGAGCTGTGGCTTGGCCGGCTCATGCGGCCCAGCGCCCAGCACCCAGACCGCGCGGTCGCCCAATCGCGTGATGCCGTTGCCCGCCGAAAGGTCGGCGCCGGAAGCGAGGGCGCTGCCGTGAAGGGCACGGTCGGCGTCGTTGATGGATAGCCCGCGGTAGGCGATGAGCGGACAGGCGAGCTTGAGGAGATCGCGCGCGCTGCCTGCCGCGCCGTCCTCGCTGGCGACCGGATTCTGGACGGCGCTCTTCACCGACGCCGTGACCGCGCCTTCGAAGCGGCACGCGAGCGGAAAGTGGAGGATCAAGGACGCCGGCTGTGGCTTGCCGTTGTCCTGTTGCAGCTGGCCCGAGAGCGTGACCTCGCGCGAGCGGCCGCCTTCAGTTGCGCGAGAGGCCGTGCGGTGCAAGAGCGACCCGGCCGCGGGAATATACGCAAGCAGCAGCGCGAGGATCGTCGCCGTCATTGCGAAACCTTTCTCATGAACGCGAGCAGCCCTTCGCGCAAAGAAGGTCGCTTGAGCGCATAAGCGATGTTGGCTTGCAGATAGCCGAGCCTGTCGCCCGCGTCGTGCCGCTCGCCCTGCAGCGTGACGCCGAGCAGCCGCCCCTGCTGCGCCAGCACCGCGAGCGCATCGGTGAGCTGGATCTCGCCGCCAGCGCCGGGCTTCACCTGCTCGAGGATGTCGAAGATATCGGGCGGCAACAGGTAGCGCCCGATGACGGCGAGGTTCGAGGGTGCGGTGCCTTGTTTCGGCTTCTCGATCAGCTTCGCGATGGCCAGATTCCCGTCGGGAAGCCGAACCCCGGCAGCCACTCCATACATATGAGTCTGGTCGTCGGGCACGGCCATCAGCGCCACGGCCGCTTTGCCGGTCTTCGCCGCAACGCGCGCGAGCTGCGCGATGCCCGGCTCCTCGGAATCGAAGAGGTCGTCGCCGAGCAGCACGCCGAACCACTGGTCGCCAATGGCATTGCGCGCCGCCAGCACCGCGTGGCCGAGGCCCATGGGCTCTTTCTGCCGCAAGGAGGTCACGCTCACGGAGTCGCTGATCTTGCGGACCTGCTCGAAGAGTTCCTGCTTGCCCTTGCGCAAGAGGGTGTCTTCCAGCTCGTAGGAGCGGTCGAAATAGTCCTCGATGGCCGTCTTGCCGCGGCCATTGATGACGATGACCTCGGTGGCGCCCGCGCGCAGCGCTTCGTCCACGATGAGCCCGATGGTGGGCTGGTCGACGATGGGCAGCATCTCCTTGGGCACCGACTTGGTGGCCGGCAAAAACCGCGTTCCCAGACCGGCTGCCGGAATCACTACTTTGCGCAGCGGATGATTCACCGGGAGCTCCTGACCTTCGAGGGCGGCAATACCTAGCACGGGGGCCTGACAGCGGGTACGGTGCGCGCCGATGCGGGCCCTCCTCTTCATCCTCTGTTGTGCTTTCGCCGCGCGCGCCGACCACGCCGCAACCGATCCGGGCGCGCCATTCCCCGGCACCATCGGCATGCCGCGCTCGCTGGCGCTGGGCACGTCCGACGCCGCCATTGCTACTTCCAACGACGCGCTGGTGAGCAATCCTGCAGGTCTGGCCCAGGCCCAGCGCTACCATATGGAGGTCGACGGCGCGGTCGACAGCCGCTTTCCCGCGCAAGGCGTCATGGCGAGCATCGTCGACAGCAAGTCCACGCCGGTGGCGAGCGGCATCCTCTTTTCTCGCTGGGGCAGCGGGCAACCGGAGGGCCGCGCCGAGGGTTGGCTTTTGGGCTTTGCCTATGCCTATCCAGTCGGCGCGTTCTTTGTCGGCGGCGAGACGAAGTATCTGCGCTTCCATACCCAGGACGGTCTGGTCCAGAAGGCCGCGCAGGACATCGGGCTGCTCGCCCGGCGAGGATCCCTCAGCTACGCCGCCGTGGTGCAGAACATTTCGTTTTCTGCGCTGGGGCCGCTCTTCCCCTTGACCACGACCGCCGCGTTGGCCTGGGGTAGCGACGCCGATTGGCACCTGGCGCTCGATTACAAAGCCGACCTTTCCGACACCAGCCATATCAAGCACAAGTTCGACGGCGGGATTGAATACCTGGTCGATCAGGCCTTTGCGCTGAGGGTGGGCGGCACTTATGACCCGACCAACAAGCTGGCTTATTTCTCGGCCGGGATAGGTATCCTCGCCGAGATCGGCGGAGTGCACCTCGCGTTCCGCCGCCGCATCGAGGGTGGCCTCGATCAGGTATTGGAAGCAGGCTTTACGCTGTATCTGGAATGACTGTGGAGTCGGGTATCACGGTGGGTTCGCGCCCAACTCCAAGCTGCGCAGCCGCGTCGTTCCTCCGCCCCCGAGCGCCGAGGCCGGGCCCGCCCCTTGCTGCGCTTCCCCTCCTGTGCGAGCGTAGCAAATGAGCCGTCGATTGACGGAACTCTCGCTACCAGACCCATTTCCCGCTTCATTTGTCTTATGCTCACGATCGTCGAGCAGAGAGATCGCGCCATGCCCGATACGCCTTCCGCCGCAGCTCGCATCGCAGTCGTCACCGGCGCAGCGCAGGGCATCGGCCAGCGCACCGCCGTGCTCCTCGCTGAGCGCGGCTACGCGCTGGCGCTGAGCGACCTTCGCCCGCCGGCCGAGACGGCCTCGATGGTCAGGGCGTTCGGCGGCGAAGTCGTCGAATGCGTCGGCGACCTCACCGACGAGGCCGCCATCGACGATCTCGCCGCGGTGGTGCGGGCGCGCTGGGGCCACCTGGACGTGCTCGTCAACAACGCCGGCATCAGCCTGATCTCTCCCCTCGAGAAGACTTCCGCTGCGCAGCTTCGCCGCGTCCTCGAGGTGAATCTGGTCGCGCCGTTCCTGCTCTGCCGGGCGTTCGCGCAGCTCCTCTTCGCAGCAAAGAAGGCCAGCGTCGTCAACGTGGCCTCGATCGCAGGGCTCGCCGGCGTCGCCGACCGCGCCGCCTATAACGCCTCCAAGCACGGGCTCATCGGGCTGACGCGAACGCTCGCTGCTGAGTGGGGCGGCAGGGGCATTCGCGTCAACGCCGTCTGTCCGGGCTGGGTGAAGACGGCGATGGACGACGAAAGCCAGGCGAGCGGAACCTATACCGACGCGGACATCACCGACCGCGTTCCGATGGCTCGCTTCGCCTCGCCCGGTGACGTCGCGCGCGCGATCAGCTTCCTCGCTGATCCGGTCGAAAGCGCGTTCGTGAACGGCCATGCGCTTGTCGTCGACGGCGGCTGGACCGCCGACGCCAGTTGGCAGTCGCTGCGCTTGCAAAAGCGCTGAATTTGGAGTTACCCACCTCACTGCGACGCGGCACTTTGGATGACAAGCTTCAGCGCGCGATGCGCGGGGCGACCAACGGCTGGCCGGTGGCGGGGTCGGTGACGACGTCGACGGCGGTGCCGTAGGCACGGGCGAGCAGGTCGGGCTTGAGCACTTCTGCAGGAGTCCCCTCGGCGAGGACTTGCCCGCAGACCAGCAGGACCAGACGGTCACAAGCCGCACCGGCGAGCGCGAGATCGTGCAGGACCAGTAAAGCGCCGTTTCCCTCGCGGCCCCGGCGGCGCAGCGCATTGACCAGCAAGACTTGATGACCAAGGTCGAGGCTGGCGGTGGGCTCGTCCAGCACCAGCAGAACGGTCTGTTGCGCGAAGGCGCGGGCGAGAAAGACCCGCTGGCGCTCGCCTCCGGAAAGCTGCGCGACCGGGCGCTAGGCGAGGCCGAGTACGTCAGCCTCGGCGAGCGAGGCTTCGGCGATCTGGCGGTCGCGCTCGCCCTCGAGTGCCCAGAGGCCGAGGTGCGGCGCGCGGCCCATCAGTGCGACTTCGCGCGCGGTGAAGACCAGGTCGGCAGGCTGGTGCTGGGGCAGGAATGCAACCCGGCGGGCGCGCTCGCGGCGGCTCAGACGCGAGACGGAGTCGCCGGAGAGAAGGACTTGCCCCGAGGAGGGCGCGAGCAGGCCGCAGGCGATGCGCGCGAGCGTGCTCTTGCCGGCGGCGTTGGGGCCGATGACACCGACCACCTCTCCGGCGCCCACTTGCAGCGAGGCGCCCGAGAGCGCCTCGGGGAGATGGGTCGAGTGGCGATAGCGGACCTCGCGCAGCACGAGCAGCGGCACGGCCACGCGCGTCTCTCGACGCAAGGGCACCGCGGACTCGTTCACTTGCGGCTCCGCAAGAGCAGCACGAAGAGCGGCGCGCCCACCATCGCCGTCACCGCGCCGACGGGCGGCTCCATGCCGAGGTTGCGGAACAGCGCGCGCGAGAGAGCGTCGGCGAGGACCAGGAACGCCGCGCCGCCCACCGCGGAGGCGGGGATCACCACGCGGTGATCGGGGCCGGTGATCATCCGCACGCCGTGGGGGACCACCAGGCCGACGAAGCCCACCAAGCCGGTGAGCGCGACCGAGACGCCGACCATGATGCTGGCGGCGACGAAGGCAATGAGCCGCGTCTGCGCCACGTCGACGCCGAGCGCGGCGGCCCCGTCGTCACCCAGCGCGAGCAGGTTCAGCCGGCCCGCGAGCGCGGTGAGCAGCAGCGCGGGCGCGAGCACCAGGATGCCCGCGGACAGCAGCACAGAGGACGGCTCGTAGCCCATCGTCCCCGAGAGCCAAAGCAGGACCGCTTGCGTCTGCTCGGGCTGCAGCACGGCTTCGACCGAGATCACCACGGCCGAGGCGAAGGAGTTGAAGACCACGCCGACGAGCAAGGCGCGCTCGGGGGCGAGTTGTCCGCGCGCACGGCCGAGTGTGAAGACGAGCAGCGCCGCCGCGAGCGCGCCCACCACCGCGGCCACCTGGGTCGGGAGCAGTCCGGACCACGACGCAGCAGCGGCGGTGGCGGCGCCGAGGAAGGTGCCGGAGGCCGCGACGAAGACTGCGGTGCCGACCGCCGCGCCGCCGGAGAGGCCGAAGATGAACGGGTCGGCGAGCGGATTGCGCAAGAGCGCCTGCAGCGCGACGCCGGCGACCGAGAGCGCGGCGCCGACTTCAGCTGCGAGGATCACGCGCGGGATGCGCAGCCGGAACAGCACGGTCGCGTCCGGCTCGACGCCCTTCAGGGCCGCGCGAAGAGAGAGGTCGCCTGCGCCGACTGCGACGCCGACGAAGAGCGCGAGCGCGGAAACCGGAAGGAGGAAAGCCAGTGCCAGCGCGGTCCGCACGGCGGCCGAACGCCGCGCGACCGTCCCGGCTGGACCAACCTTCGCGGACCGCTTCACGGCCGCAGCAGCTTCGCGAGGTCGTCGATGGCCTGCGGGATGCGCGGCCCCGGATGCAGCAACGCGGTCGAGGGGAGCGAGGCCGCTCGCACGTCGAGCCCGACCACTGCCGCGCGACCTTGGGGCGCATCGACGCCGCAGAGGATGACCAGATCTGGCCGCGAGCGCACCGCAACTTCCTCCGGCAGACGGAAGAAAGGCTTGTCGCTTGGGCCCGCCGCGTTCTCGCCGCCCGCATCCGTGAGCAGCTCGCCGGCGAAGCTCCGCGGCCCCGCCACGACCAGCGGGTCGAGCCCGAAGACCAGCAGCACGCGCGGCCGGTGCTTGCCCTGCGCCTGCGCGCGCGCGCGAGTGCGCGCCGTCTCGATGCCCTGCACGAGCAGGCGCGCTTTGGGCGAGAGGTGCAGCAGGTCGCCGACTCCATCGATGGCCCGCTCGATCTCCTGAACGGTTGAAAGCGGGAAGGCCTCGATGGGAACTCCGAGACGCGCAAGCGTAGTGACGGGCCCGCGGTTCGCCGGCGCGGGCTCGGCGAGCACCAGGTCTGGCTTGAGCGCCAGCACCGCTTCGGGCTCGGGATCGTTGTACCCGCCGACGCGCTTCACGTCCTTGACGCGCGGGTCGTCGTCGAAGCGCGTGACCCCGACCAGCCGCTCTCCCGCGTCCAGCGCGAGGACAACGTCCGAGAGAGACGGCGCGAGCGTGACCACGCGAAGGACGGCAGCCGGAACCGGCGGCCCGAGGTGCTGGCGCGGACCCGCAGCGAGCGCCGCACTCGATGCAAGCAAGATCAGCGCAGCGACTCGAATCAAGGGACGTTCACCCATTGCACAGCCGAGATTGAGTTGGTCTGGCGGTTGGTCACGATGGCCTGATCGTCGTCGAGAGGAAAGATGTTGTACGGATTGGAGCCATTCGGGAACGCTGCGACCTGGACAATTTTCGGTCCGCCCTTGGCCGCGAGATCAATCTTCTGCGCCGAGTTGCTGCTCGACGCCACTGTGTAAAGGAAGTTGTCGCGTGCGCGCACGTCCTGCAGCGCCGCAGTCCCGCTGGGGAACGTCAACGCCTTGTTGTCGGCGGTCAGCGTCGTGCCGTTGATGGTAACGAGCGAGAGCGTGTTGTCCGCGGAGTTGATGACCGCAATCCGGCCATCTCCGGTGGCGGTCAGTTCGGTTGGGTTTGGCCCGACGGCAACATGTCCCTTGGCTGCGCCGGTCGCGGCGTCGAAGCGAAAGAGACCGCCAGCGATGTCGGACGCGCAGAGGGCGTAGAGATCGCCATAGAGAATGGCGACATCGGCGACATAGGAAAAGCCCGTCTTCGGCGTCTGCGCGCAGTCCAGGGTCAAGGCTTTGGCCGGGTCGTCGGCCACGAACGTGCCCCGGTCCACGCCGAGGACGCGCAGCGAGAGGGAGTCGCCCATCCAAATCTTTGTCGGACCGGGCGCGACGCCGTTGGGGACCAGGCCGGCCGGGATGGCCGCACGGCGGGTCACCTGCGCGGTGTTCGGGTCGACCTCGACCAGAGCGCGGCCGTTGTCGGTGCCGCTGAAGTCTCCCGAGCAGGGCGCGTACAGCTTGCCATTGAAGTCGCGCACGAAGCCCGGGTTCTGGCACTGCTTTTCATCCGCGCCGCCGAGGTCGATGAGCGTCTGGACTCCCGTCGAGGGAACGAAGCCAACCAGGAAGCCCGGGCCGGCATTGGCAAAATCGTTGGTCTGGTTCGAAAGCGATGCGTAGACCGTGTTGCCAATCTGCGCGAGGCCCTGCGGATTGGCGTTGCCAGGCTTGGCGGCGTCATAGGGCTTCAAGTCCGCGCCGGTCTTGAGGGCGATGCTGGTCTGTGCGGGCGGAGCCTTGTACTTGCCGCCGCAGGCGGAGAGGGTCAGTGCAATCAGAGCGATGCGCTTCATGTGGTGTGCTCCTTCGGGTTTGATTCGTTAGAGCCGGGCGCGCGCGATGAAGGCGAGCGAGAACCCAGGCAGGGGGTATTGAAAGAGGTCTTCAAAGGTCTGGTCGTCGAGCAGGTTTTTCAATTCGACGTCGAGCCAGAGGGGGCCGATCGCGCGGACGCCCGCGCCCGCGTTGACCAGCGTCTGCATTGGCAGATACGCGCTGTCGAACTGGTTGCGCGGCATACGGCTCTGGTAGCTGAACTCGGCGTAGCCCTCGAGGCGGTCGCCGCGGCGGGCAAGCCGCGCGAGGAGCCGGTGCGGCGGGCGATAGGACAGGTGGTGGCCTTCGAGGCCTTCGCGGCCATTGATGGCGTCGAGGAAGCTGTAGGCTGCCTCGGCGATCAAGCCGTGCGGGAGCTTTACGACGGCTTGCAACTCGAGCCCTGCGATGCGGGCGCCGCCTCCGTTGAACGGCTTCGCGCGCGCGGGCGGGTAGAGTTCGTAAACAATCAGGTTCGAATAGTGAGACCAGAAGGCGTTCGCGGCGACCGTGAGCCACGACGAGCGCCACGCGACGCCGGCGTCTGCCGACCAGGCCCGTTCGGGAAGGAGGGTCTCGTTGGGGAGGACGCCGCCCTGGTCGAGGTAAAGCTCGGAGAAAGAGGCGGGACGGAAGGAGAGGCCGAAACCTGCGCGCAACTCGAGCGGCGCCGTCGCGGATGGGCGAAAGGTGGCCTCGAGTCCCGGGCTCAGCGCGGTGTCGCCTCCGGTTTGGTCGAGTCGCAGCGCGGGGTGGAGGGCGAGTGCGCCCGGCAGCGGCAAGTCATCGCTCAGCGCCAACGAGGCGACAGATCGCCGATGCGAGCCGGTCGGCGCTCCAGCGATCCATTCCCCGCCGCCCGAGAGAGTCGCGTGAAGCCGCTGTCCATCGCCGACCCGGAAAGTCAGCTCGCCTTCCGCGCGCGCGCTTGAGGAGCGCTCATCCGTGCGCGGACAGTCGGCAGCGCCGTCCTGGCAATCCGAAAAGAATCGCACCCCGCGCAGTTCCACGCGGTCCACGCGCGCCCAGGTGCGCAGTCCCCAGGCTACGTCCCCGCTCTCGCCGCTCACGCGCGCGCCGGCGAGCCCGCCCTGGTCGAGTGCGCGCGACCGCAGGGTGATCGAGGTCGATGGACCGGGGAGTCCACGATCACCGGCCGTTCCCTGCAGCAACACGTCGACTTCGGCGGAGGTCGACAGGCGCTCCTCTACCCGCAGCAGCGCCGAGGCACGCCGGGCGTCGGCGTTCTGTCGCGTAAAGCCGTAGTACGTCGGCGCTTCGGGCGGCACGCGCGCGGCAAAATCAAAGTCGCCGCTCGTGCGATCGAGCTGGATGCCAAAGAGCGCGCTGCCACTGCTGCTGAACGGCGCGCTCCCGTCGGCCGCCAGCTGCGCGGTCCCGAACGAGCCGAATGAGGCTGTAAGCCCGCCTCCCGGCCGCCCGGTGACGGCACGCGGCTTCAGCTCGACCGCACCACCCATTGCACCCGCGCCGAGCTGCGCGCCGAGCACTCCGCGGCTGACGACCATTCGATCCAGGAGCGCAGCCGGCAATGTCGCGAGGTCGATGGAGCCGCCACCCGGCCCCTGCAGCGGGATGCCGTCGAGGAGGATGAGCGACTCGTCGGCGCTCGCTCCGCGCAGGGAGAGACTTGCCGCTTGCCCTGGCCCACCAGCCGCGTGGATGGTCACGCCCGGCGCCGATGCCAGCATCTCCGCGACCGACCGGACTTCGCCGCCGAATTTTGCGACGTCCACCACGGAGCTCGCCGCCCCCGGTGCGCGCGCCGAGCCCGCGAGGCGCTCGCCAGCGACTTCGATCGTCTCGCCCTCCTGGTGTGAGCTGCCGCCATCGCTGACGCTGCCGAGGCCGCCATCGCTGCCGCTGCCCAGGCGGCCATCGCTGCCGCTGCCCAGGCCGCCATTGCTGCCGATGCCAGAGCCGCCATCGAACCTGAAATCCCGGGCGTTGCCGTCGTCGATCGTGCCGTGATCGCGGGCTTCCGCGGAGCCCGCGCGCGCGCCAGCACTGATCGCGAGCAGCGCCGCGACGGCAGGAACAACGAACGCATGGATGCGCCCGAAGGCGCAGCAAGACGGCGGCACGCGGCTCCCCTCTTTCGCTCGAAGAGGTGAAAGCTGATGTCGCCGCCAGGCAGGTTTCCTGGCTCCCGGGTCTGCAGCGAATTTCGCTGCGCGTCGTCCCGCCTTCCCCGCGATTTCTGTCGCGAGTGGCTTCCTGGACCGACTACCCCGGCTACAGTGGCGGGACCGCGCCGGTATTTGACCGGCTTCCCTCGAGGCCCCTCGTCGGGGCGCCACGGCGGCGGACTACGATTGTGGGTGCTCAGTACCCTCCCGAGTCCGTCGAGGTCAAGGACTGGTGGGCTTGAGAGTCGTGTCTCCCTGCACCACAAGATGGGCGTGCTGCCTTCGGACGATCCCCTTCAGTCCACGGATATGCGCCACCTCGTCGACGCTGGTGAAAGGATGTTTGTTGCGCTGCTCGACAATGGCCTCGGCTCTTCCCTTCCCGATGCCGGGCAAGAGCTGCAGCTCGGCCGTGCTGGCGCGGTTGAGGTTGAGTACGCCCTGGACGGGCGGCTTGCCGTGCCGCTTGTGCGCGGCAGGTGTTTGCGCAAACGCAGGCGCCGCAAGCAGCGACAGCGCAAGCGCGAAGATCGCTCGGTGCATTGCTCCTCCTTTTGAAGATTTCAAAAATGGAAGTGACCGGCCGCGCGGGTCGCGCAGCCGGTCGTGAAGAACAGCTAGGCTTCGGCTTCGCGAGCGAGGGCGCCCTTGGCCGCGTCAGGCCGGCGCTCGCGGTCGTCCTCGCGAATCTGGATCTTCCCCTGCAGCGGGAAAGAATCGAGATGAATGTTGATGCTGCCGTCCTGGTTGAAAAACGCGCTGCCGACCCGGCTCCAGATGCGCTTGCCCGTGTCCTTGCGCTCGATGATGTTGTACGCCGCCCACGGCTTCCGCTTGCCGTTCGACGGCTGCTGCTGCTCGGTTTCCATATGCCCCTCCCCACGGCGCCGCGAGATGCGACGCGTTCCGAAGCTTTGGAAAAGCATCGGGCGTGCCAGCGGCCCTGTCACTCTGGCGCGCGCCGCAAAAGCGCCCGGAACGAGGCGCCAAGGTCCGAAAATCGGGGCCCGCTAATGAATTCCGAGGCCCACCGGAGACGGGCCCGTCACGTCGATCTTCCCAAACTGCGCTTCGTATTTGGCGACGTTCTCCTGCAGCGCCGCGAGCAGCCGCTTCATGTGCTTGGGGCTGTTGATCACCCGCGCCCGCACGGTGGCCTTCGGCACCTGCGGTTGCACATAGATGAAGTCGATGACGAACTCGGTTTCGTTGTGGTTGAGCATCGCCATGTTCACGTAGAGGCCCTGGGCCATGGCGTCGTCGATGTTGAGCTGGATTTGCAGCTGCTGGGTCGGCGGAATCTCTGCGGGCATCGTTTGCTCCTCGGAAGGGCCGCGCTTCTATCACGCTGTGGTTTGCCGGGCGTCTGCGGACGTGCTAGCGCGACCTGCCCCATGTCCGCGTTTTCGCTCGGCGCAGGCCCCGATGTCTGTCTCCTCCTGCACGGCTTGACGGGCGGCCCGTCAGAGGTAAGGCCAGTCGGCGAGGCGCTGGCAAAAGCTGGCATTCGCGCCGTGGGACCGCTGCTTCCCGGACATGGAACAAGCCCCGAGGATCTGATCACCGTGACGCGTTCTGATCTGCGCGAGGCGGCGCTGCGGGCGCTCGCGGCCCTGCGGGGCGCGAGACAAATCTTCGTTTGCGGCCTCTCCGCGGGCGGCCTGCTGGCGCTGGAGCTCGCGGCGCACAGCCGGCTGCATGAGGGCGTGCCCGAGGTGTCCCGGCTCGCGCTGCTGGCGCCCGCCGTCGAGCTGAGGGGGCTGTCCTGGGTGTTCACCAATCTGGTCGGCCGGCTCCCGGCGCTGCCTCTGCTCGCGGGAAAGCGGCGCGATTTGCCGTCACCGGGCAACACATCATTGGACGACGGCTATTCGCGGGTTCCGCTCCTCTGGGGCCGTGAGCTGCGACTGCTCACGCGCGAGGCGCTGCAGGTTGCCCGCCGCGTGCATGCGCCGACGCTGATTCTGAACGGCGCGCTCGACAAAACCGTCGCGGTCTCAGGGTCGCAAAGGCTTGCGCGCGCGCTCGGCAGCAAGCGGGTTGAGCTGCGCGTTTTCCCGCGCACCGGCCACCTGATGCCGCTCGACGTCGAATCCTTTGAAGTGTGCAGCGCCGTGGTCTCGTTTTTCCAGGAGAGTTGAAATGGCCTCGAAGTACGTCCTCGCGATCGATCAGGGAACGACGGGCACGACGGCGCTCATCCTCGACCAGCGCCTTTCGGTCAAGGCGAAAGTCAACGTCGAGTTCCGGCAGATCTTCCCCAAGCCGGGCTGGGTCGAGCACGATCTCGAGGACATCTGGACTTCGACGCAGAAGGCAATTGCCAAGGCGCTGCGCGAGGCCTCCATCAAGGGCAGCGAGCTCACCGCCATCGGCATCACCAACCAGCGCGAGACGACCTTGCTCTGGGATCGCCGTACCGGCCGGCCCCTCCACAACGCCATCGTCTGGCAGGACCGCCGCACCTCCGACGCCTGCAACAAGCTCAAGGCCAAAGGCCATGAGCCGCTGGTGCGCGAGAGGACCGGGCTGGTGCTCGACGCATACTTCAGCGCGACCAAGCTGCGCTGGCTGCTTGACCACGTGAAGGGCGCGGAAGCGCGGGCCGTGCGCGGGGAGCTCTGCTTCGGCACCGTCGACTCAGCACTTTTGTGGAAGCTGACCGGCGGCACGGTGCACGCGACCGACGTGACCAATGCGTCGCGCACGCTGCTGATGGACCTTGCGAAGCGCAGCTGGGATGCCGAGATGTGCTCGCTCTTCGGCGTTCCCAAGGAGGTGCTGCCGGAGATCCGCCCCTCGGCGGGCGTCTTCGGCAACACCAAGGGCGTGCGCGGGTTGCCGGATGGAATTCCCATCGCCGGCATCGCAGGCGACCAGCAGGCGGCGATGGTGGGCCAGGCGTGCTTTTCTCCCGGGGAGGCGAAGTGCACCTATGGCACCGGCGCTTTTTTGCTGATGAACGCGGGGCCAAAAAAGGTGAGCTCGAAGCACGGGCTCATCTCGACCGTGGCATGGCAGATCGGCGACGAGGTGGCGTACGCGCTCGAGGGCAGCGCCTTTATCGCGGGCGCCGTCGTGCAGTGGCTGCGCGACGGGCTCGGCATCATCAAGAAGTCGTCCGAGATCGAGGAGCTGGCGAAGAAGGTACCTGACTCCGGCGGGGTCGCGTTCGTTCCGGCATTGGCGGGCCTGGGCGCGCCGCACTGGCGACAGGAGGCGCGGGGACTCATCTGCGGCATCGACCGCGGGACGACCAAGGCGCACCTCGCGCGCGCCGCGCTCGAGGGCATCGCGTTCGAGATTTACGATCTGGTGCAGGCCATGGCGCAGGACATCGGCCAGCCGATGCCGATGTTTCGTGTCGACGGTGGCGCTTCGACAAATGACCTGTTGATGCAGTTTCAGGCGGACCTTCTCCAGACACCGATCGAGCGGCCGCGGATGATCGAGACTACGGCGCTGGGTGCGGCCTTCCTGGCTGGGCTCGGGACCGGGCTGTGGGCCGGCACCAAGGAACTCAAGAGTTCCTGGCGCGCCGGCAAGCAGTTCCGACCCCAGATGAAGACGGAAGCGCGGGACGCTCACCTGGCGCGCTGGCGAAAGGCAGTCGAGCGGGCCTGAGGCTCCGCGCGCGGGCCACTGTTCCTTGGGCGACGGCGGGGGAGAGGCTTGTCCCGGTGGCGTCGTACGGTTCGTACGAATGGAGCCATCCGGCGGCAGAAATGGGGCGCTCAAATCGCTCGTTTCGTACGATTCGTACGGTCGTCCGCGAGGGCCTTCCTCCCCCCTTCCGCGGTGACTTGAAATGACGATTGACCAACTTGAATTGAATCCGTCGATAGCGACGACAGATGGCGCCCTGCGCATCTTCGGCCACCTTGGAGCAATCGTGTGCGCGCTTCAGGCGAGCTTGATGCGCACGATGGCTTCAATGAGCCGCCGGCTCTGCGCGTCCAACTCGATGAACTGGACGCCAAGGCCCGCCTCGCCGCCATCGGCCTTGCGAACGACCCGCACGACTCGAGCCGTCCCTTCGACAATGCGCTCGGCACCGGCCTCGAACCGCAGCGCGAGCGTCTGCCCCACCTCGTGCGGCGTCCCGTCGTCCTTGGTTTCCCAGCCGCGGATGAACATGCCGCTTTCCGAGATATCCTCGGCATACGCGGAGAGGAAGTGCTGCACCGAATCGAACCGCAGGTCGACCTGTAGCCCGACAGGCACGCGCGGATGTCTGCGTCGGTCTTCGCCGTTCAGCTGCGGCGCGTCGGGCGCGTCGGGAAAGTCAGCCATCGGCTGCCATTGTGCCCCATGGTTTACGTTGGCTCTAGGCGAAAAGCACCTCCATGGCTTCACCCAACGTCGAGACGCCGTGCACTGCCAGCGGCGGCGATCGCAGCCGCCTCTGGTTGCCCGCTGGCAGCACGCACCGGGTGAACCCAAGCTGCGCTGCCTCGGCCAGCCGCTGGTCGATCTGCCCGACGGCTCGCACTTCGCCCGCAAGCCCGATTTCTCCGAGAATCAGCGTCCCAGGCTCGATGCGCTGGTCGCGAAAGCTGGAGAGCAGCGCCGCGGCGATGGAGAGATCTCCGGCTGGCTCCTGCAGGACCGCGCCGCCCGCGACGCTTACGTAGATGTCCTGATCGCTCAGCACGATGCCCTGCTTCTTCTCCAGCACGGCGGTGAGCAGCGCCACCCGCGAGGCATCGACGCCGATGGCCGCACGCCTTGGCGACCCGCCGCAAGAGCCGCCCGCGACCAGCGCTTGCACCTCCACCAGGAGCGGGCGCGATCCGTTCATGGTGGCAACGACTGCGCTTCCCGAAGACTCCCGCGGGCGCTCGGCGAGGAAGAGTGCGCTTGGGTTCGGCACCTCGACGAGACCCTCGGACTTCATCTCAAAAACCCCGATCTCGTTGGTCGAGCCGAAGCGGTTTTTGTGTGCGCGCAGCACGCGATAGGCGTGGCTGCGGTCTCCTTCGAAATAGAGCACGGTATCGACCAGGTGCTCGAGCACGCGCGGCCCCGCGATCGACCCGTCCTTGGTGACGTGGCCAACCAGGATGAGCGGCGTGCCGGTCGCTTTTGCCCAGCTGGTCAGCTTCTGCCCGACCTCGCGGACCTGCGCGACCGAGCCGCACGCGCTGTCGACCGACTTGAGGTGCATGGTCTGGATGGAGTCGATGGCCAGCACCCGCGGCTCGAGCCGGTTCGCGTGCCGCAGCGCCGAATCAACGTCCGTGTCCGCGAGCAGGTGCAGCTCGGGCGAAAGAGTCTGCAGCCGCTCTCCGCGCAGGCGGATCTGCTGCAGCGACTCCTCGCCGCTCACGTAGAGCACGGGCCGCTGCCCCGGTAACTGCGCGAGCCGGTCGAGCGCCGAAAGCAGGAGCGTGCTTTTCCCGATGCCCGGATCTCCTGCGAGCAGGATGACCCCGCCTGGCACCAGGCCTCCGCCGAGCGCACGGTCCAATTCGCCGATGCCCGTCCGGTCGCGCTGCCCGGCCCCGAGCGGCACCTCCGAAATGGGAACGGGCCCCAGGCCTTCCACCACGGCAGGCGAGCGCGCGCGAACCGCCCCGAACACATTGCACATGGGACACTTCCCGATGGCCTTGGGCGCGCGATAGCCGCACCCATCGCATTCGTAAACCAGTCGCTCTGCTTTCGCGCCCATGGTGACCGCCTCCCGAAACAAAACTCTCGCAGGGGGGTCTGACATCGAGTCCAAATCGAGACCCCTTGACCGGGGAGTTGCAGCCTTCGCGCCAATCAAAGAGGGTCTCGTTTTCGGTCCCCGTCATCGCAATGTCAGGGCTCTGTGCGACCATGTTGAAATCAAGGAGCCAATCATGCGCGCGGCGATCATCGGAGGAGGAAGCTGGGGCACGGCGCTGGCTTCTGTGCTGGGCAACAACGGGCACGACACCATCATCTGGTCGCACGACGAGTCGGTCGCGCGGTCTCTCAACGAACTGCACGAGAACTCCAAGTACCTGCCCGGGCTGCAGCTGCCGGCGAACCTCCGCGGAACCCACGACCTGCACGAGGCGCTCGCGGGCGCGGAGCTCATCGTTGCCGCCAGTCCCTCGCACGTCACGCGCGAGATCATGCGGCAAGCCCTTCCGTCGCTGCCGCGCGCGACGCCCATCGTCTGTGCGAGCAAGGGAATCGAAAATGGAACGCTGCTGACCATGCACGAAGTGCTCGAGGACGTACTGCCTTCAGAGCTGCATCCGTACCTGACGTTCCTCTCCGGGCCATCGTTCGCCAGGGAGACCATCAACCGCATGCCCACCGCGGTGGTGGTGGCCTCGTCCTGGGAGCGGATGGCGCAGCGGGTGCAGAGGGCGTTCTCGAATGATTACTTCCGCGTCTACACCTCGAACGACGTGGTGGGCGTCGAGCTGGGCGGGTCGCTCAAGAACGTCTGCGCCATCGCGGCTGGCATCGTTGACGGCATGGGCTTTGGCAACAACACGCGCGCGGCGTTGATCACGCGCGGCCTGTCGGAGCTCGTGCGTCTCGCCATCAAGAAGGGCGCCAATCCGCTGACGCTATCGGGGCTCGCGGGCATGGGAGATCTAGTCCTGACGTGCACTGGAGAGCTGTCGCGCAATCGCACGGTGGGGCTGGGCCTGGGCCGCGGCCAATCGCTCGAGGAGGTGCTCGCGGGGATGACGCAGGTCGCGGAAGGCGTACGAACCGCCAGGAGCGCGCACGATCTGGCCGTCAAGATGGGCTGCGAGATGCCGATTCACGAGGCCATCTATCGCATCCTTTATGAGGGCCTTCCGGTGAAGCAGGCGATGAGTCAGCTCCTGTCTAGGGAGCTCAAGAGCGAATTTCAGCTGCACTGAAACCGGTCCCATCCTTTTCCATGTGCCCGAGCAGGTGCGAGGCGGCCACGATGGTCACGGGGCGGAAGAGGAGATTCAAGATCGGCGTGGCCAGGAGGGCCGCGGTGCTCAGCGAAAACCCGATGGCCGCGGCGCCGTTCGCCTCCATGAGCGCGATCTCGCCGCGCCAGACCAGCGCCAGACGATCGGTGACGCCGGCGAACCAGCGCAGCAGGTTCGCGAACGGAGCGAACGGAATGCGGTCGGCTACCGTGCGGAACAAGCGCACGAACCAGGGACTTTGGGCACGCTGGTCCTCCATCTCGGCGTCGCGCAGAGTCTCGCCCGGACGCAGGATCCGCGCGTCGTCGAAGGCGTCCACCACGACCCAGTGAAGGCCCCAGAGCACCGGGACCACGAACTCGAGACGGCGGCCGAGGAACGGGACCGCTCGGATGACCAGCCAGAACGGGAACGCGCCAGCATAGACCAGCACCAGCTGCTGCAGAGCGCGCTTGAGCGATTCGGCGAGGGGCAGCTCGCGTGGCCCACAGACGCCGAAGCCGAGCCGCCAGCGGGCGAGGGCGGCGAGGCGCGCGTAGTGCTTGGCGAAGAGAATGGACGGGACCGGCGCGAGCCCCGCGAAGACTTTATAGAAGGTCTTGAGGCGGGCAATCCAGAAGGTTCCCTCGCCAGGCTTGATGAAGGCGACCACCGCGCAGAACGCGGCCAGCACCAGCGCGGGCAGCAGCGCCTCGCCCAGGAGTTCGCTGTCGGAGAGCAAGACTCTGAGGCCGAGCATGGGCTGCGCGAAGCCATAGAGCGCGCGGTCGAGCCGGCTGCTGCGGGCCGCTGGCGGAGGCTGCAAGTCGACCGAGTACGCGCGCAGGCGACCGAGTGCCCAGCGGATGGGCTTCCGATCGGACCTGACCAGAGAGGGGATCTCCATCGGCACGAACTCCCTTACGCGGAAGGCGAGAAAATATTACGCGGAAGGCGATAAACTTCGCGGGAGCAGCGCACCGGTCACTCGCCGAGATACGCCTTGCGGATCTCCGGGCTCTTGAGCAGTTCCTGCCCGGTCCCCGACTGCACCACCGTGCCGGTCTCGAGCACATAGCCGTGGTGCGCGATGCCTAGCGCCAGGTGCGCATTTTGTTCGACCAGCAGGATGGTGACGCCCGCTTTGTTGATCTCCTCGATGATGCGGAAGATCGTCTCGGTGACCTGCGGCGCGAGGCCGAGCGACGGCTCGTCGAGGAGCAGGAGCTTCGGCCGCGCCATCAGTGCCCGCGCGATGGCGAGCATCTGCTGCTCACCGCCCGAGAGGGTGCCGGCGGGCTGCGCGGCCCGCTCTTTGAGCACCGGAAAGAGCGCGAATCCCTTCGCTTCGTCTTTGGCGATCTCCTGTGTGTCGCGGCGCAGGAACGCGCCGAGCAGCAAATTCTCGCGCACCGTCAGGTTGGGAAAGATGCCGCGGCCCTCGGGTGCATGGCACAGCCCGCGCGCGACCAGCTTGTGCGGCTTGAGTCCCGCGATGTCGGCGCCGCTGTACTTGATGGAGCCGTTGGTCGGCTTCAGCATTCCCGAAACCGCGCGCAGCGTGGTGGTCTTGCCCGCTCCGTTCGCGCCGATGAGCGTGACGATCTCGCCCTCGGCCACCGAGAACGAGATGCCGCGCAGCGCGTGGATGGCGCCGTAATGCACGTCGATGTTTGCCAGCTCGAGCAGCACGGTCACGTGGCAGCCCCGTGCTGGCCAGCGGCGATTTGCGCGGCATGCTCCTTGGCATACTTCTCGCCCAGGTAAGCCTCGATGACCTTGGGGTCGCTCTGGATCTCGCGCGGCAGCCCCCGCGCGATGGTGACGCCGTGGTCGAGGACGATGATCCGCTCCGAGACGCCCATCACCAGCTTCATGTCGTGCTCGATGATCACGATGGCCACGCCGAAGCGGTCGCGGATGGAGCGGATGAGCTGCATCAGCTCGGTCTTTTCCCTGGTGTTGGTGCCGGCGGCCGGCTCGTCGAGCAGCAGCACCTGCGGGCCGGTCGCCAAAGCGCGTGCGATCTCCAGGCGGCGCTGTTCTCCATACGGCAGATTCTTCGCCAGCTCGTCGCGGCGCGAGCTGAGCCCCATCACCGACAAGAGCTCGTCGGCGCGGCCCGCGATCCATTCTTCCTCGACGCGCGAGAGCTCGCCGTGGCGGACCGCAGCGGCCATCGACTCGCGGGTCAGGTGATGGCAGGCGATGCGCACGTTGTCGAACGCGGACAGCTCGCGGAAGAGGCGGATGTTCTGGAAGGTGCGCGCCACGCCGAGGTGCGCGATGGCGTGCGGCGAGAGCCCGCGCGTGTCGCGGCCCGCCACCAGGATCTGACCTTCGCTCGGCGGATACACGCCGGTAAGCAAGTTGAAGACGGTGGTCTTGCCGGCCCCGTTGGGGCCGATGAGCGCGATCAGCTCGCGCGGCCTGACCTGCAAGCTGAAGTCGCTGACGGCGGTGAGGCCGCCGAAGCGAATGGTGGCCTTGCGCACGTCGAGCAGCGCTTCGGTGGTGGAGGGCGCAGGCTGGGCGGGCGCGGCCGGCCTCCGCTTGCGCCGCCAGGCGTTGTAGTAGTCCCAGATTTCGGTGGTGCCGAAGAGCCCGCGCGGCCGCAACAGCATCAGCGCGATCAGCGCCAGCGAATAGATGACCATGCGCAGGTTCGCCAGCGCGCGCAGGTACTCGGGGAGGATGGTCAGCACTGCGGCGGCGATGACCGACCCGGTGATGGAGCCCATGCCGCCGAGCACGACCATGGCGACGATTTCGAAAGAGCGGACGAAGGTGAAGCTCTGGGGAGAGAGGTTGCCTTCGAACGCGCCCGACATCGCGCCCGCGACCCCCGCGAAGAATGCCGAGAGGACGAAGGCGCGGACCTTGTAGCCCGTGGTGTCGATGCCCATGGCTTCGGCGGCGACCTCGTCCTCGCGGACGCTGAGGAAAGCGCGGCCGTGCGTGGAATCTCGCAGGCGCTTCGAGACCAGGATGGTGATGACGGCCACCGCCCAGATCCAGGTGAAGTCGGCGCGGCGCGGGATGGGCGAGAGACCGATGGCGCCGCCGAACATCGGCGTGTTCTCGATGATGACGCGGATGATCTCGCCGAAGCCGAGCGTGACGATGGCGAGATAATCGCCACGCAGGCGCAGCGACGGCTTGCCGACCAGCCAGCCCGCGAGCGCCGCGGCGCCGGCCCCGGTGAGCACCGAGGCACAGAAGAAGAGCCGCCAGGGATCCTGCGCGGGCCCGTGCATCAGCATGACCGCGCTGACGTAGCCGCCCACAGCCATGAAGCCGGCGTGACCGATGGAGAACTGCCCGGTCAGGCCGTTCACCAGATTGAGCGACACCGCGAGGATGATGGCGATGCCGATGTGATTGAGATTCTGCGCCGTGTACTCGAGTCCGTAGTCGGGGTTCTCGAGCAGCCGGTGAATGAGATACAGCACCGGAATGGCCGCGAAGAAGGGCAGCCAGGAGAAGAACGCGCGCTGCGTCTTCTGAAGTGCCGAGCCGCCAAAGAAGCCGGCCATGCCCTAGACCTTCTCCGCGGTGGTGCGGCCGAGCAGCCCGGACGGCTTCACGAGCAGGATGAGAATGAGGATGGCGAAGGCGACGGCGTCGCGCCAGGACGAGCTGCCGTAGCCCGCGACCAGCTGCTCGGCAAGACCGAGGAGCAGGCCGCCGAGCATGGCGCCGGGCACGTTGCCGATGCCGCCGAGGACCGCTGCGACGAAAGCCTTGAGCCCGGGCATCAGGCCCATCAGCGGGTGCACGCTGGGATACTTCGAGGCGTAAAGGATCCCGGCGGCGCCTGCGAGCACCGAGCCGAGCACGAACGTGAAGGAGATCACCAGATCGATGTTGATGCCCATCAATGCAGCGACGTCGGGGTTCCACGACACGGCGCGCATGGCGGTGCCCATGCGGCTGTGAAAGACGATGCGCTGGAGCACGATCATGAGGAGGAGGGAGGTCGCGATGGTGACCACGTCCACGTAACCGATGGAGAGGCCGGCCACCGTCATCGCCGGGTGGGGGGGCAGCACGCGGAAGAAGCGCGGGTTGGGTCCGAAGAGCCATTGTCCGCCGTACTCGAGGAAGAAGCTGACGCCGATGGCGGTGATCAGCGAGTTGATCTTGGGCGCTTTCCGCAGAGGCCGGTAAGCGAGGCGCTCGATGACGAAGCCGAGCAGGCCGCAGGTCGCCATCGCGAGCGCGGTGATGCCGAGGGCGCCGATGATCGACGGGTTCTGCGCCTCGCTGGTCCAGCGGGCCGAGGCGTACCAGCCGACCATGGAGCCGATCATGAAGACGTCGCCGTGAGCGAAGTTGATCAGCTTGAGGACGCCGTACACCATGGTGTAGCCGAGCGCGATGAGCGAGTAGATCGCGCCCTGGCTGACACCGTTGATGATGTGCTGGAGGAGCTCGCGCAAGGCTACTTCTTGGGAGGTGTCGCTGCGTCCGGCGCCGTTTGCGCGGAGCCGCCGGAGGTGGTGCCTGTTGCAGGGGCTGTTTTGCCGGTATCGCCGACCGGAGCGCCGGGCACGGTCGTGGCGTCGGCCATACCCTGGGGCATGATCTTCGCGGCGAAGACATACTTGCCACCGGGCGCGATCTTGAGCACGACGGCAGGCTTCACCGGGTTGCGGTTTGCGTCCATGGTGATGTCGCCGGTGACGCCGTGGAAGTCTTTCAGGGCGGCGAGCGCGTCGCGGATGGACGGGCCGGTCAGGTCCTTGGCTCGCTTCATCGCGTCGGCCAGCATGCCCATGGCGTCATACGCCTGCGCCGAGAGCGAGTCGGGGACCTGCCCGCCGTAGGCCTTCTTGAACTTGGCCACATACTCCTGGATGCGCGGCGAGGGATCGTCCACCGAGTAGTGGTTGGAGAAGTACGCGCCGTCCAGCGCGGCCCCGCCGATCTCGTAGAGCTTCTCGCTGTCCCAGCCGTCGGTCCCGAGGATGGGGACGGTGAGGCCGGTCTCACGGGCCTGCCGCGCGATCAAGCCCACGTCGGTGTAGTAGCCGGGAACGAAGATGGCGTCGGGCGCGGCGCCCTTGAGGTTGGTCAGCTGCGCCTTGAAGTCGACGTCGCCCTGCGAGTAGCTCTCCGAGGCGACGATTTCGCCGCCCATCTTGGTGAACTCGTCGGTGAAGACCCTGGCGAGGCCCACCGAGTAGTCGTTGCGCACGTCGCGCAGGATCCCGACCTTCTTCAGCTTGAGGTTGCTGGTGGCGAACTTCGCCATCACGTAACCCTGGAACGGATCGATGAAGCAGGCGCGGAAGATGTAGTCGCCCTTGAGGGTCACCTTTTCATTGGTGGATGACGGGGAGATCATCGGCACCTTCGCGTCCTGCGCCTTGGGCGCCATGAACAGCGAGCGTGTAGAGGCGACCTCGCCCAGGAGCGCGATGACGTGTTCGCTGGCGATCAGGCGGGTGGCGGCGGTGGCGGCCTCTTCAGGCTTGCCCTCATCGTCGAGCGCGATGATCTGGATCTGCCGGCCCTTGATGCCTCCGGCGGCGTTGATCTCGCTGATGGCCAGCTGGATGCCGCGGTCGCTGGAGGTGCCGAAGGTCGCCTCGGTGCCGGTCATCGAACCGACTTCGCCGATGACGATGGGGCCCTTGGCGTTCGGGTCCGCCATGCCGCTGCCGTGCTCCTTCTTGCAGGCGAAAAGTGCCAGCGTCGAGCAGAGAAGGAGAGTCGCGGAGATGCGGCGCATAGTCGGCTCCGGGGTAATGGAAAAGCCGCCCTGCTTAACACTCCCTTCACAGACGATCAACCGCTGCGAAACCTGCGCGGCTCCGTTCACGCTTTGTTTGCCGTTCCCGAGTGGTACGTCCTAGACTCCGCGCCGTGCCGGCACCAAGAATCCTCGTTGTCGACGACAATCCAGAACTGTTGACCCTGCTCTCCTCGTCGTTCGAGGAGGCTGGATATATCGTGCAGACGGCCGCCCGCGGGCGCACGGCGCTGGATCTCGCGCGCAGGGAGCGGCCGGACCTGGTCATCGTTGACGTGCTGCTGCCGGACTTGATGGGCTTCGACGTCGCCGAGGCGCTGCGGCGACTGCGCATTCCGTTCATCTTCATGTCGGGCGTTCACAAGGGAGGCAAGGCCTCGTCAAACGCGCTGGGAAAGTACGGCGCCATCGCTTACTTCGAGAAGCCCTTCGAGCGCAGCGCGCTGCTCGAGGCAGTGCGCGCCGCCGTGCCCAACCAGCCCGAGCCGCGCGCGCAGGCATGGGATGTCGTTCCCGGCCCGCAGGTCACCGAGAACGCCGAGGCCATGCAGCTCACCGGGCGCGTGGACTTGCTGGGAAAGCAGGGCCTGAAAGGCGTTCCGGTCTCGCTCAAGTCGATGGACCGGGAGCAGCAGTTGCGCATGCGCGAGCCGTCGCGGCCGCCGCCGCCGGTGATGCAGCCCGTGGTGCATTCGGCAAGGGTGAGCACCGGCCCCATCCCGCTCGCCCCCTCCGAGCCGCCGCCGCCCGCGGGCGCGCCCGAGGTACTGCAGGCCCTGCCCGCCCGGGAGACCGGCGTCAAGCGCGGCGATCTCGCTGACAATTTGCCGCAGCTCTTCGCGGCGTTCTACACCGCAAAGGAGACCGGCGAGCTTGGCCTGCAGAAGGGGCAGGTCCGCAAGATCGTCTACTTCGAAGGCGGCATGCCGGTGTTCGCGCTTTCGAATCTGGTCGCCGACCGGCTCGGGCAATTCCTGGTCCGCGCCGGCAAGATCGACGAGGAGACGCTGCAGCACGCCGCCGAGGAAGCTGCCAGCACCCGCCAGCGCACCGGCGACGTACTCATCCTGATGGGCGCGCTGACGGAAGAGGAGCGGCTCTATTACGTCGGGCAGCAGATCAAGAGCATCCTCTATAGCGCGTTCTCCTGGGAGGAGGGCACCTGGGCGCTGTCGTTCCAGGCCCGCGCGCGCAAGGAAGCCATCAAGCTCGACATCCACCCGGCCAACCTGATCGTGCGCGGGGTGAAGAAGCTCTACAAGCTCGAGCGGCTCAAGCGACTGATGAAGGACGACGCCAAGCCCATCCCGTCGGCCGAGCCGCTCTTCAACTTGAGCGACGTGGAGCTGCAGGCCTGGGAAGCGCACCTGCTGCCCAAGTGCGACGGCACCCGGACCGTGGCCGAGCTGATCAAGCTCTCGGGCCGGCCCGAGGCCGACGTGCTGGCCACGCTGGTCGCGCTCACTTCGCTGCGCGTGCTCGACCTCCGCTGAAGACCGGCCGCGCGGCTGCAAATCGGACCCGTTCGGCGAGCACAAAGCGGGGCTGCGTCTCGCTTGACAGCCCGGGGTCCAGGCCGTACTTGTCCGCCCCCTGATGATCCCCCTCCAGACCCCGGGCGGACCCGCGCCGTCGCCGTTCAGCCCCGAGCAACAATCACGATTCGATGCGGACTTCGGGCGCGCGGTGGCGAAGTATGCAGCCGATCACCGCCGGGCCGCGCTCCTGCCCGTTCTGCACCTCGCGCAGGATCTGCTGGGCTGGCTGACCGAGCCCGCCATGGCCTATGTCGGCTTCCGGCTCGACATCCCCAAGGTGCGCGTCCGCGAGGTCGCGAGCTTCTATACGATGTACCGGCTCAAGCCCGTGGGACGCCACGCCATCGGGGTCTGCAACTCGGTCTCCTGCTGGGCCATGGGGAGCGAGCAGATCATCAAGCGCTGTGAAGAGAAGCTGGGCATCCGCTCCGGCGAGACCACCCGCGACGGGCAGTTCTCACTCGAGGAAGTTGCCTGTCTCGCCGCGTGCGGCTACGCCCCGGCGGTGCTGGTCAATAACTATCGATACGTCGAGAACGTCACGCCGCAGTCGCTGGACTCATTGATTGAAGAACTGCGCGCGAAGCCTGGCAACTCAATGGCTCCCGCGCCCGAACCGAAGAAGCTCGAAATCAATCGCGGGCAGGGCGAGGCCCCCAGGCAGACCGAACCGCAGACGACCGGTCCGAGCGGGGCCACCTCTGTCCAGACATCAGGAGGCAAGTAATGGCACTCGCCGGCTCCCCCAAGATCCTCAGTGTCGACTGGGACAAGCCCGAATCCTGGACTTTGAAAACCTATGGCGGCAAGTACCCGGCGCTCGAAAAGGCGCTGAAAATGCAGCCGCAGGCCATCGTGGACGAGGTGGTCAAGGCCAACCTGCGCGGCCGCGGCGGCGCGGGCTTTCCCACCGGCATGAAGTGGAACTTCGTCCGCAAGGAGACGAGCTTTCCCAAGTATCTGGTGGTCAATGCCGACGAGGGCGAGCCCGGGACCTTCAAGGACCGCGCCATCTGCGAGCGGTCGCCGCACATGTTCGTCGAGGGCTTGATCATCGGCTGCTTCGCGCTCGACTGCCACCTGACTTACATCTATTGCCGGGGAGAGTTCCGCGACGGCGCGATCAAGCGTGTGCAGGAGGCCATCGAGGAAGCGCGCGCGGCCGGCTTCGTCGGCAAGAACATCCTCGGCAGCGGCTTTGATCTCGAGATGCACGTCGTGGCCGGCGCGGGCGCGTACATCTGTGGCGAGGAGACGGCGCTGCTCGAATCGCTCGAGGGCCGCAAAGGTTATCCGCGCCTCAAGCCGCCGTTCCCGGCCAACGCGGGCGGCGGGCTCTTCAAGCAGCCCACCGCGGTGAACAACGTCGAGACGCTCGCGAACCTGCCTTCCATCGTGATGAAGGGCGGCGACTGGTTCAATTCAGTTGGTCTCGTCCCCAAGAACGGCGGCACGCGCCTGTTCGCGGTCAGCGGTCACTCGCGCAAGACCGGCGTCTTCGAGGCCCCGATGGGCATTACCTTCAGGGCATTGCTCGACGATTATTGCGGCGGCATGCGCGAGGGCAGCACGCTGAAGGCCATCATTCCCGGCGGCTCCAGCTCCGCCATCTTGACCGCCGCGGAAGCTGATTGGGCGTCCGACTTCGATACCTTGAAGAGCAAGAAGACCATGGCCGGCTCGGGCGGCGTCGTCTATCTGGATCAATCGGTCAATATGGCTCATGCACTCGCCAACGTGATGCGCTTTTACGCTCATGAAAGCTGCGGCCAGTGCACGCCGTGCCGGGAAGGCACGGCCTGGCTCAGCCGGCTGTGCGACAAGATCATGCAGGGCCGCGGCGAGAAGACGGACGTGGACAACGTTCACCAGATCGCGCGGCAAATGGAGCAGAAGACCATCTGCGCGCTGGCCGACGGCGCCGCCATGCCCGCCAAGAGCTATATCGAGAAGTTCCGCGCCGACTTCGACGCGCTTGTCCGCCAGTAGGAGTCACCATTGGAAGCCGTGCTCTTCTACATCTTCGCCATCGGCGTGGTGGTCGCCGGCGCGCAGGTCGTGCTGCGCCGTAATCCCATCTATGGCGCGGTCTCCCTGGTCGCCTGCTTCTTCTTCCTGGCCGGAATCTACGTGCTCCTTTCGGCGCACCTGATCGCCATCCTGCAGGTCATGGTCTATGCCGGCGCCGTCATGGTGCTCTTCGTCTTCGTCATCATGCTGCTCAATCTGAAAGAAGAAGAGCTGGGCGAGATGCATGTGACCACCATGAAGGGCATCGGCCTCGCCGCCGTTCTGGTGCTGGTCGGGTTCATTGCCTGGAAGGCGCTGACACCGGTGCAGTTCGCGCGCGATATGGCGGTGAACGAGCAAATCCACGGCTTCGGCGGCGTCAAGGCGGTGGGCAACGTGCTGTACCGGAGCTCGGTGCTTCCTTTTGAAGTGACCTCGCTGCTCCTGCTGGTGGCGGTGGTCTCCGCCGTCGTCATTGCCAAAGGAAAGATCTGATGATGACCATTGGTCCGGTTCATTATCTGGTGCTCGGCGCCATCCTCTTCACGCTGGGCGCGGCGGGCGTGGTCCTGCGCCGCAATGCAGTGGTCGTCTTGATGAGTGTCGAGCTGATGCTCAATGCGGTGAATCTCACCTTCCTCGCCTTCTCGCGCTTTCCGCTGGTCCAGAACGCGCCTATGCAGGGCGGCATCCTGCAGGGCCACGTCGCGGTATTCTTCGTCATCGCCACCGCGGCGGCCGAGGCGGCAGTGGGCCTCGCCATCATCATCGCGGTGTTTCGCAGCCGGACCAGCATCAACGTCGATGAGTTCGATTCATTGAAGTTCTGAGGGTTCCCAAAGATGGAAGTGAACTGGCTCCACCTAGTCCCTCTCCTGCCGCTGATCGGCGCCGCCATTTGCGGCCTCGTCGGCAAGTGGCTGCCCAAGGGCTGGCTCTACGCGGTGGCGCTGGCGAGCGTTCTGCTCTCGTTCTGCATCGGCGTGACGGCATTCAGCAACCTCGAGGGCGAGAATCCGCAGATTCACGAGCTCGTCTACAACTGGTTCGCGGTCGGCTCCCTGCACGTCGATCTCGGCTTCACGCTGGACCGCCTGAGCGGCGCGCTGGTTCTCGTCATCACCGGAGTAGGCTTCCTGATTCATCTCTATTCCGTCGCCTATATGGACGACGACCCCGGCTATTGGCGCTACTTCGCTTATCTCAATCTCTTTGTCGCCGCGATGCTGACGCTGGTCCTCGCCGACAACCTGGTCGCCATGTTCATCGGCTGGGAGGGCGTCGGACTCTGCTCCTATCTCCTGATCGGCTTCTGGTTCGATGACGACGCCAAGGCCTACGCGGGCCGCAAGGCGTTCGTGGTCAATCGCATCGGAGACTTTGGACTGATGATCGGCATCTTCGTTCTCTTCACCGCCACCGGCTCGGTCAACTTCGCGCAAATCAATGCAGCTCCACTGACGCTGGGTCTTGCCTCCGCCGCCGCGGCGCTGATGTTTCTCGGCGCCTGCGGAAAGAGCGCGCAGCTGCCTTTGTATATCTGGCTCCCCGACGCAATGGCCGGTCCCACCCCGGTCTCCGCGCTCATCCACGCCGCCACCATGGTCACCGCCGGCGTGTACATGATCGCGCGCCTGAGCCACGTCTATGTGAGTGCGCCCGGCGTGATGGCCGTGGTCGCCATCGTCGGCTGCCTCACCGCGCTGTGGGGCGCGGTCATCGGCACCGCGCAGAATGATATCAAGAAGGTCCTCGCTTATTCGACCGTTTCGCAGCTTGGATTCATGTTCATCGGCGTCGGCGTCGGCGCCTTCTTCGCCGGCACCATGCACCTGGTCACTCACGCCTTCTTCAAGGCCTGTCTCTTCCTTGGTTCGGGCGCGGTGATCCATGGCCTGTACGGCGAGCAGGACATGACCCGCATGGGCGGGCTGCGCAAATACATGCCGCACACGCGGGCGACCTTCGCCATCGCCACCATCGCCATTACCGGCGTTTTGCCATTGAGCGGCTTCTTCTCGAAGGACGAGATCCTCGCGCAGGCCTGGCACACGCGGGCCTTTGATTTTCTCACCCTGACGCCCAGCGGCGAGAGCCACCTGACCTGGCTCGGGTTCGTCATCTACGCGGTCGGCACGCTGACCGCCGGCCTGACCTCGTTCTATATGTGGCGCTGCTATCTGGTGACCTTCGAAGGCGAATATCGCGGCGGCACGGACGTGCATCCGCACGAGTCGCCCTGGCCTATGACGGCGCCGCTCTGGATCCTCGCCATCCTCAGCGTCCTCGCGCTGGTGCTGGGCCTGCCCGAATCGTGGGCGCGCGCGCTCCATCTTGAAAGCTTCAACTGGGAGCGCTTCACCGACGGCATGTTCGCGCAGGTCCGCGGCGGCCCCCCGCGCGAGGGTAGCCTGCTGCTCGGCTTCGGCATCGCCTGGGTGGTCGCGCTGTTCGGCGGCCTCACCGCCTGGACGTTGTACAAGCCAGGGACCTCAATGACCGGCGACGAGCGCTTCGCGCGAGCCGTCCCGGCTGTCCATCGCGCTTTCGTCAACAAGCTTTATGTCGATGAATTCTATGGCTGGCTGATCCTGCGGCCGACGTGGCGCTTCGCCAAGGCGCTCTGGCACTGGGTCGATGCAACTCTCATTGATGGCCTCTTCGTCAATGGCTCGGCGCAAGCAGTCGAGTGGACGGCCCGCAGCGCGCGCCGCTTCCAGAACGGCAATGTGCAGCGGTATGCCGCGGTGCTCGCGGTCGGCGTCGCCGCGCTGGTCCTCGTCTTCCTGGTCCGGGGCTAATTAGATGCCTTCGTTCTTGTTGAGCCTCGTCATCTTCCTGCCGCTCGCGGGTGCGGTGCTGGTCATGCTGCTTCCGCGCGGGGAAGGGGGGCAGCACAAGGGCGTGGCGCTGGTCACTTCGCTGCTGACGCTGGCCGCCTCCCTGCCGCTCTGGCTGGAGTTCCACCCCGGCGCCGCGGCGGGCAGATATGCCTTCGAGCAGAAGGCTGAGTGGGCGCCTTCTCTCGGTATCGGTTATCACGTCGGCCTCGACGGAATCGCTTTGCTGCTGATGATGCTGACCACCTTCCTCGGACCTATCGTCATATTGAGTTCGTGGAAATACATCCAGTCGCGGGTCAAGGAGTATTGCGTTGCGCTGCTGGTGCTCGAGACCGCCATGCTGGGGACGCTGGCCGCGCTCGACCTCGTCCTCTTCTATGTCTTCTGGGAGGCGATGCTCATCCCGATGTACCTGCTGATCGGCGTCTGGGGTTCCGAGCGCCGCATCTATGCAGCGGTGAAGTTCTTCCTCTTTACCTTCGTCGGCTCGGTGCTGATGCTGCTCGCCATCTTCTGGCTGTGGAGCAACAGCGGTCCCGTCGGCGCGCGGACCTTTGATTACGTAACGCTCTTGAGCCAGGGCGCGCTTCCTCCCGACAAGCAGCAATGGCTCTTCCTCGCCTTCGCGCTGGCCTTCGCCATCAAGGTGCCAATCTTTCCGCTGCATACCTGGCTCCCCGACGCGCACACCGAGGCGCCCGCGGCCGGCTCCATCCTCCTCGCCGGCGTGATGTTGAAGATGGGCACCTTCGGCTTCATTCGATATGCAATGCCGTTGTTCCCGCACGCCGCGAATCAATGGGCGCCGATGATTGGAGTCCTCGGGGTCGTTGGCATCGTCTACGGATCGTTCATGTGCATGGCCCAGACCGACCTCAAGCGCCTGATTGCCTATTCCTCGGTCGCGCACCTGGGCTTCGTCATGCTCGGCCTCTCGGCGTTGACCGTCGAAGCGGCCTCAGGCGCGGTATTGCAGATGGTCAATCACGGAATCTCCACTGGCGGCCTTTTTCTCATGATTGGCTATTTGTATGAGCGCACCCACACTCGCGATCTCGCGGCCTATGGCGGCCTCGCCCGTGTGGCGCCCGCGCTCGCCGCCGCCTTCGTGGTCATTACGCTGAGTTCGATAGGGCTCCCCGGCACCAACGGGTTCGTCGGTGAGTTCCTGGTGCTGGTTGGGACGTTTACCGCGAAAAATCTCGGCACCTGGCAACTCGGAGGATTCGAGTTCGAGAAGGGCATCGCGCTCAGCGTCGTCGCTGCCACCGGCGTCATCCTTGGTGCGGTCTATATGCTCTGGATGGTGCAGCGCGTGTTCTTCGGGCCCGCGCGCAAGGCCGCCCAGCATGGCGTGCCGGACCTCACCGTGCGCGAGTGGGCCACGGTGATTCCGCTCCTCGTTGCCATCGTCTGGATCGGCGCTTACCCACAGCCGCTGCTCAATGTCATGAAGGTCCCCGTGGACGACTTCGTCCAGCGCGTCGGCCGGCCCGATGCGCCGCGCGCGCGCGTCCTGCAGCAGCGCGGCGCGGGCCTGGGCGACGCTCCGCCGGGCGGCGCACAAGCGGGCGCGCCATTCCGCATCCTGCCCCCGCGCGCGCCGATGTTCGAGCAGGCCCAGCCGGTACGGCCGGTCCAGCCTGACGAGGCCCGCTGATGACCTTCAACGCCAACGATCTGCTCGGCGTCCTGCCGGCCATCATTCTCTCAATCGGCGCGCTCCTGCTGTTGATGAGCGAGGTGTTCCTCTCGACCACGCGGGCCGCGGCCCAGGCTCCCGCCAGCCCCGGCGAACGCGTCGCCCAAACCGCGACCGCGCCCGAAATCTCCAGCACCCAGCCCGACCGCCGCTACCAGGCGTGGCTCGCCGCCGGCGTCGCCGCGCTCGGCCTCTGGGCGGCGCTCTCGCAGCTGGGCGACCCGGCCATCTCCCTCTTCAACGGCGCAGCCATGTCCGACGGCTTCGGCCGCGTGGTCGCCGCCACGGTGTGCGGCGCGCTCTTGATCTCCTGCTTCGTCGCCTTCGGGTACCTCGAATGGCTGCGCGCCACCCGCGGCGAATTCTACGCACTCACACTCTTCAGCGCGGCTGGCATGTGCCTTCTCGCGCAGGCGACGGACCTCATCGTCATCTTCGTCTCACTCGAGGTCATGTCACTCGCCCTCTATGCTCTCTGCGCCTATCTGCGTCGCGGCAAAAGGCCCGCCGAAGCCGCCTTCAAGTATTTCATTCTCGGTAGCTTCGCCTCAGCCATCTTCCTCTACGGCGCCGCGCTCGGCTTCGGTGCCACCGGCTCCACCCGGCTTGCCGACATCGCGGCTGGCGTGCGCCTCGCGGCTACCGGGGGTGGCCCCGGCGGCTCGGCGGGTTTGCTCTTCGCTTCGGTCGCTCTCCTGACCGCCGGCTTTGCATTCAAAGTAGCTGCGGTTCCTTTCCATATGTGGGTTCCCGATGTCTACGACGGGGCCCCCGCGCCGGTGACCGGCTTCATGGCCGCGGGCGTGAAGGCCGCCGCATTCGCAGTGCTGGTGCGCATTCTGGTGTCGGGCTTCGGCGATCCTTCGTCATCGATTGGCCCGCACGGCTGGCAGCAAATCATTGTCTGGCTTGCCGCACTGACCATGTTCTTCGGCAATCTATTGGCGGTGCCGCAACGCTCCGTGAAACGCATGCTCGCCTATTCGTCCATCGCGCACGCCGGGTATCTCCTGGTCGCGGTCGCCGCCATGGGCAATGCACCCAGCCGCCCGGACGCGACGCAAGGACTGCTCTTCTACCTGGCCTCCTATGGCGCAACAGTGATTGGCGCATTCGGCGTGGTGGCATTGATTGAGCGCAAGTTTGCGCTGGCCGGCACAGGCGACGATTTGAGTTCGTGGGCGGGCCTCTCCGAGCGCCACCCCGCGCTCGCCGCCGCCATGTCGCTCTTCATGCTCTCGCTCGCGGGCGTTCCGCCCACCGCAGGGTTCATGGCCAAGCTCACCGTCTTCCGCTCGGCCATCGAAGCGGGCCTCGCGCCACTCGCGATCTTCGGCGTGCTGACCAGCGTCGCCGGCCTCTATTATTATTTGAGAGTGGTCGTCTACGTTTATATGGTCCCTGAAGGCAGGGCCGATTCCGTCCCGGGCGGGCGGGTTTTGAGCGCCTCGATTGCACTGGCAAGCTGCGCGCTGATCGTGCTCTGGATGGGCATCATGCCGGGAAGCTTCTCCGCGATGATCCAGAGCGCGTCCGGCAGCTTCGGCAGGTAATTAAAAGCGCGGCAGGCGTACGGCCCCGCGCTGGCTCAGGTCCGGCGCAGCAAAAGATACGCCGCGCCGGCGCCGCCGTCGTGCGGCCGCGCGGTGGCGAAGGCCAGCACATGCTGCGAAAAGCGCGCGGTGCCCATCCAGCGCTTGAGCGCTTCTTTTAGAACCGGCACCTGATCCTTCGAGTGCAGTCCTCGGCCGTGCACGATCAGCACGCAGCGCTTGCCCTCGTGGCGCGCGCGCGTGAGATAGGCCTCCAGAGCGGTCTTCGCGTCGTCCTTGAAGAGCCCGTGCAGATCGAGGTGTCCCTGCACCGAGAAATCGCCGCGCCGTAGTTTCTTGAGCACGCGCGGGTCAAGGCCTTGCTGCGCGCCTTCGATGAACTCATCGGTGTCGGCGATGTCGAAGGGCGCGTCGCCGCTGACCAGCGCGCGCAGCTCGTCGTAGGCCTGGAGGTCCGGATCGAGCGGCGCGTGACTCACCGACAACGGCACCGGCGCGGGCTTGATGCGGCCGCTGCGATCGAGCAGCGGCTCGGTGCCATCGACCGCCAGCGACCAGAGCTCGTCCTCGGTCAAGCCCGCCGAGCGCGCGGCGGGCGGCGCCGCCTTCTTTGCGGGAGGCGCGGCCACAGGCTTCGGCTGCTCGGGCAGCTTCACCACGCCGAAGGGATTGTTGAACGGCTTCTCTTTCTTCGCCACGCTTCGAGTCTAGTCGTTGATGCGCGCGTCCGCTTCGTTCATGTGGATCGTTTTGACCGTCGGTTTTTTCCCTGCTAAAGCCCGTCACCATGAGCGAACAGAGGGGGCTGGGCAACAAGTTCAAGCGCCTCTTTCTTGAGGAGGAAGGCGGGGAGGCGGCCCCTCCCGCGAGCGCCGCGGAAGAGGTAGCGGCCCTCGCGCAAGCCGCCAATGCCCCGCACGACCCGGCCCAGCCGGCGGCGACCCAAACCGCGGCGACCGGGGCCGGCGCGCCGCCGCTCCCGAATGTCGAGCCGGCGAAGCTGGACTTCAAGGACATCTACAAGACCGCGGGGCTCGCCGAAGACGATCTCGCGCAGGTCGACCGCGTGGAGAAGCTGCTGCGCACACTTCCCGCGAACCTGCCGCTCGAGACGCAGAAGCAGATCCTGGAAGGGACGCTCAAGACGTTCGGCGTCGACCCGCAGCGCATCCGCGATTCGATCAAGCGGCAGCAGCGCGCGCTCGCGGCCTGGACCGGCGTGGTCAAGCAGGACGCCGACAAGCGCGATGCCGAGGCTCACGCACGCATCGAGTCGCTGCGCGCCGAAGCTCTCAAGCTCGAACACGCCATCGAGGAACGCGCCCGCTCGCGCGCCGCCGTTGAGCTCGCCTGCAAGAGCCAGGGCGACGCGGTCGGACGCATACTTGACTTCCTCCCCGCCGCGGCACCGGAGAGCAAATAATGAGACTGACCCCGTTCGCCAAATTCTTCCTCTTCGTCATTGTCGCCGGCCTGATCGCTTTCATCGCCTGGCGGCGGTATGGCAACGAGCGCGCGCAGCGAGACCGTGAGTCCCCGCCAGCTGCCGCCGCCGGCACCGCTACCGCGGCGGACCCGGGCGACAAGGGCATCTTCGGCAAGCTCACCCAGCCGCAGGACACCGGCCACGACACCAGCGCGGTCGCGGCCGGGAACGCTGGCACCGGCAAGCTCAACCGCCCGCTGGTGGTCGCCATCAACACCTGGGCCGGCCACGCGCCGGGCATCGTCGCAAACGGCGGACTCGAGCAGCTGGCCTCTTCTATCTATGCAAAGAAGGGAATCAAAGTGAGCTTCAAGCTCATTGAAGATCCCTCGGCGAAATTGACCGCCTTGATCGCCGGCCAGGTCGACGTCATGTGGGACACCGTTGACTCGTGGGCGCGCGAGGCCGGCGTGCTGCAGGAAAAGGGAATCGCGGCCAAGGCCATTGTGCAGGAAGACTGGTCGCGCGGCGGGGACGGCATCGTTTCACTCAAGACCATCGAGTCCGTCGAGGATCTCAAAGGCAAGAAGATCGCCACCACGCAATTCACTCCTTCGCATTGGCTCTTGCTCTATCTGCTCTCGCAATCGGGGCTCACGCGCGAGGACAAGGCAGCCATCGAA
This sequence comes from Deltaproteobacteria bacterium, assembly GCA_025358085.1. GTDB lineage: Bacteria > Myxococcota > Myxococcia > Myxococcales > 40CM-4-68-19 > JANYKT01. The sequence goes on along the minus strand of JANYKT010000068.1, from coordinate 72,993 downwards.
AAGAATCTGGTCTTCACCGCCGAGGCGCCGCTCGCCGCCGCGGCCTTCAAGAGCAAGAACGTCGACGCCGCCGTTACCTGGGAGCCGGACCTGACGCTCGCGGTCAGCGCGCGGCCGGACGACGCGCATATTCTAATCAGTACGGCCGCGGCGACCCACATCATCGCCGATGTGCTGGTGGCCCGGCAGCAGGTCATCGACACCGCGCCCGAGACGCTGGCCGCGTTCGTCGCCGGCTGGTTCGAGGGTATCGAGGAGATGCAGAAGAATCGCGCCGGGGCGACCAGCGTCGTCGCGAAGGCTTTGAAGCTCTCGCCCGATGACGTCGATGGAATGCTCTCGGGATTGAAGCTCACCGCCTGGGCTGACAATGCCTGGTTCTTCGGCCTCACTTCGACGGCATCTTCGTCGCACTATGCCAATCTCTTTGAAGCGGCGAGCATCATCTGGCGCTCGCACGGCGCCATCACCAAGGTGGCCGACCCCGCCGAGCGCCTCGCGCCTCAATTCGTCGCCTCGCTCGCGCAGCAATACAAAGGGCAGCAGGTGACTGAGGTCTTTCCGGGAGCATCGAAGTCCGCCACCAACAAGGCGCCGGCGTCAAAGGGCGTGATCAACAAGATCCTGATGATTCATTTCGCGCCCAACTCCGACCATCTATTGCCGGGCTCGGAGTACGTGCTTGATTCCCTGGGCGAGACGCTCACCTCGTTCGGCAACACCACGCTGCAGGTCGAGGGCCATACCGATGCCATCGGCTCTGCGCGCGCCAATGAGACCCTCTCGCAGCGGCGCGCGGGAGCTGTGCGCGATTACCTCATCGAGCATTTTCAGGTGAAGGCCGAGCGCTTCAAGACGTATGGCTTCGGCGCCAGCAAGCCCATCGCCACCAATCAGACGGTCGAGGGGCAGGCGACGAATCGGCGGACGGAGATCCGCGTCCTGCTCAATCAATAACGATGGATCCCTCCGCGCCGCTGCCGCCGTCCGGGCCGCCCCCGCCTGCCGGTTCGCCCGAAACGCCTGCGGCCGCCGCGCGTCGTGCGCCGCGCCGTCCGGAAGCGCTCCTCGACGTCCGCGCGCCGGTCCCCGAAAAATGGCGCGCCCCCTTGGCGTTGATGCCCATCGCGCTCTTGCTCGGCCTCTGGTCGCTCGCGACCTATAGTGGCTACGTCAACCGCTTCTTCCTGCCTTCGCCCACGGACGTCCTCGACGGCCTGGTCCAACTTCTTGTCGAGCAGGGACTGCTCAAGGCCGTGGGGGTCAGCGCCCTCCGCATTCTCGCCGCCTTCGCACTCTCGGTGGCGGTGGCGTTCCCGCTCGGCGTGCTGATGGGCAGCTTCGACGCGGTCAATCGCTTCTTCGATCCCATCGTGGCGCCGCTGCGCTACATGCCAATCACTGCTTTCATTCCATTGTTGATTCTCTGGTTCGGCATCTACGAGACGCAGAAGATCGCGTTTCTCTTTTTGGGCACCTTCGTCTTCCTCCTGCCGGTGGTGGTGGACGCGGTCCGCGCGGTCCCCGACGAGTTGGTCGCGACCGCATTCACGCTGGGCGCCTCGCGCATGCAGGTCGTCTGGACGGTGCTGGTGCCGGCGGCGCTGCCGCAGATCTTCGATAGCTTTCGGGTCATGAACGCGATCGCCTGGACCTACGTGATCCTCGCCGAGTATGTGAATCCGCGGCAGGGCATTGGATACCTGTTGAATCTGGCGCAGCAGCACTCGAAGCCTGAGTGGTCGCTGGCGGGCATCGCGGTGGTGGGCGTGATTGGACTCCTCACCGATCACGCCATCGCGCTCGTGAACCGGCTCGTTTTCCGCTGGCGGGAGCAGGCAGAACAATGACCACGCCGCGCCTGGATTTCGATCACGTCACCGTTCGATATCTCGACCAAAAGACGCAGAAGCGCATCGAGGCGGTGCGGGACGTGAGCTTCCGCATCGAGGACAAGCCCACGCTCGGCGAAATGGTCGTCTTCCTCGGTCCCTCGGGCTGCGGCAAGTCGACGATCCTGAAAGCCATCGCCGGCCTGCTGCCCATCGATGAGGGCCGCATCGAGGTGACCGGCGCGCCGGTGGGCCCGCCCGGCAAGGATCGCGGCATGGTGTTCCAGGCGTACACTTCCTTTGCCTGGCTGACGGTGCGCGAGAACGTCGAGTATGGCTTGCGGCTTGCGGGCGTCGCGCCGGCCGAGCGGCGCGCGCGCTCGCTGGAGATGCTCAAAGCGGTGGATCTGGTCGATTCCGCCGATGCCTATCCAAAGGCATTGTCGGGGGGAATGAAGCAGCGCGTGGCTATCGCGCGCACCCTGCTGAACAACCCCAAAGTGCTTTTGATGGATGAGCCCTTCGGCGCGCTTGATCCGAATACCCGCTGGGGCATGCAGGGCCTGGTGCTCGATATGCTGCGCCGCTCGGACAACACGGTGCTCTTCGTCACGCACGACGTCAGCGAAGCGGTCTATCTCGCCGATACGATCTATGTGCTCTCGAGCCGGCCGGCGCAGATCGTCCACCGCATCGACGTGCCGTTCTTCGCCGACCGCTCGTTCGGCGTGAAGAGCACGCCGCAGTTCCGCGAGGTCGAGGACCACCTGCTGGGGCTCCTGCACCAGAGTCCGCATGTGCAGGGAAATATCCGCGTGGGCGTCTAGAGCCAATGACGGACCTTCCCGAGCGACCGAGCTATTTCCGCTACGCGTTCGCCAATCTTTACAATCTGTCTTTGCTGGGCGGCGCAGCCGTCGCGGCGGCCGCCACCGACGATTGGGCGGTCGCGGCCATCGCGGGCGGGCTGGAAGTCATCTGGCTTGCCATCGGTGCCGACACCGCGCCGTTTCGCCGCTGGGTCGACCGGCAGCACCGCAAGGAACTCAACACTGCGGCGAAGGAACGCCGGCGCGTGCGCATCCTCGCGCTGCCCGACCAACGCGACCGCGAGCGCGCCATTGACCTGATTGAAGCGCATATCCTGATGGGCAAGGAGCTGGAGAAAAACGAGCACTGGACCGCCGAGCTTGTCGGCGACGAATATTCGCGACTTGAATCGCTCCTCGACGCTTTCGTCGAGCTGGCCGAGGCGGTGGCGCGCTTCGATCGCTACCTGCAGCAATCCGATCCAAACAAGCTGCGCAAGGATATCGCGCGGCAGAAGCAGCTCGCCTCCGTTCCCGGCGGCGATCCGGAAACAACCGCGCTCGCGACCCGGAATGTCGACTTGCTGGAGAAGCGCGCCACTACGCTTGTCGAGTTGGGCCGCCTCGTCGAGCGTACGCGGGCGCAGATGAGCGTCATTGAAAACACCTTCAATCTGCTGCGCGATCAAATCGTCAGCCTGAAACCTCCGCAGGATATCAAAGGCCAACTCGACGAGATCGTCGCGGGTGTCGACGCGGTGCGCGCCGTGCTCGCGGACGGCGATCTGGCGAGCACCGCGGTCGCCCCGCCGCTCGAGGAGAGTGCGCCTGCGCCGAACCCCCGCCAGCGGGTCCGTTAGGAATGCTCGCGCTCGGGGCCGACGGGGTCGCCGCACGATCCAAGTGACGTTTTAGTTCGCCAGGTCCCTTTCCCCTTTTCGTGCAAATGCAGCCAGGACCGCCGCTCGCAGCCTTCTCGAAAGCTGCTCGTTCTTTTGCGCGTCGGGCTCTTCTCTTTACCGCTGCCTACGCCGTGCTGCCGGATGTTGCGGAGGAGCGGTCGGGACCTACGGATGAATTCCCGATCACCAGATGATCGACGCGCCCGGACTTGGGGAGACGATGCCGGGGCCGCTGATCTCCATCGGCCTCACGGAGCACTCTTGCTTGTTCTACGCTGCACGATGCAAATTGCTTTCCCGGCTCGCCGCACTTTCATGACCTGAAAGCATACTTGTAAAGTAACGGCCCGAGGCACGCGTCCTGCTTCAGGGACAATACGCACGCGCTCGCGTGAGAGCCGGCCGCCATTGATTGATGGGGGAGCCGACCACAATGAAGGCCGTCCCCCTGTCCGCGTTAGAGACTGTAGGTCAGCGTCAAGTGCGGCAGCAGGTGGACCTGCAGGTGCGCCGCGCCGGGTGTTGTGCTCCCGGTGATCACGACGCTGAATTGCCCGCTTCCCTGCAGCGTGGTGAGCACGAAGGCATTGAGCGCCGGGCTGCCGGCGAGCGTGGTGGTAGCGCCCTTGACGATGGCAAAATTCGTAAGCGATCCGACCTGCACGTCGCTCGCGGAGTTGGTCGCTGCGGCTGGCCGCAGCGCCACGGTGCCTGTGATGCTGTTCGCTGCGTTGGTGCCGCCGCTGCTGCCGGTGGTGGTGGTACCGGTGATGGTGATGTCGAGCGAATCCAGGCTCAGCGCTTTGACGTGCGACTTGTATTGCTGAACGGTGGCGTTCGATGACAGGTCGAAACCGTAGGCGCCGCTGGCCGAGGTCCCAGTGGCGTCGAGCTGAACGTCTTGCGGAGTGCTGAAGGGGAAGATAACGTCGGTGAGCCCCGCTCCGCAGCCGGCGAGAGCAGCGGCCACGACAATTCCTAGCAGCGGGGAAACCTGGCGAGCAGTTTTGTTCATGTGCAGCCTCGATGAAAAGGTGGCGAGCGGCTTTCACGTTAAGTTTATTGCGTAACACGAGCCGGTGCCGCGCGCGAATCGGGCGTCTGCGGCTCGCGGGCGTCGCGCCGGCCGAGCGGGCGCCGCTCGCTGGAGATGCTCAAGGCGGTGGATCTGGTCGATTACGCCGATGCCTGTCCAAAAGCATTGAATCGCTGCTCGACGCCTTCGTCAAGCTGGCCTGAAGCTCGAATCCACGGTCGCCTGCCGAGCGTATGGGAGTCGGTGGACGAGCGTTACGATGTGGCAATTGTTGGCGGAGGCCCAGGCGGAGCCACCGCGGCAGCGTTTCTCGCGCGCGCGGGCGTCCGCACCTTGCTGCTCGACAAGGCGACCTTCCCCCGCGACAAGTCCTGCGGTGACGCCATCTGCACCAAGAGCGTGCGCATCCTGCGAGAGCTCGGGCTGCTGGAGGCGGTGGAGCGCGAGATCGGCGTGCGCACCGGCAGCCAAAGCTTCTTCAGCGTGCAGGGCGACGCGCTGCCGCTGCCTTTCGTCGAGCGCCACGGCGACAAGATCGAGCCGGCTTTCGTCTACGTCATCCGGCGCGAGCGGTTCGACAACGTGCTCTTCCAACACGCCAAGGCGCAGCCGACGGTCACCGCGATCGAGGGCTTCACGATGACGGGCCTCTTGCGCGATGGCGACAGCGTCAAGGGCGTCATCGGTACCGTGGGCGGAGTCGAGAAGCGCTTGGAGGCGTCCATCGTCATCGGCGCCGACGGTGCGATCAGCCGCGTCGCCGCGGAGGTCGGAGCGTACGACTTCAGCGACAAGCACCACGACCACTGGATCGGCGCCTTCCGCATCTACTATCAAGGAGTGCGCGACCTGGGCTCCGAGATGGAGATCCACTTCCTCGACGAGCTGCTTCCCGGATACTTCTGGATCTTTCCCGTCGGCAACGGCGAGGCCAACGTCGGCGCGGGCATGGTCGAGACGTCGCTGCAGGAACGGTCGAGGTCGGGTGAGCGCAAGATCAACCTGCGCCGCGTGACCTACGATCTCATCCGCAACCACCCGCGTTTTCGCGAGCGCTTCGCCGGCGCGACCGAAATCGCGGGCAGCTTCAAGGGCTGGCAGCTTCCTTGCGGCAGCGAACGGCGCACACTGGCGGGCGACGGCTGGATGCTCATCGGCGACGCGGCGTCGCTCATCGATCCCTTCAGCGGCGAAGGCATCTCCAACGCCATGCACAGCGCGAAGCTCGCGGCGGCGTGCGCGGTCTCGGCGCTGCGCGAGAAGAGCTTCGGCCGGGCCAGCCTGCGTGCCTACGAGAAGCAGGTCTGGGTCGAGCTCGGCGACGAGCTCAACACAGCGTACAAGCTGCAACGCCTCGCGAGCCACAAGCTCCTGTTGAGCTGGATCATGAAGAAAGCGACCCGGCCCAAGGTGCGCGACACGGTGGTCCAGATGATGGGCGATCCGGAAGCGGCAAAGCGGCTGATGCGGCCGAGCTTCTACCTGAAGCTGCTCTTCGCGTAAGGCCCCGATGCCGGCTCCGCGCGCGCGAGGCGCAGCGCGTGCGTCGGGCCGTTCAGGAATCGTCACCGAAGGTCATGTGGGCTGCGCCGCGATCGATCTGTTGCGCGATTTCGGCCAGCACCACCTCGCGATCGAGCGCGACGAACCGCCCTTTCCAGACCGGAACGATCGGGCAGTGGCGGGGCAGGTGCTTGCAGCCGCGCGAGGCCTCGACCGACGTACCAGCTTGCTACCGGTGGGCGTTTCGAGCTGCTCGGATGACGGTCCCTCTGCGGGGAATCAAGTCCTCGCCTTCTTATCTAACTGAATGGCGACGATTGACGCTCGCCGACATCGTCGAGTTCTTCAATCTCGTTCTGGCGGATGTGCACGGGTGCACGGCGCTGACTGTTGTCGCGCATGAGGGATATGGTGAATCGCGCGCGCATTGCTTGACGCGGGCGACAAAGTCCACAGCCAAGGAGGCGACGCTCGGGTCGCTTTCAGGCGCGGCAAAGAAGTCACGACTGGTCGAGGACTTGTTTTAAAAACGGCTGGCGCGCCCTGAGAATATCCCGGATTCCACTGGGTGCGTTCCATTACGCGAACTGCGGTGAGGCGGGTGAGTAGTTATTGAAATTGCGGCCGAAGCGGGCCGAGGCCGTGGGCGGCGAAGACATTGAATCGTCCCCGCCGCCACGCGGGGCAATTACTTAGTTCGGGCGGATCACGGTATCGATAACGTGAATCACGCCATTAGACGCCTGGATGTCCGTCTTGCTGACGAGGGCACCATTGACGGTGACCTTGTTGTCCTTGAGTCCCAGGGTGACTTCCTTCCCCGAGACGGTCTTCACCTTGTCGCCGTCGTGCATCTTGCTGACAGCGGAGGCGGAGATGCTGCCCGAGAGCACGTGGGTGAGGAGGAGGCCCTTGAGCTTCTCCTTGTCCTTCAGCAGGGACTCGAGCTCCGGCTTCGGCAGCTTGGCGAAGGCCGCGTCGGTCGGCGCGAACACCGTGAAGGGCCCCGCCCCCTTGAGCGTATTGATCAGGTCAGCAGCACCCAGGGCCGTGGCCAGGGTCTTGAAGTTACCGGCGGCAACGGCTGTGTCGATGATGTCATTGGTCATGATTTTTCCTTGGCCCGATACTCTTTCGGGGGAACGGGCCTCGATGAGCGCGAAGCAGATAGCTTTCGCGTCGGTGGTTGTTCGGTTACTGCCGCGCACTGATCGCCTACGGCGAAGGCACACTGGCGGGTGAGGAAAAGAAGCTAGGAACTCCAACGCGCCGATGCCGTGCCTTTTTTCAACAATCTTGCCGCGACAGGCGGGCAATCGCTTAGTGAACCCGCAAGAGGGGCGCCGGGCCCGCAAACGCGTCTCAAGTCGAGGATCGGGTTCCAGCCCGCTCCCCGTCCAACTCCAGCTTGCCGTGCTCAGCCATGAAATGACCGCGCACGAAGGTGACCCGCGCGGAAAGCCGCCGCGGTATGCCCCCGGCTCGAATGACCATCGCTTCACGTGGCCCGGTACTCCACGAGCGCGCGGAACGTCCGATCAAGTCGTCACGCCATCAACCACCCTGTCTCCGCGTGAACGATACGATGGCCTTCAGAACAAGTATCGCCCAGGGCGTTCCGTGCAGCACGAGATCGAACCAGTCGATCGGCCTCACCAGTTGGCCTTTTGAAAGCATCTGGAGTTTTTCCCAGAGGTGCGGGGGAGAGAAGGGTGCGAGGCCGAGGGTCAGGCACGCGAGGATGACCAGCCCCCATGGTAACTTCGATACATATCCCATTCGTCGTCGTTTCTATAAGCCACTATGATTGTCGCGACTGTACCTTTTAAGATCAGTGCGCCCTGGCATCTTTAGCGTCCGGACCACTTTGGAGGGCGCTTCTCGAGGAAAGCGCCGATCCCCTCCTGCGCATCGCGGGTCAGCGCGTTCATCGACATCACGTCTTGCGCGTAGTCATAGGCCAGCGGCTGCGGCATCTGCAGCTGCTGATAGAAGGCCCGCTTCCCGATCGAAACCACCAGCGGGCTTGCGGCGGTGATCTTCGCCGCCAGTGCCTGGGCCGCGGGTCCCAATTCGCCCGCCGGCACCACCCGCGTGACCAACCCCGCGGCCAGCGCTTCGTCGGCACAGATGGCTTCGCCGGTCAGCAGCATCTCCATCGCCTTGCGCGAGCCAACGGCGCGGCTCAGCGCCACCATCGGCGTCGAGCAGAACAACCCGATGCGCACACCGGGCGTGGCGAATCGCGCGTCCATCGACGCCACTGCGAGATCGCACGACGCTACCAGCTGGCAGCCCGCCGCGGTCGCGAGGCCGTGTACCTGCGCGATCACGGGCTGCGCGATTGATTGCAGCGTCTCCATCAGCGTTGTGCAGGACTCGAACAGCCCACGGTAGAACGCCTCGTTGCGTCCGACCATCTCCGACAGATCGTGCCCGGCGCAAAAGGCCGGCCCGTTCCCGCGCAGGATCACGACCCGCGCCTCCGCGTCCTCTCCGATGCTGCGGAAGCAGGCCGTCAGCTCCACCAGCATCTCCAGCGAGAGCGCGTTGCGCCGCTCCGGCCGGTTCATCGTCACCAGCGCTGTGGTGCCCTCGCGCTCGAGGATCAGGTTGCGAAAGACCATGTTTGCCTCCTTATACAAAGTCTAGCGCCGTTCGATGTAGCGCGCGCGACTCTGCCCTGCTCTTGATGGCAAAGCGGCCGGGAGGAACAGGGCCTCTTACTGATGCCGCTTGCTGACGTGATACGGGAAGGCATGACTTATCACCACGTCATCGCTGCCCTTGCTCTTGCCACCGGTCTCATCGCCTGCGGTTCTCCGAAGGCACCGACCACGACACCACCAATCAAGAACGGTAAGTGGACCCAGCTCATCAGCGGCATGGATCCACACGCCCCGATTTACGTCCTCGCCAACAATGGCACCAATCTCTATGCCTCCACCGGCGTTGCCAAGAAGAGCTTCTACGTCTCGACCAATGCTGGCTCCTCGTGGACTAACGCCTCCGCGGGTCTCGTCTTGTCCGATGGAAGTGACGCCGCAGTCACCGCGTTCGCCGTGAGCGGCAACACGATATTCGCTGGCGCAGGATGGATGTGGCGCTCTGATAATGATGGCAAGAGCTGGGCAACTGTCTCCGACGGGCCAGTCAACACCACGACCGGCACTGTCTATACGGCCATGAGTGTCTTTGCCAACGACATCCTGGCCGGCCCGACATTCAACATTGTCGTCTCGCACAACGGTGGCCTCAACTGGAACACCACCAACTTTGCCGGGGGTGGCGTGCCGATCGCTTTCGCCTCATTTAACAACAAGTATTTCGCCGGCACTCAATATGGCCACAGCGTGTCTGTCTCCACTGACCGCGGTGACAATTGGACAGACGCCGCTACAAATCCGCCGCTGGACGCATTTAACAACCCGGTCAGCGTGGGTGCCTTCGGCGTCCACGGCAACACACTCTTCGCCGGCACCGGGGGCTCCGGCGTCTATAAGTCGGCAGATACTGGCGTGACGTGGACTGCGACAAACAACGGGCTGGTCACGAAAGATCTGTTGTCGCCTACTTCGGCCTATTCCTTTGCTGTCTCCGGCAACACGATCTACGTCGGCACCGATTCCGGGGTGTATGTGACCACGGACGATGGCAGCAACTGGAAGGCGCTCGACCGCACTGACTTGCCTGATGCCAACCGCGCGTTCTCGATGACCATCCTCGGTAATAAACTCTACATCGGCACTTACACTGATGGGGTGTGGAGTCACGATCTTCTCTAACTTGCAAACGCTTGCAGCACCAATATGCCCTGGTTTAATCAACTACTGCAGCGGGCCCAGCCGGCGCGGTACCTGCGCCGTGGCCTTGGGTATCGAGGCTGTGGCCCGACCTGCGATTGCAACTGCGCTATCGACGCGTCGCGCGCGGCCAAGTCGATCTGGCGGACGTGCACGGATACACGCCCTCCTCGAGCATGGCCCACTCCCTCGGCATCCCGGGCATGTCGCCAATCTGCACGAACGGGTTGCCGCCCATCATGCCGCGCGCACCCTCCTGAATGAAGGCCTGCAGCTTCTCCATCGAGCCCAGGTCCGCCTTCGACACCGCGCCCTTGCTCCAGGGAATGAGGCACCCCTGCGCTTCGACCCGTCCCCCGCTCAGCTGGCGATAGCCCTCGCAGGGAAAGCCGGCCACGGTCTGCTGCTTCCCGGTCTTCTCGAAAGTCTTCTTCGGCGCCGCGGCCTGCGGCGACCGGTCCTGCCCGCCCATGATCGCTTCCATCCGCTTGGGATCCATCCGGGACATCGCGGCCTTCATCTGCGCGCGCTGCTCCGGCGTCATCCCGGCCGTCTTGTTCTTCATCTGGTCGTGCACCGCGCCCATCTGCGCCTTCGTGCTGGCGGGCGTCATCTCCGTGTACGTCTTCGCTTCGACGTCGAGCATGGACATCACCTGCATGTCGCCGTCGTAGATCATGATGCCGGAGTGGTTCGGCCCCAGCCCCTCGGTGCGCAGCTTGTTGCCGTCGAGCAGCAAAGTGGTCTCGCCTTCCTCGGAGCGAACATGACGGTGGCGCCGGCGAAGGCGCTCGCGCCGGAGGGGATTGAGGCGAGGACGGCAGCGGCTGCGATTCGGAGCTTCCATGGCGCACCCCTCTGATAGCGGTTGTCGCTCCAGCCGGAGGAGGTCACGGAATGAAGCGCTTCGCATTGAGCAGAGCGGTCGGGCGGATGCAAGCCACCCCCTCGCGACAGCCAGCGGTCACTCCTTCCGCAGCCCCAGGCGCTTCATCTTCCGCCACAGCGTGGTCGAGGAGACAGACAGCTCGCGCGCCACCCTCTCCAGCGCGCCCTCGTTGCGTTCGAGCGACATCGAGATGGCCTGCTTCTCGGCGTCGTCCACCTCCTGCGCGAGCGTGCGGATGCCGGAGGCCGGCGTCTTCTCGGTGGGCTGCTCGAGGAAGACGTCCTCGGCTTCGATCTCATCGGCGCGCGAGAGCGCCGCCGCCTGCTCGACCACGTTTTCCAGCTCGCGCACATTGCCGGGATATTCGTGGCCGACCATCTTCTGCAGCGCGCCCTGCGTCAGCGTGCGCCGGGTGCCGTTGCGCTGGTTGAAGCGGGTAATGAAGTGTTGCGCCAGCGAAGGAATGTCCTCGCGGCGCTCGCGCAGCGGCGGCGCCATCATCGGCACCACATTCAATCGATAAAAGAGGTCTTCACGAAAGCGCTTCTCGGAGATGGCGACCCGCAGATCCTGATTGGTCGCGGCAATCACGCGGACATCGACGGGAATCGAGGCGTTGTCCCCGACGCGGCGAATCTCGTGCTCTTGAATAACGCGCAGCAGTTTGGCCTGGAAAGCCGGCGTGGTCTCGCCGATCTCATCGAAGAAGAAGGTCCCGCCGGAGGCCTCCTCCAGCAGGCCCTGCCGCAGCTTGACGGCGCCGGTGAAGGCTCCCTTGACGTGCCCGAAGAGTTCGCTCTCGAGCAGCGATTCGGAGATGGCCGCGCAATTGACCGGCATGAACGGCCGCGTTGCGCGCTTGGAATTGGCGTGGATGGCGCGGGCAATCAATTCTTTGCCGGTCCCGCTCTCACCGGTAATCAGCACGGTCACGTCGGTCGGCGCGACGCGGACCAGGCGGGTCAACAAATCGCGCATCGGCGCCGAGCGGCCCACCAGCGCGTCCAGCTTGTAGCGCTCGCGGAACTCGTCGGAGAAGAGGCCGACATCGACCAGCAGCCGGCGCTTCTCCAGGGCGCGCTGCACGCGCACCAGAAGCTCAGTCTCCTTGAATGGCTTGGAGATGTAATCGTGCGCGCCGTTCTGCATCGCCGACACCGCGCTCTCGACCGTTCCATAACCGGTCATGACGATCACTTGTGTCGACGGCGAGATCTCCAGCGCGCCCCGCAGCACGGCGAGTCCGTCCAGCGGCGCCATCTTGAGGTCGGTCAGCACCACGTCGAAGGGTTCGGCGAGCAGCCAGGAGAGGGCCGCCTCGCCGCTCTCGGCCTCGGCGACGTCATAACCTTGCTGCCGCAGGACCAGCGCCGTGGTGGTGCGCATGTTGCGCTGGTCGTCGACGATGAGGATGCGCGGTCCGCGCGGCGTTGTTCGTGCGGTTCCTGCTGGCGCGGCGTCTACTTTCTCGTCCGTGGTCACGCCCCATCACTCGCAGATCGGGCGCCGTCGAGCAACGCTTTCGCAAGGGCCTGTGCCGCGTCCGCTCATGACCTACATTTTTTAAACACATAGTTCCTATTGGAGACCCGCAAATGAAAAATCTTATTCTCGTCAGCCTCTGTGCCGGGGCAGCACTCGCCGCTGCTCCCGCGCAGCCCGAAATGCAGAAGGTCCTCGACAAGCTTGGTACGCTCGGCGGCAAGCCCACTGAGACCCTGACCGCCGTCGAAGCGCGCAAGCAGCCGACCCCGGCCGACGCGGTCAAAGGCGTGCTCAAGGACCAAGGCAAGAGCACCGCGCCGGAGTCCGTTGAAAAGGTGGAAGACACGATGATTCCGGGCGCCGCGGGGAAGCAGGCGGCGCGGATCTACACGCCGAAAGGGACCGGCAGCACGCTGCCTTTGATCCTTTACTTCCACGGTGGCGGCTGGGTGATCGCAAGCAAGGACGTTTATGACGCGACGCCGCGGGCGCTCGCAAACCTCACGCACGCGATCATCGTCTCCGTCGATTATCGCAACGGGCCGGAGAACAAGTTCCCGGCGGCGCATGAAGACGCCCTCGCCGAGTACCAGTGGGTGCTCGCCAATGCAGCGTCGCTCGGCGGCGATCCGGCTCGCATTGCGGTAGCGGGCGAGAGCGCGGGCGGCAACCTGGCTGCGTCGGTGTCGATGGCGGCGCGCGACCAGAAGCTGCAGATGCCGGTGCACGAGCTGCTCGTTTACCCGGTCTCTGGCTATGACATGAACACCGCGTCGTACCAGGAGAACGCGGACGCGAAGCCGCTGAACAAGCCGATGATGGCCTGGTTCTTCAAGCAGTATCTGAACACCCCGGCCGACGGGAAGGACCCGCGCATTTCCCTCGTGAGTGCCGACCTGAAGGGCATGCCAGAGACCTCCATCGTGTCGGCGGAAATTGACCCGCTTCGTTCGGAAGGCGAGCTGCTGGCGAAGCAGCTCAAGGCCGCGGGCGTGCGGGTCGAGCAGAAGACATGGAAGGGCGTGACCCACGAATTCTTCGGCATGGGCGCAGCGGTGCCCGAAGCGAAGGAGGCCGAGCAGTGGGCCGGCGCGCGGCTGGCCAAGGCCTTCTCAACGGGCAAGCCGACTGGCAAGGCGATGGGCCGCTCTCCTCGCGAGACGGCTACGTCCCGATAGGCAGGTAGAGGCGGAACTCGGCGAAAGCATCGGCTCGCGAGAGCTCGATGCTGCCGCCATGCCCGTTGACGATGCGTTTCACGACCGCGAGACCGAGGCCGGTGCCGGTTGCCTTGGTGGTGAAGAACGGTTGCCAGATGCGGCCACGGGTATCGGGCGGTATGCCGGGACCCGTGTCCGCGATGAGGATATCCGCGGCGGGCACGCCATCGAGGTCGCCGAGACGCGCCTTGACGCTGAGTCGGCCACCTTTCGGCATCGCCTGGAAGGCATTCAGAAACAGATTGATGAGTGCCTGTCTCAGCAGGCGTCCGTCGGCGCGGATCGTGGCAACTTCCTTGGCGATCTGCACGGTGGCCGCGACCGGGGCCCCCACCGTCGCGCCCGCCTGCAGCCGCGCGGCCGTGATTGCCTCCTCGATGAGCGCGCGCAACTCCACCGGCTGCAGCGCCGGCTGGAGCGGCCGCGAGTAGTCGAGCAGATCGCCGACCATCCGATTGAGCCGGTCCGCTTCCTCCTCGACAATGCCGATCAGGAGCGCGACGTCGCCCGTGGGGCGGAGGATGCGGCGCAGGCTTCCCATCGAATTGAAGATGACGCCGAGCGGATTGCGCACCTCGTGCGCGATCGATGCAGAGAGTTCGCCCAGCGCCGCGAGTCGCTCGCGATCGATCAGCTCAGCCTGCGTACGGGCGAGCTGGGCGTAGCTCTTTCGCAGGTCGGTTTGCAGCAGCGCCATTTCATCGCCGCGCCGCCTCTCGTGGTCGAACAGCTCCGCATTCTCGATGGCCGCGGAGATCAGCTGGGCCGCGTGGGTAGCGAGCCGCACGTCCTGGTCATCGAAGACGCGCCCGGTTCGCTCGATCAGGGCGAGCGTACCCAGCGACCGGTCGTGCGACAAGAGTGGCACCGCGAGCGTCGAGTGACAGCCCACGACGCGCGCCAGGGCGGGGTCGATGCGCGCGTCCGCGGCGGCGTTCGTGGTCCACTGCGGCTTCTGGCTGACGAACGCAGCCGCGGTCAGCGACTTGCCGCTCACCGGAAGCGTGACGCCTACCGAGGAAGGCATCTCTGGATCGTGAGCCGCGTGGACGCGCAGGAGCTCGCCACCCGGATCGGGCAGGAAAACGAACGCGCACGCGCAGCGCAGAACGCGCGCGACCACGCGGGCCGCGAGCTGCAGCACCCCCGTCAGGTCCAGCGCGCCCACCACCTCGTGCCCCAGCTCCAGCAGAGGGGACAGCTCGTCCACCCGGCGGCGCGCCTGCTCCAGCAGCGTCGCGTTCTGCAGTGCCACCGCCACCTGCGCCGCGACCGTGGTGAGCAGCCGGAGATCGTCGTCGTTGAGCGGCCGCCCTTGCCTCGCGGCAATCAGCACGCCGTTGACCTGGTCTGAGATCTGCAGCGGCAGCGCGATGCAGCTGGGCGGCTCGAGCGACTGCAGCGTCGGCGTCGAACCCAGCCGCGGATGGCCGCCGGCCGGCGTCCCCACCCGGCGGCCCCGCGCGTTCACGCGGCCAGCGTCGTCGAGCTGGAACAGCACTGGCTGGCCGGCGGCCGCGGCTTCCGTCCATGGCGACTCCCGGTCGGCGGCGATGCCCTCGGCCCAGCCCGGCCCGAACCCCTGCTCTCCGATCAACTCGAGCTCGCCGGACGGCGCATGCCGAAAGAGTGCAGCGCTGTCGAGGTCGAGTGAGTCGATCAGCTGCTCGAGCGCCGCCTGCAGGGCGCGGCCCGACCCGAGCGTCGCGCTGGCGAAGGCCACCTCGTTGACGGCGCGCAGCTCGCGGTTGCCGCGCCGCAGCTGTGTCAGGCGGCGCACGTTGTCGATGGCCGCGCCGAGCTGCTTGCCGAAGAGGCCGAAGGCGCTGGCGACCGTGCGGTCGAGGTGTTCGCCGGTCGAAGAGAGGAGGTAGCCGGTGCCGCCTTCAACCGGGATCGCGGCCACCACTGCGCGGACCTCGGAGGCCAACGCAGGCATCCGCGCTGAGTCGAATGCCTGCGCCACCAATCCCGGCAAGTCGTCGATCAAGAGCCCCTGCTGGCCGTCCGGCCCTCCGATGCGAAAAGCGCCGGGCGGAATCCAGGTGGGCCAGCGGTTCCGGATCAGCTGCATGAACGGTCCGGTCGCCTGGCCCAGGACGCGATAGCCCTGAGGCTCGACCGCCATCAGCGTGAAGGTCAGGCCCAGCTCGGCGAGCTTCTCGCGCACCACGCGAAATAGATCATCGACGGTGGTCTCGCGCTGCGCGTGGACCGCCACGTTCACGAAGCCACGGATGAGGCCGCTGTCATGCTCGCGCTCGCTCTCGTCGGTGCAGAGCAAGAGCATTGCGCCTTCGCCGGCGAGCGGGAACGGCCCCACCCGGGCGCGGCCATGCATGGCCGAACCGTCTGCGTGGCGGGCGGTGAAATCATAGTCGTCGGGGACCGCTTCGCCGCGCACGCGCGCGCGGTGGCGCTCGGCCATTCGCGCGGCGTCCTCGGTGGAGACGAAATCCCCGAAAGGATCGGCCGAGAGGAGCAGCGTCGCTCGGTCGCGACCCAAGAGCGCCGCCAGCCGCTCATTCGCGGCGACGATGCGGCCCCCGCGCACTACGCAGGCGGGCACCGGAAGGCCGTCGACGAGCGTGTCCTCGAAGCTCACGAGACGCCTCCCTTGCGCAGGACGCGCTTGTCGCCGATCCGGAGCGTGACTTTCTCACTGTCAAAATACTCGGCGATGGGAATGGTGAATTTGCGGCTCTGGCCGGTCAGCTCCTTGTAGCCCTGCGCATCAATGGAGGCGTGGCTGCCGAGGTGCACGACCAGACGCTTGCGCAGCTCCTGCAGTGGAGCGGTTCCGAACCAGAGCTCCTCGCTCACGCGCGTGGCGCGGCCCGCTGTATGGAGCGACTTGAGGAACGCCTGCGTCCGCTGCGGGGTCTCTCCGATCAGAGCCGGCAGCTCGGCCACGCGCGGCGGCGAAAGCCCTGCCTCGTCGAGCAGGCTCGCCAGTTTTTCCTGCGCGTCCGCATTGGGTCCGGTCAACTTCCCCACCGCGCCCGGCGGCCTGACCCGCTCGGCATCGGCGCGCAGTTCGCCGCGTCCCTCCAGTGCCGAAAGCGCCCGGCCGAACAGCCGCGTCGGAGGGGAGCCGGTCCGCTGCCGCAGCTCCTCGCGGCCGACCGACGGATCGATCTGGCCCGCATGCTCATTGAGACGCAGCAGTATCTTCACCTCCAGCGACTCCAGCACTTGTGCATGCGCGAACAGGCGCGCGTCGCGATCAAAGAGCAGCGCACGACCGGACTGCGCCAGCCGCTCGAGCGCGGTGCCAGCAGACTTCTGCGTGAAGGCGCCGCGCGCGGCAAGCAGCTGCGGCGAGGCACCGGGATAGCCTGCCTCGAGCAGCAGCTGGTCGGCCTGGGCGAGCGCGTCCGAGCCCGCGAGCGCCTGCAGCGCGGCTACGTCGACTTTGCTTTGCCGGCGTTTTCTCGGTGCGACCGAGAGGATCCGGCCCCCGCCCAGCGTGCTCGCGTGCGATCGCGGCGTGTTCTTTTGCGGAGCCTTGTCCTCGCCTTTGGGGAGCGCGCCACGCACCAGGAAGCGCAGGCCCGCGAGCGCCGCGGTGGGCTGCGAGAGTCTCAGCTGCGCCAAAGCGCGCTCGCCCGGCGCGACCTCCGCGCGATCGATCAGTGCCACCGTCGCCGCCACCTGCGCCGTGCCGATGTGAGCCAGCAGCCGCGCCCGGTTTTTCAGCGCTCGGGAGGCCCACGGGAGCAGCTCCAGCTCGACATCGAGGATCTGCGCCAGGCCCACCGACTCGAGCGTTCCAGCCGCTACCAGGGCCGCTCCGCGCGGTGCGTCCTGCACTTCCAGCGAGGCCAGATTTGCCGCCGTGCGCTGGCCCGCGCGCGCCTTCTCGACCGCGGCGCCGTGCACTTGCACCCCGCGCACCCGGATGCTTTTCGAGCGCGCGCCCATGCCGACCAGATCGACTTCGTCACCGGCCGCGAGCGAGCCCGAAAAGAGAGTCCCAGTAATGACGGTGCCAAAACCTTTAACCGCAAAAGACCGGTCGAGCGGCAGGAAGAGCGGTCCCTGCTCCGGCCGCGGCGCGCGCGCCTGGACCGCGCTGGCGATGGCGGCCTTCAGCGCATCGAGCCCTTCGCCGGTGCGAGCCGAGCATTCGATGATGCGCGCCTCGGCCAGGAAGGTGTCCTGCACCAGCTCCCGCAGCTCGAGCAGGAGCAGCTCGCGATGGTCCGCGCCCAAGAGCGGCAACAGGTCCGCCTTGGTCAGCGCGATCACGCCGGCCTGCACGCCCAGCAGCCGCAGCACGTCGAGGTGCTCGCGGGTCTGCGGCATCGGGCCCTCGTCCGCGGCGATACAAAGCACCGCGACATCGATGCCGCCCGCGGCGGCCACCATGGCGCGCAGGAAGCGCTCGTGGCCCGGGACGTCGACCACGCCCGCGGTGCCGATGCCCGGCAGATTCAGGTGCGCGTAGCCCGCTTCCAGCGTGATGCCCCGGCGCTTCTCTTCCGGCAGCCGGTCGGTGTCGATGCCGGTGAGAGCCTTGACCAGCGCGGTCTTGCCGTGATCGACGTGACCCGCGGTGCCGACCACGACGCGCAGCGCGGAGTCGCTCACTCGTTTACCAGCGCTGTGGCCGGGTCTGCGACCGCGACCGGGCCACCGTTGACGGCGACGATGTCGTCGACCCAGCTCACGCCGGGGGCAAGCTTCTTGCGGTCGAGCGCCGGCTCGCCCTTGAGCACCGCGACGGGGGCAGTGCAGTAGAGCGTGCTCCAGAGCGCCGCGGGCCGATGGTTGCCGCTCCTCTTCAGCCCCCCGAATGGCAGCCGCCCGCTCGCGCCGACGGTGGGCGCGTTCCAGTTCACCACGCCGCACTCGAGGTCGCGAAGGCAGCGCTCGAAGCTCTCGTTGCTGGCGGTGTGCACGCTCGCCGCCAGGCCGTACTCGGTTGCGTTGGCGATCTGCACGGCTTCATCCACCGTCAAAGCCGCGTGCACCGCGAGGTCCGGCCCGAACAGTTCTTCGGTCTCGTACGGGCTGCCGGTCCGCTGGTGAATGCGATGCACGCCGGGCGTGATGTAACAGCCGCGAAGTCCGCGCGGCTCCAGGCGCCGCGAAGCCAGCACTGTCTCTGTGCTGAAGTCCCGTGGCTGGCCCTGCTCGAACTTGAGCAATGCGGCCTCGGAAGCGAGCGGCCCCATGAAGACGCCGTCATCGAGCGGGTGGCCGACGGTGAGCTTCGCGGCCAGCGCGGCGATGCGGCGCGCGAAGGCATCGGCGCGCCCGGGCGCTCCGACCACGATCGCGCGCGAGGCGGCGGTGCAGCGCTGCCCGGCCGAGACGAAGGCGGAAAAGAGCGTGTCGTAGAGCGCCTTGTCGCGGTCTGCGTCCTCGAGGATGAGCGCCGCATTCTTGCCGCCCATCTCCAGCGCCAGCAGCTTCGTCTGCCCCAGCGTCGCGCGCGCGATGGCCTGGCCAACGCCCCAGCTGCCGGTGAAGAGAACGCCGTCGACCTGCGGGTGCGCGGCCAGCGCGGCGCCCGTCCGCGAGCCGCCTTGCACCAGGTTGAAGATGCCCGCCGGCACGCCCGCCTCCTGGAGACAGCGGGCATACACCTCGGCGGCGTGGGGAGCTATCTCGCTGGGCTTGAAGACCACTGCATTCCCGCAGGCGAGCGCGGGCAGGATGTGCCCGTTCGGGAGGTGGACCGGGAAATTGAACGGCCCCAAAACGGCAAGTACTCCGAGCGGGCGGAAGCGGCATTCGGCAGCGGCCTGCCCCGGCGCGCTGAGCGGGTAGGGCGCGACCAGCCGCAGGCCGTCTTCCGCGGTGATGCCCGCCTTGGCCGCGCAGGCCTGCGCTTCGGTGCGCGCCTCCCAGAGCGGTTTTCCGACATCGAGCGCGATGGCGCGCGCGAGCTCTTCTTCATGCTGCTTGAGCACCTTGCCGATGGTGCGCACGAGCTCGGCCCGTCTGGCCACCGGCCACGCTGCAAAGGCCGGCTGGGCCTCGCGCGCGGCAAAGACCGCTGCGTCCACCTGCGAGAGCGCGAAGGCGTGGCGCGAAAGCACCGCGGTCAGATCGGCGGGCGAGCGGTTCTCCAGCTCGCCGTCCGGTCTTGCCGCGTCTGCCCAGCGTCCAGCGATGAGGTCCACTTCAGGTCTCGAAAGGAATGGTGTGTAGCCGCTCGCCGGGCTTCGCCTCGAGAACGTCGATGGCCTCCTGCGGAAGCTGTACCTCGGCGTCGCGGAAGGTGCAGCTTGTCCGCACGCCGCGGAAACGGTTGCGGCCGGTCGAGCGCTCGACGCTCACCAGGAGATCTTCCAGCTGTGTGTCGCCGTCATCGACCAGCGGCGTCGCCGAGAGCTTGGCGCGCCGGTATCTACGAATCGGCTCGATCTTCTCCGTCGGCGCCGAGTAATGCGGCCCGCCGTCGAAGGGATCGATCCGCTCGTCGTAGCGGAAGCCAATCCTGGTCAGCATGTTTTTAGCCCCGGCGGTCTCGGGACCGACCTCGCCGATTGCGTCCTGGATCTTCTGCGAGAAGAGCGTCGCGTAGATCTCGCCGGGCGGAAACAGCTGTTGGATGAATTCCTTGTTCTCGCGGCTCAGGCGGTCCGCTTCCTGGTAGCTCAAGCTGGTGAACTTGCGGCCCAGCGCCTCCCACAACGGCGAGCGCCCGTCCTCTTCCAGCCGTGGCAACAGCTCGACCAGGATGCGTTCGCAGAAGCGCGCGCGGTGCATGGCAATGAAAAGGAACCGCACGTAGCTGAGCTGCTTGCCTGGCTTTCCCTGGCCGCGAAACTGCGGGTCCACCACCAGCCCGCCGATCTCGGTCGGACCGTCGAAGTTGTAGCCGATGGAGAGCACGCGGTGCTTCACATGCTTGTCCACGCTCGCGCTGTAGTGCTCCTTCTCGTAGACGTCGAAGAAGATGTGCGGCGCGTCGCGGGTGCCGTGCTGCGCGATGATCAGCGAAGTTCCGACCACTCGCTCGGTGCGCACGTCTTCCAGCACGAAGAGGTACTCGCGCTTGAACGGGTCGCGCTGCTGGCCGTGGAACGAGCGGCACGACTTCTCGATGGCGCTCGAGAGCATGCGCTCGTCATTGGGCAGGTTCACCGTGTCGAGCTCGTGCGCGAGCTTCTTCAGGCCGCGCAGGTCGCTCTTCTGGACATCGCGAATGACGTACACGGTCAGGCTCCGCACAGCTCGTGAATCAGGGCCTCGTACAAATCGCACGCCCGCTCGAGCTGCGCCATTTCAATGCGCTCGTTGGCGGTGTGCGCATTGCCGGTGGAGACCCCCGGACCGAAGACGATGGCCTCGCAGCCCGCACGCGCGAAGATGCCGCCCTCGGTGCTGGTGGGCTTGGCGCGCGGCGTTGGCTCGAGCCCGTGCCGCTCCAAGACCCGGCCCACGGCTTTGACGAGCTCGCTGTCCTCGGACGGCGCCATGCCGCCCGCGTTGCGCTCGACAGTCAGGCGCAGCTCGAGCTCGCCGCGGCCCAGGCCCGCGACCCAGGTGTGCGCGGCGCTTTCGAAAGCTTTGAGCAGCGTCTCGGGGTCATGCTGCGGCAGCAGGCGCGCGTCGAAGCTCGCTGAAACTTCGCCGGTGCCGTAGACCGCGTCCGGGGCCGGCGCAGGAGCGTCGACGCACTCCAGCAGATTGACGCCGCCCACCGCGCCCGCCGGATCGAAGAGCGCGTCGCTCGAGGGCTGCAGCTTTGCGAGCTGCTGCTGCCACAGCTCTTCGAGCGCGCCGGCGGTCATCAACGCGCGCCACAGGTTCGGCTTGAGCGCGGTGGCCGGGAGGAACTTGACCTCGTCCGGCGCAGGCTCACCGCGGTCGCGCGGCGTCGGCACCTTCAGTACGCACGCGGCCGGGACCACATTGCTGGACGAGCCACCGCTCGCCGCGATCACCGGCGTGCCCGACGACTTGGCCCAGGCCAGCGCTCTTTGAATGGCATTGATTCCCAGCTGCGGCGTCGAGCTGTGGGCCGCCTTGCCGGCGAAGCGCAGCTCCTCGACGCCCGGGCCCGCGCTCGAGACCAGTCGCGCTTTGCGATCAATCACCGTCACCTTCACCACCGCATAGCCCTTGTGCGCGTGAATTTGCTTCAGCTCGCTGGGCTCGCCGCACAGCACCCAGCGCGGGCGGATGATTTCGAATTCTTTTGATTGTACGAAATGTCGTGCGCCTTTGAGTCCGACCTCTTCGCCATAGGTACCCAAAAGCCAGAACGGCCGCTTCAACTCAAATCCTTGCACGCGCCGCGCAGCCTCGGCCTTGCAGAGCGCGTCCAGCTTGACGTCGGCCACGCCGAGCCCGTGCAGGTAGCCGCCCTTTTCGGTCAGCGTCCATGGGTCCGTGGTCCAGCGCTCGAGCGGCCCCGACGGCACCGTATCGAGGTGCGTCACGAACAGCACGCCGCCCGGCGCGGGAGTATCCATGCCTCCGGGACCCGCCAGGACATTGACGTGAACACCGTCGACCACCTGCCGAAGCGTGGGCAGGCTTGCATGCTCATAGAGCGGCTGAAGCACGTCCGCCGCCGCCAAGGTGCCATTCGCCGAGACCGTATTGGCGGCAATCAATCGTTGCGCGTGGTGCATGAAGCCGGTCGACAGCGCCATGAGGTGGCCTCGTCTGACACGGAAGTGGCCTCAGTGGCAAGCAGCAAGGCTTGCCGATGAGCTGCCTCATCCTGACTTTTGCAGGCAGACACTCGACCTCTGGAGCGAGACCTATGAATGACCCGACTGCGACGCCTTTTCTCACCGACATCAAGGAAATCCAGCGCCGCGCGCGCGAGCACGTGATGAAGGGCGCCGTGACGCCCCAGTACAAGGGCGATCTCAAGCTCACCGAGAAGCTTTTGAATGAAGCGCTGGCGACCGAGATCGTCTGCACCCTGCGGTATCGCCGCCATCACTATATGGCTTCCGGTATCCACTCCCAGTCCGTGGCCGATGAGTTCATGGAGCATGCGCTCGAGGAGCAGGAGCACGCCGACTGGATCGCCGAGCGTATTCGCCAGCTCGGCGGCGCGCCGAACTTCAGCCCCGAAGGTCTGCTGATGCGCAGCCGCGCGCAATATGCAGAGGGCGTAACGCTTCTCGATATGATCAAGGAAGACCTGATCGCCGAGCGCATCGCCATCGAGTCTTATCTGGAGATGATTCATTTCTTCGGCGACAGCGACCCCACTTCGCGGCGCCTGATGGAGAAGATCCTGGAAGTCGAGGAGGAGCACGCGGACGAGTTGGCGAACCTCCTCGAGACGCTCGATCCGCAGAAGGCGCCCGACACTTCGAAGCACTGAAAGCCACCTGAAGCAGCCGCAAGGCATCGCGAGAGTGCTAGAGAAGTTTTGCGATGCGTGCCGTTTGCCAGCGGGTCTCGTCTGCCTCCGTGAGCGTAGACGGCAGAGTGACCGGCGCCATTGGTGCCGGTCTCTGCGTACTGGTCGGTGTGGCCCAGGGCGACACCCTGGAGGACGCTGTCTGGCTCGCCGCCAAAGTGGTCGAACTGCGCATCTTCGAGGACGAGCAGGGCAAAATGAACCGGTCGGCATTGGACCTGCGCCTGGGCCTGCTCGCCATCTCCCAGTTCACGCTGCTGGGCGACGCGCGCACCGGCCGGCGGCCGGCATTCACCGCCGCGGCACCGCCCGAATTGGCCAAGCCCTTATATGACCGCTTCTGCACGCTATGCCGCGAGCGCGGCCTGACCGTGCAAGAGGGCGTCTTCCGCGCCACCATGCAAGTCACCCTGGTCAACGAAGGCCCGGTGACTCTGCTGCTCGACAGCAAGAAGCTGTTCTAGGTCGTTCCAGGTCCAATCCGTAAGGAGTGCCGATGAATGATTGCCTCTTCTGCAAGATCGCGCGCGGCGACATCCCGGTGAAGGTGCTCGCGTTCAATGAGCATGCGCTTGCCTTTCCCGATCTTCGCCCGGTCGCGCCGACGCACGCACTGGTGATTCCGCGCGCGCACTTCGCGTCGCTCGGCGACCTCACCGACTTTGACGTGCTGGGCGCCATGCATGCGCTTGCCGTGCAGGTCGCGCGCGACACCGGCATCCTGCAGAGCGGCTTTCGCACCGTGATCAACAGCGGCCCCGACGCCGGCCAGACCGTCTTCCACCTCCATCTGCACGTCCTCGGCGGCCGACCTATGGAGTGGCCGCCAGGCTGAGCGGGACAGGCCTGGACCTCAGACAGCGGCCCAGATTCAACAGAGGTCGAATGGGCGGGTATCCAACGTCATGCCATTCGCTCCGAGCAGGTCGCGCGCCGAGCGGGCAGCTTCGAGCTAGTACGGCTTCAAAAAGGGACAATCGGCGCGCAGGCGAAGGCTTTCGGTTGACCCGGGGCCAGCTTCAGTCTAGGTAGCGGCCTGCTTGTCGAACGATACCCCCAGCGCTGCCCCAGGGCGCCCCGAGATCCCGGAAGAGCTGCTCGACCCCGACGCCGTCAAGACGGTCCGGCGGCTGCGTCGTGCGGGTCACGAGGCGTACCTCGTTGGCGGCTGCGTGCGCGACCTGCTTCTCGGCCTGCGTCCCAAAGATTTCGACATCGCGACCTCTGCCCATCCGCAGCAGGTCAAGGATACCTTCCGCAACTGCCGCCTGATCGGCCGGCGCTTCCGGCTGGCGCACGTCTTCTTCAAGGGCGGCAAGATCGTCGAGGTCTCGACCTTCCGCGCCAACCCGCTCGACGAACTGACCGATCTCCCGAAGGACCTGCTCATCCGCCACGACAACGTCTTCGGCAATGCCGAAGAGGACGCGCGGCGGCGCGACTTCACGGTCAACGGGCTCTTCTACGATCTGGACACTGGCCGGGTGGTCGATCACGTCAATGGCATGACCGACTTGAAGCACCGGCTCATCCGCACCATCGGCAACCCCGACGTGCGTATGCGCGAAGATCCGGTGCGCATCCTCAGGGCCATCCGCTTTGCCGCCAAATGCAGCTGCGATCTAGAGCCGGCCACGCTCGCCGCCATGAAGCAGCACGTGCACGAGATCCCGCGCTGCGCGCCGCCGCGCGTGCTGGAAGAAGTGCTCAAGCTGGTGCGCTCGAGCGCGGCGCGCCGCTGCTTCGAACTCTTGCGCGAGGTCGGCGCCCTGAAGATTCTGCTGCCGCCGGTGGCGGTGCACCTCGAGCAGTTGGGGCCAGAGGCCGCCGAGCGCCACCTGCGCGCGCTCGAGGCACTGGACGCCCACGTTCGAGTGGGCGAGGTCCCCTCGGACGCGGTCCTGCTCGCGACATTGTTGATGCCACTGCCGCGTGATGGCGCTCCCAAGGGGCCCATTCCGCGGGCGGGTCCGCGGCCGCCCAAGTCTGACGCAGCGCTGGCGACCGCCGACGGCGAAGGGCCGCAGAACGCAGTCGACGGCAGCGAGCCTCCGGTCGGCGGCGCCGCCGAACCAGACGACGACGAGCTGGACGAAGAGCTCGAGGCGCTTTCTGAAGAGCTTGAAGAAGACGCCGCGGAAGAGGAATCGGCCGACGAGCGCAAGGTCGCCGGCGGCGACGGTGAGGACCCCGCGCACGCGCCGCTGCCCGAGGGCGCGCTCCGCCAAGACGAGCCGCACGACGAGCGCCTGGGCGGTCCCGCCGTGCCCTCGTTCCCGGTCGGTCCCGCTGACGTACAGCCTTGGTCGCTGCCGCACACTGTGGTGGCGCCCGAGATCGTGCTCGCAGAGATGGTGCGGACCGCGCGGCTCCCGCGGCGCATCGCGGAGCGGACGCGCATGATCCTGCTCGCGCAGCCCATCCTTTCGGGTGAGCGGCGCAAGCGGCGCGGCAAGCCGCAGGACTTTGCCAAGCAGAGCATCTTTCCCGAGGCCCTCGCGGTCTTTGAACTTTCGGTCGCCGCGACCGAGCGCGGCAAAGACCAACTCGCGCGATGGCAGGCTATCTTCGCCGGCCAGGACCTTTCGCTGCTCGAGCCGGATGTCACCGACGCACCCGGCCCGCGCGGCGATCGCCCCCGGCGACGTCGCCGTGGCGGCCGTCGCGGTGGCAAAGGCTCCAGCGCTTAGGTTGCGAGGATGCAACCTGAGAGGCAGAGCACCGCCCCCCAAGTTTTCTTACGGCTTGGGCGCGATTGGTGGAGCAGGCGCGGCCGGTGCTGCCGGCGGAACTGCGTCGGCCGGTGTGGCAGGAGCTCCCGGTGATCCCACGTCTCCGGGTGCGGCAGGCGCTCCCGGTGATCCCGGGTCTCCCGGTGCGGGAGTGGCCGCACCTGGAACCGGGGCAGGCGCAGCGGCCTCGGCCTTGATCTGCTCGGTCAGCATTCCGATGGTCCAACCCGGCGAGCTGTCGCGAATGGCGTCGAGAGCCTTGACGGCGCGCACGTACTTGGTCTTGTCGTCGGCGTCGAAGAAAATGACCGGCGGGCCCTGCGAGGCTTCCTTGGACTTGGCTTGGCGGTAGTACGCCTTGAGCCGGTCCTGCAGGTTCGCGTCGGTCAGGGTCTCATTGTTGATGTGGAAGTTGCCGGACTCGTCCACCTTGAACATGACCTGGACCATGTCGGGCGGCGGAGGTTCCACAATCTGCGCGGGATCCTGCACTTCCGGAACGCGAACGCCGAGCTCCTTCTCCATGAGCGGCGTGAGCACCATGAAGATGATCAAGAGCACCAGCACCACGTCCACCAGCGGCGTGATGTTGATGTCCGAGCGCGGGCCCTTCTTGGCCCCAACGTCCATGCTCATGGCTACTTCGCTCCCTTCAACTCTTCAGCGGCGAGCGACACGCCCCTGAGCTTCGCCTTTGACGCCTTGTCGAGCACTGGCCGGACCTTGCCGTACTCGGTCTCGACGTCGGCCTTGACCATCACGCGCTTTTGCCCAATCGCAGCGTCTTTCAACGCTTGCAGCAGCGCTTCATCGGTTGCGGGCAGCTTGTCCTGCTCAAGGTAGACCAGGCCATCCCTGGTGACGCTGACGAAAGCGGGCTCAGAGCTTTGACCGCTGGGTGCGCCCGCGGCGTGCTTGGCTTTGGGCAGCTGCACGCTCTTGCCACGCTGGAGCATGGGCGTGATGACCATGAAGATGATCAGCAGCACCAGCACCACATCGACGAGCGGCGTGATGTTGATGTCCGATTTGACCGCCCCCCTGGCCCCTCCGGCGTCCATGCCCATGAATTAAACCTTCACGCCCTTCGCGCCCGGGGCGGGAGCCTTGGCTCCCGGATTGGTCAGCGGCTCGGAGAAGCGGCCTTCCTTGAGGAAGAAGTCCACCAGTTCGTTGGAGGCGTCGGCGATGTCGACCGTCATCTCTTCGACGCGGTTGGTGAGGTAGTTGAACATCATCAGCGCTGGGATGGCGACGAGCAGACCAAAGGCCGTCGTGATGAGCGCCTCGGAGATACCGGCCGACACCGATGCCAGACCGCCCGAGCCCGACGCGGCCATGAGCTGGAAGGCGGTGATGATGCCGAGCACCGTACCGAGCAGTCCGACGAAGGGGGCGGCCGACGCGACCGTGGCGAGGCCCGAGAGGCCTCGGCGCAGGTCGGCGGTGACGCGGAGGGTGCTGCGATCGATGGAGCGATTGATGGCCTCGACCAGATCGAACTCGCCCACGTCGTGCGGGCCCTGGTTGGCCAGCGCCTCGCGGCCCCTGTTGTACTCGGAGATTCCCGAGCCCAGCACGCGGGGGATGTGACCGTACTTGAGGGTGGTTGCGAACTGCGCCGCCTCGACCATCTGGTGGCCCGGCAGCAGGTCGCGCAGCTTCTCGGCGTAACGCCGGCTTTGCTCCTTGGCGCGCGAGAACGAGAACAGCCGCTCGGCCATCACGCTGAGAGAGTAAACGGACATGATCGAGAGAGTGGCCACGACCATGCGGGCGGGAATGCCCATCGAATGCCACATCCCGAGAAGGCTGAAATCCATGGCGCTGACTTCCTCCGAAAAGGATCGGACGACTGCTGGGTGAAGACGAATCGAAACTGCACCTTCACAACGACGGGGCAGCTAAAAGGCGCCGCAACCTACACAGGCAGTGATTCCGTGTCAACGCGTTCGCCAATGACTTTGGGCGGCGTTCCCCCTCTTGTACAGCTGTCAACGAATTGCGGTGCCAATGAATTCGGGATCGTTCTCGCCCCCTCATTGGCGCTCAGCATTTTGCGAGAGCGTGCGCTATGGGTGCCGCGCCATGAGGCACGTTTTGTCGAGGTTCGCATCCGGGCTGGTGGTTGCCGCAGCCCTCGCCGCAGCTTCTGCGCAGGCGCAGCTTTCGGGCACGCTCTCGGGCCGCGTGGTCGATCACAAGAACGGCGAGCCGCTGCCGGGCGCCGTCATCACCGCCGCGGGCCCATTTCTGCGAGGTTCACGGCGCGCCACGGCCGACAGCGACGGCGAATTCGTCCTGACTCTGCTCCCTCCCGGAGTGCTCGACCTCGACGTGCAATGCGACGGCTACCAGGCGCTGAGCGAGTCTGGAGTGGCGGTGCCGCTCGGCGAAGTAGTGCGGGTTCGCGTCGAGCTGTTTGCCGAGACAGGTCAGCTGCTCTCCTTCACCACCGCGCCGCGGCCCGGCGTCATTCCGCAGACGGCCGCGACCGTCGGCACCCTCTCGCGCCAGCAGCTCACGCTGGTCCCGTATGGCCGCGATCTGCGGAGCTTCGATGCGGCCTTTGTCGCACTACCCGGCGTTCAGCGCGCCCAGAGCATCAATGGAGCTTCTCCGGCCGAGCATGCTTATCGAATCGACGGCGCTCCGGTGAACGGCGCTGCCGGCTTCGGGGTCGGAACGCCGTTGCTCCAGGACTTTATCGAGGAGATCGAAATCAAGCGCGCTGGCTATCGCGCGGAGGACGGCGGCGGTGCGGGAGCGGTGTTGCAGGCCGCGACGCGCTCGGGAGGCGATGCGCTGCACGGCTCGGTCTTCACCAATGTTTCGCCCTTCAACGCCGCGCGCCGCAGCGGAACGGGTCGCAGCGCCGACCTCGACGTCGGCGCCGAGATGGGCGGTCCGCTGCTGCGCGACCGCCTCTATTTCTATGGAGGTTTCGCGCCGGTGTTCCTCGCCGGAGAGCGGCAGTTTCAATTCATCGGGAAGCTCGACTGGGCGCCCTCGGCCGGCCAGCTCCTCTCGCTGGAAGGTTTCGGCAACCCGGGCCCTGCCGGCGGCGGAAGCGAGACAGTGCTGCGCTACGACGGCGCGCTTTCGGACCGGGCTTCCCTGGTGCAGGCGGTGGCCTCGTGGCACCACGACTCCAATGGTTCGTCGCACGCGTTCGATTTCGACAGGATTGCCGGAGATCTGCGCTTGACCAATCTTTTCGGTCGTCACGAGTTGAGGTACGGCTTGCAGGCTTTGCGGCAGGACAGCAATGACGCGAGCGTGGCTTTCTTCGCGCAGGATTCGGTCCGGCTGTTCAATGACCTGTTGCTGGACGCCGGCCTGCGGTACGAGCGCGATCAGCGATCGGCAATTCGCGCTCTTCTGCCGCGGGTCGGCCTCTCCTGGGACTTCCGCGGCGCCGGCACCTCGCGCGCATTCGCATCGTGGGGACGCACCACCTCCGCCAACGCGCTGACTCCACGGGCCACGGTCTCGCTTTCCACCGCCGATCAAATCACCGCAGGGTTCGAGTTGCAGGTCTTCCGCGATCTGGTGGCCGGCGCGGTCTACGAGCACGCTTCGCTCGACCAGCGCCAGTACGACGGCGTCACGCTGCTGTTGCGCAAACCTTTCGGGGAGAACTACCTGCTCTCGGCCAGTTATACGCTCTCGCGCCTGCGCAACGGTCCGCCCGCCGATGACGCGCCCAATGTCTTCAAGCTGGATCTCGCTTATCTCTATGAGGTGGACGCGCGCACGTCGGTGAGCCTGGGCGCGGCATTGCGGCTCTTCGATCAAGCGACCGCGCAGGCGACCGCGCTGGTCAATGAAATCGATTTGAGGATTGCGGGCACTCGCAAGCTCAATCAGGAGTTCAATGCCAGTTTGACACTTGATCTCTTCAATCTCTCCAATAGCCGGGCCCAGCTGCCCGGTGATCGTCAGGGCTTGTCCGAGTCTCAGTTGCCAATCTCCGTGCGCCTCTCTGCCTCGCTCTTGTTTTGAAAGTCCAATGCAGCCGCCTTCAGTGGCCTCCCAACACCGGCACCCCCGCCAGGCGCGGCCGTGGTGCAGCAAAGTAGAGCTGCTCGAGCAAGCGACGATTGTGAATGACCGGCTTGTCGAACTTCCCCAGTCGCAGCCCCTGCAGCGAGAGTGGCGTGCGGACTTGCGCGCAGATGCGCGCGTCGGCTGCGATCTCGCGCCGGCCCAGCAGCAGCGCGACATGGCGCACCAATGGATAGCTCAGCCGCAGCAGCGAATCGGGATCAATTCGCAGAAAGAGGAAAGCAAACAGCCGCGTGCGCTCTTCGCTCTGCGGAACCAGAAAGATCGCCGTGGTGACCTGGAACGGCCGCTTCTTCCCGGTGTCCGGCGCCTTCCAATGAAAGCTGAAGACCGCGTGCACAGGATTGAAGCGAGTGGCCCAATCATTGAAATACTGGTCACCGGCTTTCACTGCCAGTATGGGCAGCGCCCAATGGCGGCGCTGCGGGCCGCGATAGTGGACCTCGCTGCGATCGTCGAAATTATCGGCGGAGAACTCGATTGCTCCTTGGCCGCCTGTGTCCCA
Source organism: Deltaproteobacteria bacterium (assembly GCA_025358085.1). Lineage (GTDB taxonomy): Bacteria > Myxococcota > Myxococcia > Myxococcales > 40CM-4-68-19 > JANYKT01. The sequence goes on along the minus strand of JANYKT010000068.1, from coordinate 42,863 downwards.
GCCCAACAGCGAATGGACGGTGGGAAAGTGTTCGTCCTCGGAAAAATTATCGAGGACCACGTGCAGCGGCGCGTCGAAATCGCGGTGAAAGGTGCCGGCAAAGCGGAACTCGTCCCAGCCCAGCACCGGGAATGCGCTGAGCGGCACGTCGCGCGCGGCGAGCCACAGCGTGCCCCAGCGCTCCACCACTTGATAGGAGGTCGTATCGCACTTGCGCAGGCCTGGCTGCGCGGGGCTCTTCCCGCAGCCTTGCGCGTCGAAGTTCCAGCCGTGGTACGCGCAGGTCAGCCGCCCGTCCTTTACAGCGCCAATGGAGAGCGGCGCCGCCCGATGCGGGCAGGCGTCGTCCACTGCGGCAGGCGCGCCCAGGGCATCGCGAAAGAGCGCAATCCGGCTGCTATTGAGGTGCACCAATACCGGCTTGTCGCGGCCCAGGGCGCCTGTGTCGAGCACGGGATGGAAGAAGCGGGTGAGATCGGTCATGAGACCAACTCCAGTTCCTGCGCGACGGCGCGCGCCAGGGTGCGCGCGTCGATGGAGATCTCCCGCAAGTTGCCGCTCACCGGATTCGAATAGCCGATGAAGTGTAAGCGCGGCGCGGCCGGACGTGGACCATGCTCCAGAGGCAGGCCCTGTCTCGAGAGCACGCCCAGATGGCCAACCAGCTTTTCGAGTGCCCGCGCATAGCCGGTGGCGGCAATCACCGCGTCAGGCTGGATGCGCGCGCCGCCCTCCAGCAGGACGTCGCGGCCGTCGAAGCCCATCACCGCCGGGACCACCGAAAGCCTTCCCTGTTTCAATGAAGAGACGAATCCAACATCGAGGATCGGGATCTGGCCTTCCCTCGCCCGCGTATAAGGACCTCGCGGAGATGCCTTGAGTCCATGCGCGCTCAAGTCTCCGATGCTGAGCCGCTGAACGGCGTTGGCCACGGGGTCGCGCCAGCGTTCTGGAAGGAACTTCATCGAGAGTCCAAGCCGCTGCGAAGAGATGCCGAAAACCTCGCGGCGCAAGATATTGGGCGGAGTCCGCACCGCGACGCGTACGCGGGCAGCGCCGCCTTCCACCAGGTCAACCGCAATCTCGGCGCCGCTGTTCCCGGTGCCCACCACCAGGACATCGCGGGCTCGATAAGGATCTGGGACCTTATATGCCGCGGAGTGCAAAAGCTCCCCGGCGAAGGTGCCAGTCCATTCCATTGGCAGTCGCGGAGTGTGATTGAATCCGGTGGCTATCACTACGGCGCGTGCCAGGAGTGCCCCCCCGGCAGTCAGCACTCGCCAGGCCTCGCCGCCGCGATCGATGCGCTCGACCTGGACACCGTGCTTCACTTGCAGATTGAAATGCTTTGTATAGCTCTCGAGGTATTCAACCACCTGCGCGCGCGGGACCCACTTGCCATAAGCGCGCGGCAGCTCGAGGCCGGGCAGCGACGAGAGCCGCCGCTCGGTGTGCAGGTGCAGCCGGTCATAATGCGCGCGCCAGGTGGAGCCGACGTCCGGAGCGCGTTCGACCACCAGCGCGCGGACGCCGTTCGCCTGCAGCATGGCGGCGCACGCGAGCCCGGCCGGTCCTGCGCCAATGACGAGAGCGGACTCCATATACCCTACAGTTCGAGATGCGCGCCGGCCTGTCAAGCGCCAGGTGCTGCATCCGCGCCGTGCGCAACATACTCTCCTGGTTATGCATTCGATTCGACGTGGGACCGGCAAGCCTCTTCTCCTCGTTCACGGCCTCGGCGCGACTTGGCAGTCGTGGGATCCGGTGCTACCTGCGCTGGCGGCCCGGCGCGAAGTCATCGCCATCGATTTGCCGGGCTTCGGGCAGTCACCGCCGCTCGCCGGCGAGGTATCGATCGCGACCCTGGCCGATGCCGTCACCGCCTTTCTGGTCGAACAAAATCTATCAAGCATTGATCTGGTCGGTAGCTCGATGGGCGGGCGGCTGGTGATGGAACTCGCCCGCCGCGGGGTCGGCGGCGCCACGGTTGCCCTCGCGCCCGGCGGCTTCTGGAGCAGGGGTCAGCTGCGCTTTTTCAATGCATCGCTGCAGGCGTCCATCCGGTTGGTGCGGGCGCTGCAACCGGTCATGCCTGGTATCACCGGCAATCCCGTGGGGCGCACGATGCTGCTCTCGCAGCTCTCGGCGAAGCCGTGGGCGCTACCGGCCGACCTGGCGTTGCGCGAGATGCGCAGCTATGCGCAGGCGCCGTCGTTCGATGCCGCTTTAAACTCGCTGGTGCACGGGCCACAGCAGCAGGGAGCGCTTGCGGGCTCGCTTCCGGGGCCGTTGACGATCGGCTGGGGCCGCAATGACCGCGTGCTCTTGCCTAGCCAATCAAAGCTGGCCATGGCGCTCTTTCCCGACGCCAAGCTTCATTGGTTCAACCGGTGTGGTCACTTCCCGCAGTGGGACCAGCCCGCGGAGACGGTGGATCTCATCTTGAACAACACCGGCTCTTGATCCAATGCGGCGGGTTCAATGCGGTTCCACTGCGCAGCCGCCGCACGCGCGGTCAGCCGTTGTCCCTGGCTTTCAAGCATGAAGCGGGTCCGCCTCGGTTTCGTTTGAAGCGGCTCTTAATCGCGATCTGTTAGACGCACCGCGGTGGAACCCGCGGCATCCCAGCTCCCATGACCGATCCCGCTTTGCTGTTTTCCAGCTTCCGACTCGGCCGCATGGAGCTTCGGAACCGCGTCGTAATGTCCCCGATGACGCGCAATCGCTCCATCGGCAATGTTCCCAGCGAGCAGGCCGCCCGGTATTACGCGCAGCGCGCCGAAGCAGGCTTGATTGTCACCGAGGGCACCTCGCCGTCTCCCGACGGGCTCGGCTACGCGCGCATCCCGGGCCTCTTCAGCCCGGCGCAGGTGCATGCCTGGAAAGGCGTCACTGCCGCTGTCCACCGCGAGGGTGGGCGCGTCTTCGTGCAGCTGATGCACACCGGGCGCGCTTCGCACCCTGCGAACCTTCCGGCCGGCGCCCGCATGCTCGGACCGTCGCCGGTTGCGCTGGGCAGCGGCATCTGGGTCGACGCAGCAGGGGAACAGCCAGCGCCGGTTCCCGAGGCGATGACGGCGGGTGACGTCGACCGCACCATCGAGGGCTACGCGCGCTCGAGCGAGCTCGCTCTCGAGGCAGGCTTCGACGGCGTCGAGCTGCACGGCGCCAATGGCTATCTGATTGATCAATTCCTTAATACCGCATCCAACCGGCGCACAGACGAGTGGGGCGGGTCAGTGACAAATCGCATTCGCTTCGCCGTCGAGGTCGCGCGGCGGACGGCCGGGCGCATCGGAGCCGACCGGCTGGGCATGCGACTCTCTCCCTATGGAACTTTCAATTCGATGGTGAGCGATGCCGCGACCGAGGAGGTATTCGAGTCGCTGGCGCGCGAACTCACGGGGCTGGGCCTGGTCTACCTTCATGTCGTCAATCACCAGTCGATGAGCGCGTCCGGCATAAGGTCCCAGATGTTGCGCAGGCTGCGCGAGGCGTTCAAGGGCGCACTCATCCTTGCGGGCGGATACGACCGCGACCGTGCCGAGGCCGACCTGCGCGAGCAACGAGCGGACCTGATTGCGTTCGGAAAACCTTTCATCTCAAATCCTCGCCTGGTGACGAAGCTCCGAGAGCGGACGACTCTCCGCCAGCCGGACTCGGCAACTTTCTATACGTCGGGCGAAAAGGGTTACACCGACTATCCTCTGGATTGACCAGCAAACGGGGTTGTGTCGTGCGACGGTTGCCTCGCAGGAGGCAGTGCCGCCGGTGAAGATCGGGACGCCCGTTCGCGTTGGGGGTAAGCTGCCGGGCCGGAGGTAGCGTGATTGAAAGCATTGAGGTCAAAGGATTCAAGACGCTGCAGGACGTGGTCATTCCGCTCGCTGAGGGAATTACTGTCCTCGTCGGCGCGAACAACAGCGGCAAATCAAATATACTGTTGCTCCTGTCTTTGGTCGCCGCGACGGTGCGGACGGGCAGCTTCGCAAAAGCGGCCGCTCTCTTCGGTGGAATCGACTCATTGGTCACGAGAGGCGCCAAACGCGACTTGAGCATTACTGTTCGATTCCGGGACGGTGAATCAACCGCCGCCTACCAGCTGGGCTTTCCTGACCAGGAAATTGTTTCCTACTCCGTGCCGGGCGGGGGAGAACTGAAAGTCTCGCGGGACGATAATGGTGTTTTTATCTCGCCTGAAGGGGGCGGGGTCAGGGCGGCGGTTGGCTCGGGCTTGTTCCATTGGGTCATGCAGCCGGGTGTACCGGTATCGGTGGTTGCTCTTCACCGAGCCCTGATCAACCTCGAGGTTCGAGACCTTTCGGTTTCGGCAATCCGGGAGGCAAGTTTGGCGCTGGGAGGCGCCAAACTGGAACGCGATGGCCGCAACCTTGCTGCCGTTCTCGATGATTTGAATCCGGACATGCTCGAGGCAGTCGAGCGCAACGTAAAAGAGGCGGCCCCTGAGATCAGGCGCGTGCTGGTGCGCAACGCCATCGAGCCGGGAAAGAGAGTCGTTGGCGTGCAGGAAGCCGGCGGCGGTATCTTTACTGCAAATGAAATGTCCGATGGCCTCCTGCTCTTCATTGGATTGTCCGTCGCCACGGCATTGGCGGGCGATGCGAGTTCCGTGCTTGGAATCGAGGAGCCCGAGCGCGGGGTGCATCCACGCCGCATCCGCGATCTCGTCGACCTGATGCGGCTCGTCGTAAAGGCCGGTAGCCAGGTTGTGGTCACCACACATTCACCCGAGCTGCTCAATGAGTTTCGTGATCAGCCCGAAAGCGTTGTTATCCTTGACCGCGATGCTTCCGGTACTCGCGTAACCCGGCTCTCCGACCGGCAAGACTGGATCTCCGACATGGAGGGCAAGCCGCTGGGAGAGATCTGGTACTCGGGCATCCTCGGCGGAGTGCCCTCGAGAAGCGCTCCCATTCAATGGGGCGGCGCGGGTCAAAAATGAAGTTTGCGTTTTGCGTCGAGGACGAGACCGATGAAGCGGTCTTTGCGCTCATTCTCGAGAAGCTCCTCGGAGTTCCAGTCGAGCCGGACAGAACGACCTATCAGTTCGCTCGGGGGGGATGGAGCACGGCGCTATTGTTGGCTCCTTCGGTCGCCAAGCGCGCTGCAACCGCCTACCTGGATGGGGCCGTCTTCGCGATCGACAATGACGGGTCTTCCGAGCACGAGTCAGCTCATTCAAATGACGAAAGATGCCGCTTCTGTCTACTCAGACAGGCCGCCAACGTTCAGGTCCCACTCGCCTGGACACGCGCTGGCGCGCCGCCGCTCCGGTATCTGTTCGCGGTTCCCGTGCAGACCGTCGAGACATGGCTGCTGCTGGTGAAGGAATATCCATTCCCAGGGCTTCCGGAAGGTATCGGGATAGGACACGTGGGGCGGCGAAAACTCAAACGACTGTTGTATGGCGACGAGGATCCTGGGCGTGCGCTGATGCGGGAGATAGCGATCCCCCTGGTCACCCGGATGGACCCTCAGGACCTTGCTCAGAAGAGCAAGAGCTTTAAGCAGTTCCTCAACCAGATTTGATCATTGCGGCCAATGCCGTATCCAGAATGCTCCCCGCCTCCTCAAGCCGATAGTTGAGGCCCAGCACGAGATCAGAGAGGATCTGGCGAACCTCAGACTGCAAGACTGCCAGCATCGCTTGCAGCGGGGCCTGAATGATTGATTCTTCGTCAAGCGGGCTCCCCTCGGCCCCCTGGCACCGCGGTCCGCCAATGCTCTTCGCAAGCAGCCTTAACGCCATCTGCGAGGTCGCGCTCCCCCAAACGGCGAACGGCTCGCCAGAGCGCTTGAGCAGGAACTCAACGCGGAGAGATTCGTCACCCTCGCTCGCCAGCCGCTGGCCGCGGCGCGACAGCAGTTTTTCTACCGGCAACTGCCCAGCTGGCACCCGATGAAACGTGAAAGTTTCCTGTCGATAGAGGAGGAAGACGTACTGGACGGGCTGCAGATCCGTGGCGGGCTCGATGGTCACGCGCATAATCTTGTGACCCACCTCAAGGTATGAGTGGAGGGCCCGCGTAAACCCGTCGCCTTGAAGTTCTCGGGCCAGTGAAACCAGGAGTGACCATGACGGGAAATCGGCAGACAGCGTTCCTGAAGGGCTGCCGTCAATAATTGGCAGCCGGTACATTTCGATGGGGCGGCCATTGATGACCCCTGTCGAGCTCAGTAGGACTTTCGACCAGTCGACGACCAGCCCGCTATCTGCAACGTACTCTTCGACCGACTCTTTCGAATCGAGGCTCGTATACCGGACGAAGCGTTTGCCTTCGCTGTCGTCGATGTAAATCGCCATGGCGTCTCTCCTCGAAGTCCGGCCTGCGCTTTGCTGCATCGATTCCGGCGATAGCTATAACGCTGCGAGAACCGCGAGGAGGTCGGCCGGAAGCGGGCTCTGGTAGCGCGGCCGCGTGCCGTCGGGGTGCGAGAAGCCCAGCCGCGCGGCGTGAAGGAAGTGGCGCGGTAACCCCGGCAGCGAGGGCCCGCCATAGAGCGCGTCGCCTGCGAGCGGATGACCAATGAAGGCGAGATGAGCGCGGATCTGGTGCATCACTCCGGTGGCAATCTCGACCTCAAGCAACGTGAACCCGCCCTTGCGCTCGCGCGGAGAAAAGCGCGTCAGCGCCGGTCGCGCGTTGACAGACTCGGCATATTCCGCGTCGCCGGCTGCCCGCATCTTGCGCGGGTCCTGGGGGTCGTGCGCGAGGGGAAGCTCGACCTCGCCATCCGCATGCAGCTCGCCAGCGACCAGCGCGAGATATCCTTTTTCGACCGTACGCGCGGTGAACTGCGCGCGCAGGAGGGAATGTGCCGCGTCGGTGCGCGCTGCGAGCAATAGCCCCGAGGTATCGGTATCAAGCCTGTGCACCAGCCCACCTTCTCGCGGCGACGGGCCGATATTGACAAGCTCAGGGAAGCGGCCGACCAGCGCATTGGCAGCCGTCCCGGTCTCGCCGGGCTTCAATGGATGCGACGGCATTCCGGCCGGCTTGTCGGCGACGATCAAGTGCGCGTCGGCGTGGACGATGCGAATGGCCAGGTCCGGCTCGGGCACAGGCTGGTCGGGCGGCGGCCGCTCGACGGCGAGGGTGCAACCCGCCGGCGCCGGTGCTCCCTTGGGCGCCCGCCGTCCATCAACGCGCACACGGCCCTCGGAAATCCAATCCATCGCGCGACCGCGGCTGACGCCGAACAGCTTCGCCACTGTCTTGTCCAGGCGTTCGGGAGCCGCGTCGGCCGGGACCGTGCGCTCGTCGAGAATCGTCACGAAAGCGCCGCGTGGATGTGTTGCGCGGCCCACGAGGAGATACCGTAAATCGACTCCATTGGATTGACGCCCAGCGAAGTCGGAAAGACGCTGCCGTCGGCCACGAAGAGATTCTCCAGTGAATGGTGTCGCAATTGCGGATTGACCACCGAAGTTTTGGGATCGCTGCCCATGCGGCAGCCGCCCATCTGGTGCGCGGTAAAGGCCGCGAAGAGGTTCGGGCCAAGCGGCGCGTGATCGATCTGTGCCAGATCTGATTCTTTGGTCAGGACCAGCGGCGTGGCGTGGAAAGTAGTGATGCTCTCGGCGCCATTGGCGAGGTGGGCGCGCGCCATCGCTTTCATTCCCTCGCGGAAGCATTCATAATGAACCTCATTGAAGGGGTAATCCAGTCTGGGCCCGCCGTCCGGGCGCAAGCTGACGGTGCCGCCCTGGTCGCCGTGGAAGCCGTCAATCATCAATGAGATGCACGACGCGAGATGAGGCAACAGCGCCATCCGGCTGCGCAGCGGCGCGCCGAATCCCGGCATGGCGATGCCGGTGATCATGGGATGGGTCGGCGCCACTTCCATGAAGAAGCCAGCGCCGGGATCGCGATGCGCGAAGTGGTGCGAGGCGACACTTTGCGGCGCGCCATAGAAGCCCTCAATGCGGCTCTTGTACATCGCGCCGACCGCGACCACTGGATGCAGCCAGGTCTTCTCGCCCACGGGTCCCTGCCGGATACCGGAGCGCAACAAGAGAGCTGGCGAGTTCAGCGCGCCGCCGCTGACGACAATCACTTTGGGTTCCACACGAATGGTACGGCCGGTATATTGTCCGCTGGCGGGGTCGAGGACCACGCCAATCACCGCCTGCGCCCGCTTGCCGTTCCAGTCGATGCGCGTGACGCGACAATCGGCATAGAGATCGGCTCCCTTGGCGATTGCGTCGGGCAGATAGGTCAGCGCCGCGCTCTGCTTGGCGTCCACCGGGCAGCCCATTCCGCAATAGCCGGTGCGCAGGCAGCCGCGGACATTGCGCCGGGTGGTATCGACCTGCCAGCCCAGCTTCTTGCAGCCGTCATAGAGGGAGCGGTTATTGGCATTGGTATCGTCGTAATCGACCTTCTGGATACCGAGCCGCTGCTCCACCTCGTCGAAGTGGGGCTTCAACAGCGCGGGCGTGAGGATGCTGCCCTCGTCGCGCCAGCGATTGATGACGTCGTCGGGAGTGCGATAGCTCGTGGTCCAATTGACCACCGTGCCGCCGCCGACCGCGCGGCCCTGCAGCACTGCAATGCTCAAGTCCGCCGTGGCGCGGTTGCCACGATCTTGATAGAGGCGCGGAAAAGCGGTCGCCTCCTGCATGTCGAATTCGTCCTTCTGGTGATAGCCCCCCTCCTCGAGCACCACCACCTTCGCGCCCTGCGCCGAAAGCCGGGAGGCGGCCATGGATCCGCCTGGTCCGCTGCCGACGATGCAGACGTCGGGCTTGAGCACCAGGTCCTGCGTGACTTGATTGCCCTTGAAGATCATTTCATCACGCTCTTGACCAGATCATAGGGCGGGCCGGGATATCCAATCGAAGCATAGGTCTCGGGCGAGCCGTAATAGATGGCGCAGCAAAGGCGCTTCATTGCTTGATAGCCGGTACGCCGGATGGCCAGCCGCGAGGTCTGCCAGGCCTTGAGTTGCGCGTCCTGCTCGGCGGGCTCCTGCTGCGTGAAAGGCCGCGGCGGGCCGCCGGTGACCAGACTGAAGAGCGCGCTGTCGAAGAGCGCCAGCAATTGCTTCAGGTCTTTCGCACTGGCAGCGTCGAGCGGGGCGAGGAAAGCGTCGGCCTTGCCGGTCAAGTCAATGGCGACGGGCGTGGGCGCGGTCTTGCGCTTCTCCGCGGCCTCGACCAGGACCGCGGCCGGCAGCGGCGGGCCGTCGTTGTGCTCCTGGGTAATGTAGGTTGCATTGCGGTCGAGAATCCGATCGGCCACGGCGGCCCAGACCGAATACTCGGCGGGAGTGAAGAAGAGCAGAGCCCGACCTGGGGCAAGCGCTCGCAGCCTGGTCTTGCGCAGCGCCAGAGGCACGGCGCCGGCTGCCGCAAGCAGCACCGCGCCCCCCAGGGTCTTCTTCAGCAATCCTCTTCGGCTGGTCATTGCAGGCCCTTATACACTTCAACTCTGCGCCGCCGCGGCCGCAGGGTCTTCAACCGAAAAAGACTTCGGCGACGGAGAAGAAGGCGTCATCGACGGTTTTCAGGTGAGCGGTTGCTTCCGCGAGCGGCACGGAGACGATCTGCGTCCCGCGCAGCGCGGCCATCTTGCCGAACTCGCCTTTTGCGACCATATCGGCGGCGTGAACGCCAAAGCGCGTAGCCAGCACCCGGTCGAACGCGGTGGGCGTCCCGCCGCGCTGGATATGTCCCAGCACGGTCACGCGCGTTTCATAGCCGGTCTTCTTCTCGATTAGATCGGCAATCTGCTGGCCGATTCCGCCCAGTCGCACGTGACCGAACTCGTCCAGCTTCTGCGCCACCGTGGACTCGGAGATACCCAGCTTTGCTCCTTCGGCAACCACCACGATGGAGAAGTTCTTGTTCTGCGTGCGGTGCCGGTGGGTGATGTGCGCGCAGACTGCCTCGATATCAATCGGCCGCTCGGGAATGAGGATCACGTCGGCACCGCCGGCCATGCCTGAATGAGTCGCAATCCAGCCGGCGTGGCGGCCCATCACTTCGCAAACGATGACGCGTTTGTGCGCTTCAGCGGTGGAGTGCAAACGGTCGATGGCCTCGGTGGCGATGCCCACCGCGGTGTCGAAGCCGAACGTCAGATCCGTGCCTGATAGATCATTGTCGATGGTCTTGGGGACGCCGACGATGTTGATGCCCATGCTCGACAGCCTGGTGGCGACGCCCAACGTATCCTCGCCGCCAATGGCGATGACCGCGCCGACATTCAGCGTCTTCAAATTCTTGATGACCATCTCGGCACCACCCGGAGGCTTCTTGAAAGGGTTCGTGCGACTGGTTCCGAGGATGGTGCCGCCCAGGTGCAAGATGCCGCTGGTCGCCTCGCGCGTCAGGCGAAAATGCAGCGGCGGGTCCAGCAAGCCGCGCCAGCCTTCGCGCACGCCCATGACCTCGAGGCCGTGCTGCTCGCCGCGCCGTACCACCGCGCGAATCACCGCATTGAGCCCAGGACAGTCACCGCCGCCGGTCAGAACCGCGATTTTCATGCGTCCTCCATATCAAACGACAAAAGCGCTTTTCAGGAATTCAGGTCTCTACTCGTGATCATCTGTACGGGTCCGAGGAACAGGTGCTTCTCGGTATAGGTCTGCGCCCGGCTGCGGCGCGCGGTCGGTCGCTCGAGCCATTGCCGGGCGACCGCTTCGCCGTGATAGGCGAGCCCGCCCAGGAGCGCCGCGTCGCCCTCCGATAAGTACCGGCGGACTAGCGGTCGCAGCAGCGCTTCGAACTTCCCTTTCGGAAGAGCCGCGTGCCGGCGCGCCGGATCGAGCCGGCCATCGAAGGCGGGAGAAATGTGCAAAAGTTCGTGCAGCAGGGTCGCGACGCGCTGCTCAGGGGTGGAGGCGCGAAAGAAACGCGGCCGCAGCGTCACGCAGTACATCGCGCGCCGCCCGTTCAGCGCCACCTTCGCTTTCTCGAGCGGGCGGATGGTGGCGCGGGAGCCGCGGCGCGCCTCTCCCGAGACGAAAAGGATTCGCGACGGCCGCAGGTGCGAAAGCTCGGGGAGCTTCGCGGCCATGTCGGCGGCAATGCGGCGGCAGAGCAGCGTCGCATTCGGTCGTGGCATGCGCCGCGCGCGCACCTTGCTGGGCAAACTTGGTATGCCTCCAGGCTGGCTTCTAGCACGCGTGCTAGTGTTGCGGCCGTGGGCGATCCGACCTCCCCTTCCGACGGGGCGCTCTCGCTGCCCGAAAGTGGCGACCTCGCGGACGCCTCGCCGGTGCGGCTCTACGCCATCGCTGCGTTCACCTCGGCCACGGGCTGGCTGCAGCTCGAAGTCGACAAGGGGCGGATGCTGCAGGTGAGCTTCCGGCGGGGCACGCCCGAGCACCTGAGCAGCGACGATCCCGAACTTTCGCTGCTGCGATTCTTGCAATTGCGCGGACTCGTGACGGGCGAGCAGGGTGTCAAGGCCGAGGAGCAATCGAGCAGGAGCGGGCAGGACATCGTCTCGGTGCTCTTCCAGCTGCAGTTCATCGCTCCAGCCGAGGCGCACCGGATCCTGGGCGACTACTCGCTGTTCCTGCTCGACCGCGCATTGACGACCTGGCGTGGAAACTTTGCCTTCGAGAAGGACGCGCCCGCGCCGCCGGGAGCGTTCCCGCTCGGGCAGCGGTGGACCCTCCTGGCTGAGGCGGTGCGCAGGCTCGACCCGACTTTGCTGCGGGCGAGACTCGGGAAGCGGCTGGGGCGCCCGGTGCTTCGCTCAGGCGGGCTCGGCATCGGCAGCGTCGAGCAATTGGCGCTGAGCGCGCAAGAAGCGCGGCTGTACGCCTCCATCGACGGTACGCACACCGGCGACGAGTTGCTCAAGCAGCAGGATCCGTCCACTGCGCTGCGGACCCTTTATCTACTGACCGAACTGGGACACCTGGCGTTCGGGGAGTTGGTCGAGCCGCCGCAGCCCTGGTTGCCGCCGGCGGGGCTGACGGGGGGGGCCGGGGGACCTCTGCCTGCGGGAGTTCCTGACACTGTCCCGGCCCCGGCCGCGAACGCGGCGCAGCGGGACCCGGCACGAGCTCCCGCGCGCGAGTTGCCGAGGATCGCGCGGCCGCCGCCTCCTCCGGGAATCGCCGCTGGGCCGTCGCGGCCACCGCCGTCGATGCAGGCGCAACCGGGGGCTGCGGCGCAATCGAGTCCTGCGGGATCAAATCCTGCGCAATCGAATCCTCCGCGTTCGAACAATGCGGTTCCGCGTGCCGTAGCGGTCGTCTCCGGGCCCGGCAAGCCCACCGTGGCGTCTCCGAGCATGCGTCCACCGCCCGCCTTTGCCGAGTCTCCGCAGGGCGAGACGCCCGAGGCGATGCTTGCGCGTCTCGAGGCTCTGGCACTCCGGCTGAAAAAGGGTGACCACTTCGCGGCTCTGGGCCTGGACCGCAAGGCGATGGCGCCTGGCGAGGCCAAGCGCAACTTCCTGGTGCTGGCGAAAGAGCTGCATCCCGACACTGTCACGGACCCGGGCCAGACCGCTCTGCACGAAGTCAAGGCGCTTCTTTTCGCGCGTATCAATGAAGCCTCCCAGGTGCTCTCCGACGACGCGCGCCGCAAGGCGTACGAGAAGGAGCTGGACGGCGCGGCGTCGAATGTCGACGTCGCCCGGATCTTTGCCGCCGAGGAAAATTTCCAGCGCGCGGAGATCATGATCAAGGCGCGCAAGTACGCCGACGGGTTGGCCCTGCTTGAACAGGCCATTTGCCTCAACACCGATGAGGCCGAATTCTATGCCTGGCGCGGATATGCAAGCTTTCTCATCGCCAAGGATCGAAAGGCGGCCTACTCAGATGCGGCGGCCGATTGCCGCAAGGCCGCCCGGATGCTCGATAAGTGCCTTCCAGCGCACCTGTTCCTCGGACACATGGGCAAAGCCATGGGCGACCTGAAGCTGGCGGAGCAGTGCTACTCCCGCGTGCTGCAGCTCGACCCCAGACATGTCGAAGCGCAGCGCGAACTGCGGCTGATGGGGAAGAAGAAGTAGGAACCGGTGCTTGTCCACTTCGGAGGGCGGCTGATTCAAATGATGCATTGGCGCCGAAGCGGCAGGCGGAGATCGCGGCGGTGACGGACGGACTTTCGCGCTTCAAGCCTACGCTGGTGGTGGTCGAATGGCCGAAGGCGCTGGTCGAGGAGCGGTACCAGAAGTATCTCGATCAGACCTTGGAGCCGTCGAGGAACGAAGTCGTCCAACTCGGCTTTCGCCTCGGCAGGCTGGCCAAAGCGCGTGTCCTGGGAATTGACGTCGACGGAGAGCTGCGCCTCTTGAATGACCCGGCGAACGTCGTCCGGAGCCACACCTCATTCTATCCGGCCATGCTGCGCTATGGGGCAAGCGACGATCAGCCGGGCGTCGATCTCCTCACCGCCTGGCATCGGCGAAACTTCCTCATCTGCGCGAACCTCGTCCAGGAGGTCACGCCGGGCGACCGCGTCGTCGTGATTTACGGCGCCGGCCATGCATATCTGATGAGGCAGTGCGCGAAGGAAATGCCCGGCTTGAAGCTGGTCGAAGCCAACGATTGCCTGCCGAAGGATTGAAGCTCAGGAGGTCGGGCGGCGTTTCAGGCCATAGGACGTTCAAGCCGCAAGTTGAATCTGATGGGGTGCGCGCTGCCGAGGCAGACAGCGGCTACCGTTCAGACCGAGATCTCGACCCACGGGTAAAACGCCTCGCCCGGCGCAAGCTGCAGGAGGCCTTCACCGGTGGCGAGCGCGAGGCCCGGCGCGGTCCACGGCTCGACACAGATGAACTCTTTTCCACGCACCGTCCAGAGAACCAGTGTGCGAAAGCGCGGGCTCCAGCGCAATTGGATAGGCGGTCCCTCGCCGCGGTGGAGCACGGTGCCGTCGTCCTCATGATCGAGCAGCGCCAGATCAAGCTCGTCCACATCGAAGTCCAGCCGCTGCAATTGGCCCTCGGTGCCGGAGCGGTTGTTGAGCGCGTGGGTGGCGTCCGTCTCCACCCAGGCCGCGCGCTTGTCGACGGCGTTGAAGTAGGGATGAAGGCCAAAGTGAAGTGGCATTGGAGCGGTGCCGGTATTGAGTAAATGAAAGTCAATGCGCAGCGAGCGGAGGGAAAGCGTGAAGGCCGCCGTCAGCTCGAAGTCATGGGGAAAGAGGGCGCGCGTCGCGGGCGTCGAGCGCAGCCGGCAGACGTGGTCTTCGATCGACTCCCAGGCCAGGTCGCGTGCAAAGCCGTGCTGCTTCAGCGGCGGAACGGGCTTGCCGGCGATGGGGAACAGAATGGGAATGCCGCCACGGACATTGCGCGCCGGGTCGGCGAGCGTGGCCGGATCGAGGTAGAGCAGCTCGCTGCCACCGAGCCGCAGCCGCGTGCAGAGGGCGCCGCGCTCCGGCACGATCTCCGCGAGCGCATCGCCGATGGAGAGTGAGATCACGGGAGCGTGATGGCGGGCTTTTCCTTCCGCCGCCGATACAGCAGGAAGGTGCGACCCAGCACCTGGGCGAGGTGCGCGCCCGTCTTTTCCGCGAGCACGGTCGCCGCGTCGTGCCGGCCTTCGGGAGCGCTCTCGCCGACTTTCACTTTAATCAACTCGTGGGCTTCCAGCTGGACGTCGGCCTGCTTCACCAGCGCTTCGCTGACGCCTTCGTGGCCGATGTGGACCACGGCTGCGAGGTGATGTCCGAGCCCGCGGAGATGGCGGCGCTGCTTACCTGTCAAAGATTCATTCACTTGCGTGCCTCAGGCATTGAAAAGAGTTCCTGCTGGGTGGGAATCAGGCCGAGCTTGCGGGCCACCGGGGCGAAGCTGCGACGGTGCAGCGGGCACGCGCCCAGCCGCTCCAGCGCCTCCAGGTGCTCGGGCGTCGGATATCCCTTATGGGTAGCAAAGCCATAGCCCGGGTGCTCGCGGTCGAGCTCGCACATCAATCGATCGCGGTGCACCTTGGCGATGATCGATGCGGCGCCGATGGTAATGCTTTTCGCGTCGCCCTTGATGATTCCCTGCTGCGGGAAAGGAAGGTCCTTTAAAGTCCGCGCATCGACCAGCAGATGCTCGGGCTGCGGCGAAAGGGCTAGCACGGCGCGGCGCAAGGCCAGCAATCCGGCGTGATAGATATTGATGCTGTCAATTTCGTGCAGCTCCGCGCGCCCGATACCAACGCTGATTGCCGCTGCCCTGATCTGCGGGTCCAGCAACTCGCGCTCTTCGGCGGTCAGCTTCTTTGAATCATTGATTCCCGGTATGCGCGTACCGCGCTTCAGGATCACCGCGGCGGCGATGACAGGTCCGGCCAGTGGCGCCATTCCGACCTCATCGCAGCCGCCCACCAGCTCGAGACCCTGGTCCCAGAGGGGCTGCTCGAAGGCGGACAGCCGGGTCAGCCTGCGGCCCTCGGCAGCGGCCTGCTGGTTCCTGCGCTCGAGGCGCTCGCCCACTGCGCGCGCGCCCGCCCGCGCGTCCTCCCGGAGCGCGAGCAGCCCGCCGCGGGGCAGCTCCTCGTTGCTGTCGAGGAAACGTTTGACGAGCTCTGGAACCTTCAGGAGCCGCAGCTCTTCGGGGCGCATGATCGACGGCAACCTAGCCGCGCCGGGCCTTGCGAGGCAAGAAGTTCAAGACTCGAACCAGAGCTGGCGCAGCCGCTCGCCGCCGTCGACCACGATCTCCGCGCCGGTGATGAAGGCCGCGGCGTCCGAGGCAAGGAAGAGCACCGGACCGACCACGTCTTTGGGCGTGGCCATCCGCTTGCCGAGCGGCACCCGCTGCGCGACGCGGTCGTAGTCCGCTTGATCGGCCCAGAGGCGGCGATTGGCGCCTTCGGTGTCGACCGGGCCCGGGGAGACGCTGTTGCAAGTGATATTGAACGGCGCCCACTCGACTGCCAGCGATTGCATCAGCGAGAGTACGCCCGCCTTCCCCGCGCCCGAGGGGGCCATCAGCGGCGAGCCCGAGGAGGCATTCGTAGCTGCAATCGATATCACCCTGCCGCGGCCCGAGGCGCGTAATGGCTCGAAGGCGGCGCGGCTCATATGGAAGGTACCGTCGAGCACCACGCTCAGGATCGCGCGCCACCCATTCTGCGAGACGGCATTGGCGGGGGCGAGGAAGTTCGCGCCGTGGTTGTTGATCAGCACGTCGAGCCGGCCAAAGCGCTGGACGGTTTCATCGACCGCGTGCTGGCATTGCGCAAGCTCACGCACGTCGCATTGAACGGCGAAGCCATTGATTGAAGCGGCGAGTTCCTGCAGCTTGTCGAGCTTGCGCGAGGCGATCGCCACCCGCGCGCCTTGCAGCGTGAGAGCCTCGCAGAGCGCGCGCCCGATACCGCCCGCGCCTCCGGTGACGAGTACGACGCGGTCGCGGAGATCGATCACCTGGAGTCAAGCCTGCTTCGCGGGGTGCAACTTTTCCGCGCGCGCCTTGAAGTTCGCCAGCAGCGACGGCAGCGATTGCTCGGCCAGCGCCTTCTCGATGAACCCCGGCACCAGCGAAGAGAGCTTGAGGTCGATGTGATAAGTCGCCTCGGTGCCGCCAGTGGCCGTCGGCTTGAGCGTCCAGCTGCCGTCGTTGCCCTTCATCATCTCGCCCTTGACCATGGTCCAGGTCATCTTGTTGGGCTTCTCGGCACTATGCTTCAAGGTATAATTGATGACCTTTGCCTTGATATCAACCGTATAGGTGACTTCCTTGATGGCCCCCTGGCCGCCTTCGACCTTGACCTTCTTCACCTCGGGCAGGAACTCGGCGTACTTCTCGTAGTCGACCAGGACCTCGAAGAACTTTTCCAGCGATACATCGACGGTGACGCTCTTGCTCGCGGTGGCCATGGGCTCTCCCTGACTTGAGCGCGGAGCATTACCATATCCGGGCCTGAAGCCTGGGCTTCAGCCCTGTCCTGGCTCAGGGCGCCTCGAGGTTCCTGGCCGGGGGAACTCCCTGGCGGAGGAGACGCCGCGCGGCGCCGACCACGAGCCGCTGGTATGCGGCGCCGAGAACGCGCTGCAGCAGGTCCAGCGCGCGCGCGTCCGCGCCCACCAGCACCCGCCGCGCGTTGCGCCGCACGCCGCGGAGGATCTGCGCCGCGGCCGCGTCCGCGGTGGTGCGGAAGTGGCGCTCGAAGTCGCGGGTCAGCGCGGCCGGGTCTTCCACGCCCAGTTCGCGCATGCTCTGGGAGACGCGCGAGGCGCGCGCGATGTTGGTCTGAACACCGCCCGGATGCACGCAGGTAACGCTGACGCAGGAGCGGGTGAGATCAAGTTCCTCCCGCAGCGATTCGGTGAAGCCGCGCACCGCGAACTTGCTTGCGTTGTAAGCGCTCTGGCCCGGCACCGCGATGATACCGAAGACGCTGGAGAGATTGACCAGATGGCCCTCGCCCGAAGCGCGCAGGAGCGGGAGGAATGCCTGCGTGCCGTGGACTACGCCCCAGAAATTGATTCCCATGATCCAGCGGAACTCTTCCTCGGTGATCCCTTCGGCGGTGGCACCGAGGGAGACGCCGGCGTTGTTGATGGCAAGATTGACGCGGCCGTGATCGCGCGCGGTTTGCGCGGCCCAGGCGAAGACTTCCGCCCGCGAAGAGACGTCCACGCGGGCGGTGGTGACTTTCACCTTCAAAGCGCTCGCCAGCGCCGCGGTCCCGGAGAGGGTTGCTTCATTGATATCCGAGAGGGAGAGCTCGCAGCCTGAGCGCGCGAGGGCCAACGCCAGAGCGCGGCCGATGCCGGAGCCTGCGCCGGTAATCGCAGCGACCTTGCCCGCGAATGAGTTCACGACAGCCGCCGTTGCACGGCTTGCGCCAGCTCGCGGAGCGCGGCGCGGGACGAGCGGCTGACGCCGAGCAGATGGACAAAGCCGTGCACCAGGTGCGGGAAGCGATGGACCTGCACCCGCGTGCCCGCCTCGCGCAGCGCGCCGGCGTACGCGAGCCCCTCGTCGCGGAGCGGGTCGAAGCCGGCCACGGCAATGATGGCGGGCGCGAGGCTGGAGTGCTTTCCGCTGGCGAGCAACGAGCCGCGCGGATCGCCTGCCTGGACACCCGGAGCCAGCGAGTGCGTCTCGAACCATTGGACGTCTTTGCGCGAAAGCGGAAAGCCTTCCGCGAAGAGTTCGAGTGAGGGCCAGGGTTGCACGCGATCAATGGCGGGATAGATCAGCAACTGCAATGAGGGTGGGGAGGTTCCAGGCTGCGTCCGCTGCGCGACCGCCGCGGCCAGGTGGGCTCCGGCGCTGTCTCCCCCGACCGCGACGGCATTGAGTTCCGTGCGCGCCCATTCAAATGCAGCGCAGGCGTCTTCGATCCCGGCGGGATAAGGATGCTCGGGCGAGAGCCGGTATTCGACCGAGAGGATCTGCAGCGGCCCTTCGCGGCAGAGAAACCGGCAGGGCGCGTCGTGGGTGTCGAGGTCGCCGAGCACGAAGCCGCCGCCGTGGAAGAACACCAGCAGCGGAGCATTCGAGTCGCGCGGCATGTAATGGCGCGCGCGCAAGGGACCGCCGGGACCGGGGATCTCGAGATCGCGCACCGAGCTCACGCTCAATTGCGGTCCGCTGCTGACCTGGACGTCGCTGCGATACTTGCGTCGCGATTCGTCGAGCGGGAGATCGGTCAGGCCCGGACCGCCGCGCAGCTTGACGAGCTTCATCAGCAGCTGGATCTCGGGAGCGAGCGTCTGGCCATCGCGCACGATGGGCGCATTGCCCGCGAGCCGCCGTTGCGCCACCGCCGGAAGCGCGCCGAGCATCTGGAGCAAGGCGCTTTCGAATCTATGCGCCATGAGTCGCCCTGGCTGCGGCCGTCCCGCTGCCCTGGGCCGTCGCCTTCAGCTGGGTCTCGCAGCGGTACTCACTGGGATCGAAGTTCTGCACACGGCTCCGGAAGGAAAAAGTGAAGCCGGGCCAGAGCGTGAAATTGCGACCCGTGCTGTCGAGATACCAGCTCCGGCAGCCGCCCGCGAGCCACACCGTGCGCCGCATCTTCCCGTCGACATTCGCGACAAAGGCGTCCTCTGCCTCCTTGAGCGGCTCGACGGCAGCGAGGCCGTGCGCGCGCATGTATTTGAGCGCGGAGAGGAGATGGTCAATCTGGCTTTCAATCATGATGATGACCGAGGTGTGGCCGAGCCCGGTGTTCGGGCCTTGTAAGACAAAGAGATTGGGGAAGCCGGCGACGGTGGTGCCCAGGTGCGCGCGTGGGCTCGGGCCCCAGACCTGCGCGAGAGTGCGCCCGTCGCGGCCGTTCACACGGCGTGCGACAGGCAGCTCCCTGACCTCGAAGCCGGTGCCAAAGATCAACACCTCAATCGCGCGCTCGGTGCCGTCGGAGGTGACGATGGAGTGCGCGCGCACCTCTTTGATGCCTTCGGTGATCACCTCGACATTGGATTGATTGAGCGCGGGAAAGTAGTCGTCCGAGAGCAGGATTCGTTTGCAGCCGAATTGATAAGGTGGCGTCAGCTTCAATCTCAAGGCTTTATCCGGCACGCTGCGCTTGAGGAAATGAAGCGCGAGCAACCGCACGAGGCCGGCGAGCGCCGGCCGGAGGAACGGCAGCGCGAACAGCTCGCGGGTGACGAAGAGCTGCGCGCGCAGCGCCGCGCGGGCGAGCCGCGAGCTGCGCAAGAGCCCCCGTGTCCCGGGGCCGATGGCGCCGTCCAGGCACGGCACCACCCACGGCGGCGTGCGCTGGAAGAGATGCAGCTTTGTTACCCGCGGCTGGATGTGCGGGATGAATTGAATCGCGCTGGCGCCGGTGCCAATCACCGCAACGCGCTTTCCCGCCAGGTCATAAGCATGATCCCACCGCGCCGAATGGAAAGTCTTGCCCTGGAAGCTTTCCAGACCCGGCAACCGCGGAGTCGACGGCTCGCTGAGCGCGCCCGCTCCCAGAACGAGGATGTCGGCGGTCAGCTCGCCTTGGCTGGTGCGGAGCCGCCAACGCTGGGTCTCGCCGTCCCAGGCGGCCTGCTGCAGCTCTTGCCCGAAGCGCAGATACTTCCTGATATCAAAGCGCTCGACGCACCCGCGCAGGTATTGCCAGATCTCCACCTGCGGTGAATAGCGGCGGGACCAGTCTGGATTGGGCGCGAACGAGAATGAATACAAGTGCGACTGCACATCGCACGCGCAGCCCGGATAGGTATTATCACGCCAGACGCCGCCCACCTCCGCGGCGCGTTCGAGCACGACGAAGCTCTCCTCGCCCTGCTGCCGCAGGCGAATGGCGGTCCCGAGGCCCGCGAAGCCAGCACCGATGATGGCGACTTTGAAGTGCTCCATGCTCCTGGTCATCCCTTCGCTTGGGCGATGTGGCGCAGCGCCTTGAGCAACTTGGAAATGCCTTTGCTGGGGACCGGGATGGTACCCTCGTTACGCGATGTGTCCTTAGCACGGGCCAAAAGCCTGAGGTTCTCGCGCAAGTCGCCCAGCAGCCTCGGCGGCGCGACCCACGCCAGCTTCGTAAAGGCGTCACCGGCGACGGTTTCGAGCCGCTTCCGGCGGTGAAACGTCATTGTGTTCAACCGCGGCGCGCGCATGCCTCGCGATCATCAGGTCCTCGTCGGTCTTCACTACGCGCACGAGCACGCGGCTGGATGGCGCGCTGGCGATCCCTTCAGATCGGGCATTGCGATCTGCGTCGAGCACGACTCCAAAGCATTCGAGTCCACGGCAGGCCTCGGTCCTGATCACGGGCGCGCGCTCACCGATGCCGCCGGTGAAGACCAGCAGCTCGAGCCCGCCCAGCGCCGCCGCGAAGGCGCCGATGGCTTTGCGCACCGCATAACCGAACATGTCGACCGCCAGCCGCGCGCGTGGCTCGGCGGCGGAGCGCGCGATCAAAGCCTCCATATCCGGGGTGCCCCCGATCGCCAGCAGCCCCGATTCCCGTTCAATCAGCTGTTCGAGCGCATCGGGCCCAAGACCCCGCTCGCGTGCGAGATAAATCATCGCGCCCGGATCCAGATCTCCAGTGCGCGTGCCCATCAGGATGCCGCCGGCCGGAGTCAGGCCCATGGTGGTATCCACCGGGCGGCCATCTTTGATCGCCACCAGACTGGCGCCATTTCCCAGGTGCGCGATGACGATGCGCGCGGGCGCGGCCGGCCCCAGCACCGACATTACGTATTCATAAGAGAGGCCATGAAAGCCATACCGGCGCACTTCGCGATACGGCTCCGGGAGGGGCAGCCTGCGCGCGATCTCGGGAAGGCCCGCGTGGAAGGCGGTGTCGAAGCAGGCGACCTGCAGCATCCCCGGGTCGCGCGCGAAAATCGCCTCGATGGCCGCAAGCGAGGACGGCAGGTGCAGCGGCGCGAGCGGGACCAGACTGCGCAGGCTGGCCAGGAGCGCGGCGTCGACCAGCGCGGGCTGGACATGATTGGGGCCGCCGTGGACGATGCGGTGGCCCGCAATGCCGGCGCGCGGAGCCTCGATCGTCGAGAGGAGCTCGAAGGCCAGAGTCAGCGCCGCGGCGTGGTCCGGACAAGCCGCCTCACGCTCCGCGCGCGCGGCGCCGTGCCGGACAAAGGCGCGCCCACCCGCCCCGCCGATGCGCTCCACCGCGCCCTCCGCCGCGCGGCGCTCGCTGCCCTCCTCGTAGATGGCGAACTTCAAAGATGACGACCCGCAATTGATCGAGAGCACCGCCGGGGCCGTCATGCGCTCGCCCAGGTCCAGTCGCGGATCGCGGGCATGTCCTCCAGCTGCTCGCGGACATACGCGCGGTGCTGCTTCAGGATCGCGAGGCATCCGTCGATGAGCAGGTCCGCGTTATCCGGAGGCCTGCGGGCGCGCCGGAGCGCCTCGATTACCAGGTGGAAGCGGCTGACCTGATTGAGCACCACCATATCGAATGGCGTGGTGGTGGTGCCCTCCTCGCGATAGCCGCGGACATGAAAGCGCTGCGCATGCGGGCGCCCGTGGAGCAGCTGGTGCAAGAGGCCTGGATAGCCGTGAAAGGCAAAGACGACGTGGACGTCAGCAGTAAACAATTCCGAAAAGCGATCTTCCGGCATCCCGTGAGGGTGCTCGGACGGGGAGAACAGGCCCATCAGGTCAACGACGTTGACCACGCGCACATGCAGGCCGGGCGCATACTTTCGCAGCCACCACGCCGCCGCGATCGTCTCCAGCGTCATCACATCCCCCGCGCAGCCGAGCACGATGTCGGGGTCTTCCTGGTGATTGGAAGCCCAGCTCCAGACCGAGGCGCCTTTCGCGCAGTGCTCGCGCGCGGCGTCCATCCCGAGCCACTGCAGCTGGGGCTGCTTGTCGATGATGATCAGGTTCACATAGTTGCGGCTGCGCAGGCAGTGGTCGGCGACCGAGAGCAGGCAGTTGGCGTCGGGCGGAAGGTAGACGCGCGCCACCGTTCCCTTCTTCGAGACGATAGTGTCCATGAAGCCGGGGCCCTGGTGGCTGAAGCCGTTGTTGTCATTGCGCCAGCAGGTCGAGGTCAAGAGGACATTGAGCGACGGGATCGGCGCGCGCCACGGAAGCTCCTCGCAGGCCTCCAGCCATTTGACGTGCTGGGTGACCATGGAAGCGACGATGAGCGCGAAGGCTTCATAAGTAGCGAAGAGTCCGTGGCGGCCGGTGAGCAGATATCCCTCCAGCCAGCCTTCGCAGTTGTGCTCGCTGAGGACCTCCATCACGCGGCCATTTACCGAGACGTGGTCGTCGCCTGGAATCGTGCGCTCCACCAGGCAGCGCTGCTCGGTCTCGAAGACTGCGCCCAGCCGATTCGAGTTGGTCTCGTCGGGGCAGAAGAGCCGGAAGCTGGACGGGTTCTGTCGATAGACGTCGCGCAGCAGCTCCCCCAACAGGCGAGTCGATTCACGGACGACCGTGCCCGGCCCCGGGACAGCGATTGCATAGGATTTGAAGTCAGGGATCGAGAGAGGCCTCGAGAGCAGCCCGCCGTTCGCGTGTGGGTTTGCGCCCATGCGCAGGGGACCTTCCGGCATGAGGGCGGCGAGGCGCGGAATCAATTGCCCGCGGGAGTCAAAGAGATCTTCGGGCCGGTAGCTCTTCATCCACGCTTCCAGGATGGCGAGGTGCTGCGGGTTGGTCCGCACCTGCGAGACCGGGACCTGGTGGGCGCGGAACGTTCCTTCGATCGGGATGCCATCGACTTGAGCGGGCCCGGTCCATCCCTTCGGCGTGCGCAAGACGATGGCGGGCCAGCGCGGCCGCGCCGCAACGCTCCCGTTCGCGCGCGCCTCGCGCTGGATCCGGCGGATGGTCTCCAGACACCGCTCGAGCGTGTTCGCAAAGGCCTCATGCACTTTCCCCGGCTCGTCGCCCGAGACGAAGTGCGGGTCATAGCCGTGCCCCCGCAGGAGGTGGGCGAGGTCCTCTTCGGGCGCGCGCGCGAGCACGGTGGGACCGGCGATCTTGTAGCCATTCAGGTGCAGCACGGGGAGCACCGCGCCGTCGCGCAGCGGATTGAGAAAGCTCACTCCCTTCCAGGAGCCTTCCAAGGGAGCCGTCTCGGCCTCGCCATCGCCGACCACCGCCACCGCGATCAAGTCGGGGTTGTCGAAGACGGCGCCGAACGCGTGCGCGAGGACATACCCGAGCTCGCCGCCCTCATGAATGGAGCCGGGAGTGGGAGGGCTCACATGGCTGGGGACGCCGCCGGGCGTGGAGAATTGCCGGAAGAGCGCGCGCATTCCCGCGGCGTCCTGTGTGATCGCGGGATAGATCTCCGAATAAGTACCTTCCAGATAGACATTCGCGATCACCGCCGGCCCGCCGTGGCCGGGGCCCGCGAGGAAGATCACCTGCGCCTGATCCCTTTTGATGAGCCGATTCAAATGGACATAGACAAGGCTCAATCCGGGTGAGGTTCCCCAGTGGCCGAGCAGGCGCGGCTTGATGTCCGCGGGGCGGAGCGGCTCGATCAAGAGCGGATTCGCCTGCAGGTAGATCTGCCCGACAGTCAGATAATTCGCGGCGCGCCAGAGCGCGTCCAGATCCTCGATGTCCCTGCTTGATACCGGCATGGGAACTCCACTTCAGACGAGAAACAGGGTGAAGAAAACGTCGTGCCGCCCTCGCGCACAAGCAGCTCTGTGTGGGCGCGATGCCCCAGCAGCGTGCGCAACATGAAGGGACTTCG
Organism: Deltaproteobacteria bacterium; assembly: GCA_025358085.1. GTDB lineage: Bacteria > Myxococcota > Myxococcia > Myxococcales > 40CM-4-68-19 > JANYKT01. The sequence continues at coordinate 18,758 of JANYKT010000068.1, read as the reverse complement.
TCGACGGTCTGAAGGCCACTCTCAGGTCTCCGGCAGCTTGATGCCGTAATCGGCAATCTTCTTTGCCACCGTTGGATACGACACGTCGAGCAGTCGCGCGACCTGCGTGCGATTGCCGTGCGCGTGCGTAAGCAGCCTCTCGAGATACTGCTTTTCGAGTTCGGCCAGCGTGGGGGGTGCGCCGCCCTCATCCAGTCCGACGCTGAAGAAGCCCAGCGGCGGCCGGGCCAGCTTCCCGAGCACCAGGGAGGCCGGCGTGATCTGCGCGCCCGATTCAAGAATCAAAGCCCGCTCCAGCACATTGCGCAGCTCGCGGACATTGCCTGGATACGAATAGCCGAGCAGGACTTTCTCAGCCTCCGGCGAGAGGCCGGGCGACGGCCGCAACAGCCGCTGCGCGATGCGATCGAGCAGGAAGCGCGCGAGCTGCGGGATATCCTCGCGCCGCTCCCGCAGCGGCGGCAGGGTCAAATGAAAGACATCGAGACGGTGGAAGAGGTCGAGTCGGAAGCGGCCCGCGGCCACCTCCTCCTCGAGATTGCGATTGGTCGCCGCGATGATGCGGACGTCGGCGGCGAGGTCGCGCGTGCCGCCGACGCGGCGGAAGGTGGTGGTCTCCAGCGCGCGCAAAAGCTTGGTCTGCAGCACCGGACCCAATTCACCGATCTCGTCGAGGAAGAGCGTGCCTCCGGCAGCGAGCTCCAAGAGCCCGCGCTTGCCGGAGCGCGCGTCGGTGAAGGCGCCGCGCTCGTGGCCGAAGAGTTCTGACTCGAGCAGGCCTTCAGCAATGGCGGCGCAATTCAAGGCCACCAGCGCCTCGTCGCGGCGGCCCGGCGTCTCCCCGTGAATCAGCCGCGCCACCACCTCCTTGCCGGTGCCGCTCTCGCCCTGCAGCAGCACCGAAGTCGAAGGGCTCTGCGCGACCTTGCGCGCGCGCTCGATGACCTCGCGCATTGCGTTGCTTTTGGTATCGAGCAGCGCATCGAGGCCGGGCTGCCCCTCGCGGCGCAGCGCGCGCACGCGGTTGCGCAGGCGGCGCGCCTCGAGCGCCTTGCGGATCTTGACCACCAGCTCCGAGAGCTGGATTGGCTTGGTCAGATAATCATCGGCTCCCTGTCGCAAAGCGAGCACCGCATTCTCGACATCGGCATAAGCGGTGGCGACGAGGAAAAGAGTATCGACGCCGCGCTCCTGCGCTTCCTTCGAGAGGATACCCAATAGATCGACGCCGTCGATATCAGGGAGATTGCGATCAAGGATCATGACGTCGGGCGGCTCATCCCGGAACGCGGCCGTGCCCGCGGCGCCGCTGCCAACGGTGCGCACCGCATAACCCTCGCGACTCAATGCCGCCTCGGCAATCACGCGAAAGGATTTCTCGTCGTCCACCAGCAAGACGCTGTTCATGCGGCCTCGACGGAAACGGGTGCGAACAATGGAAGCCGGAGCACGAAGCGGGCACCGCCCAAAGTCGAAGTCTGCAACTCGATATGACCGCCGTGGGCGGCGGCGAAGCGCTGCGCGGTGGCGAGGCCCAGCCCAGTGCCGTTGCGCTTGGTGGTGAAGAAGGGCTCGAAGAGATGCTCCTGCGCTTCGGCAGCAACGCCGGGCCCGCTGTCTTCAATTGCGACGAAAGCAAACGAAGGTCCTCCTTGCGTGGCCAGCAGCACCTCGCGCCGCGCCCCCGGAGCCGTTCCCCAGGCCACCGCCTCAATGGCATTCTGGAGCAGATTGACCAGCACGCTGCGGATACGCTCGGCATCGCACGAGACCGTCAATGAACCGTCGAGCTTGAGCGCCACCCGCACGCCGGCCGAGGCCGCCTGCTCCGCGCACAACTCCACCGTGCGTCGCGCCAGATCATTCAAGTCCACTGACCGGGCCTCGATGCGCGGGCTGCGGGCAAAGACCAGCAGCTCGTCAGACATGGTCCGCAATCGATTGACCTCCTCGCGCACCTGAGCATTGACGCGCGCGAGGTGCGGCAGCCGGCCCGCCTCGAGCGCGACCAGGTCAAAGCCCATGCCCAGCGCATTCAATGAGTTCTTCAATTCATGCGAGATCACCGCCGCGGCGCGGCCCATCGCCGCCAGCCGCTCCTGCGCCACCAGCGTCAGCTGCGCCGCCTCCAGCTCCGCGGTGCGCGCCCGCACGCGCTCTTCCAGCGACGCCGCGAGCTCGCGAATGCGCTCCAGATCCTGACGGTGCACCTGGTCGCCCGAGGAGAGCTGTGCCCGCAGGTCGGCGAAGGCGCGCGAAAGCTCGCCCAGCTCGTCGGTGCGCCGCGCGGCGCCGGTCGCGAAAGGAGGCGGCTCAGCGCCGGTGCGCCGCGCCGCGCTGAGCGACCGCACCGCGCGCAAGAGCTCTTCCAGCGGGCCGGTCAGGTATCCAGAGGTGCCGAGACCGAGCAGCACCGCCAGCGCGCCGCCAAAGCCGAGGATTCGCAGCAGCAAGCCCAGTTGGCGCTGGAGCCCGCTATCGAGCCCGGCATAGGGCCAGCGAAAGACCAGCCCCCATTCAGCGTGCGCGACTGGCGCGTGGGCATAAACCCAGCCTGTCTCTTCGGTAGCGACGAAAGCGCTGGCGGGCCCGCTGGGCGCGGCTGCGAGCGCGCGATCCCATCCAATGGTGCGCTTGAGGCCCGCCGGAAACATGATCTCGCCACCGCGGGTGACCAGCGCCACCTCGGTCTGTGGCGGCAGCGATTGAGTCAAGTTGGGCGAGATGATCTTGTCATTGCGCAGATCAATCACGCCGCGCAGCACGCCGTCGGGCGCGTCGAAGCGGCCGCCCACCGGGACCACCACATTGATGACCGTCGCCTCGTCGGCCGCGCGCTGCGGAACGACGATGGCGCCTTTGGCCCGCTTGCCCTGCACGAACCACGGCTCGTCGGCGTAGGAGCGGCCCGGGCAGCCCGCCGCCGCCGGCTCCGACCAAAGGCAGAGTCCAGCTTTGTCCACCACCTGCAGCCCGACATTGAAGATGGTTGAGTTGCGGTGCGCGTGCGCGAGCAGTGCAGCCTCGGGCCGCACGTCGTTGTCGGTGAGGTCGACTTCGGCGCTCTGGGACAAGCGAATGAGCTCGCGCGAGGCGGTCTCCAGAGCGTCGCCCACCGCGAAGGCCCGCGTCTGCACCAGCAAAGTCTGTCGTTGCAAAAGCTCCTGCGCGGACCAGGCGCGCGATTGCCGGATGAGCAGCGCACCGGTCACGCCCACCGAGATGAGCGCCACCAGGCAGGAGACGAGCGCGATGCGCGGGCGCAGCTTCATGTCGCGACCGGTATAGCCCTGTTTGGCCGCGGCCTTTCAATCCAGCGCCAGGCCAGAACCAGCAACGGCGGCTGCAGCACGCGCGTGAGCGTGGTCAGCATCAGCGAGCCGCCGATGACGACGATGGCGAGGGGCCGCTGCGTCTCGGAGCCGATGCCGTGCGAGAGCGCCGCGGGCAACAGGCCGATCATGGCCACGAGCGTCGTCATCAGGCCTGCGCGCAGCCGCTTCTCCGCCGCGGCCTTGGCGGCCACTTCAATGGTGTCTCCGGAGGCGCGCAATTGCTGGAAATAGGTGACCATCAAGAGAGCGTCCTGCACCGCGATACCAAAGATGGAGATGAAGCCCATCGCCGCCGAGACCGACAGGTCCACCCGTGTGGCCAGGAGCGCGAGGATTCCACCGGCACAGGCCACCGGAATCGATACCAGGACGATGACAGTCGCGGCCCAGTTCCGGACGGCGCTATAGACCAGGAAGCCAATCAACAGGAGAGTCAATGGAACGATCAAGAAGAGCCGCTGCTCTGCCTCTTTCAATTCGTTGATCTGCCCTGACCAGATAAGATTTGTCTCGGGCGGCAGGCGCACCTTCTCTTCGATTTGGCGCTGCGACTCGGTGATGGTCGAGCCCAGGTCGCGGCCGCGCACCGAGAACTTCACCGGCGTATAGCGGCGGCCGTCCTCACGGTAGATGACATTGGGGCTATCCTCGGCCGTAATCGAGGCGAGCTGCGCGAGCGTGATCTGGCTGCCGTCGGGCGAGGCCACCGTGATGCGGCGGATGGCCGCCAGATCGGCGCGATATTGAGGAAGCCACCGCACCGTCAGCGCGAAGCTCTTTTCACCCTCGAAGACCTGCGTGACCGCCTGCCCGCCGATGGCCGCCTGCACCACCGCCTCGATGTCGCCGGTATTGAGTCCATAGCGCGCGGCCTGGGCGCGGTCGGGAACGATCTTGATGCTCGGCTGCCCCAACGAGCGCAAAAGCCCCAGGTCGTCCACGCCGCGGACCTTCTGCATCACCGCCACGATGCCGTCGGCGATAGCTTCATTGCTTTTGACATCAGGACCATTGATCTTGACGCTGTTCTCGCCCTTGACGCCAGAGAGTGCTTCCTCGACGTTATCGGAGATGTATTGAGAGAAGTTGAACAGCACGCCGGGAAACTCGTCCTGCAATTCCTTCTGCAGCACCTTGGTGAGCTTCTCCTTGGTCAGCCCCGCCGGCCATTCATCGAATGGCTTCAAGGGGGCGAAGAATTCCATGTTGTGAAAGCCGGTCACATCGGTGCCGTCGTCGGGCCGGCCCAACTGGGAGGTGACGGTCAAGGTCTCGGCGTGGGATTTGATGATCTGGCGCATCTTTCCGACGTGCCGTGACGACTCTTCCAGCGAGACCGACTGCGGGAGCGTGGCGCGAATCCAGAAGTTGCCCTCCTCGAGCTGCGGCATGAATTCTTTGCCCAAGAGCGGAAAGAGCAGGATGACGGCGGCGATGGGCAAGAGCAGCAGCCAGACACCCAGCGACGGGTTTCGCAGGCCGGCATTGAAGAGCGGGTCATAGATCTTGTGCAGCGCCCGCATGACGAAGTTTTCTTTCTCTTCCACATGCTCGGGCATGAACCGCGACGTCAGCACCGGCGTGAGTGTCAAAGCCAGTATGATTGCGCCGCCGATGGCCAATGCGTAAGTATGCGACATGGGCGCGAAGATGACGCCCGAGACGCCGGTCAGCGTGAACAGCGGCAGAAAAGAAACGCCGATGATGACCGTGGAGAAGGCCATTGGCTTGCCGACCTCGCCGACCGCAGTGCGGATGCGGTCCGGCAGGCTTCCGCCGTCCTTCTCGCCCAGGTGGCGGAAGATGTTCTCCATCATGATCACGGTGGAATCGATGACGATGCCAAAGTCCACCGCGCCCAGGGAAATGAGGTTCGCGGAGGTACCCGTCGCCACCAGGCCAATGATAGCGACCAGCAGGGCGAGCGGGATATTCAGCGCGGTAATCATCGCCGCACGCCAGTTGCCGAGAAAGAGGATCAGCACCAGCGTCACTAAAACCATGCCGATGATCAGGTTCTCCATCACCGTATGCGTAGTTACATTGACCAGGTCGCCGCGGTCATAATAGGGAATGATCTCCATTCCCGGCGGCAGCAGGTGGCGCTGCTTGATCAGGGCGAGCCGCTCATAGATGCCTTGCAGCGTGGCCTTGGTCTCGCCGCCGTACTTCATGAGAATGGTGCCCTGCACCACGTCTTCATCGCCGTCGCGGCCCACCTTGCCCAGCCGCGGCGCGCCTCCCACCGACACCTTCGCTACGTCGCGGACGTGGACGGGAATGCCCTTCTGTTCCAGCACCACCACGTCTTCGATGTCTTTCAGAGAGCTGATGAGTCCGATACCGCGAATGGTATAAGCCTGCTGCCCCAGCGTCACCCGCTGGCCACCCACGTTCTGATTGGAGTTGGCCAGCGCCGCCGAGAGCTGCGCGAGCGAGACGCCGCGGGCCCGCAACAGATAAGGATCGACCTCGACGTGGTATTCGCGCGTCTGGCCTCCGAAGCTCGTGACATCGACGACGCCCGGCACCTGCTTCCACTGGCGCTCGAGAATCCAGTCCTCCGCGGTCTTCAAGTCAATCAGCGAATAGCCCTTGCCGACGAGGTTGTAACGATAGACCTCGCCGATGGCGTTCCAGGGAGAGATCTGCGCCTGCACCCCGGGTGGCAGCGAAATGAATTGCAGGCGGTTGATGACCTCCTGCCGCGCGGCCCAGTAATCAACGCCCCACTTGAAGTAGCACTTTACGTCGGTGAGTCCGAAGAGCGATTGCGAGCGGATATGGTCGAGTCCGGCCATTCCCGACAGGCCGATCTCGAGCGGGATCGAGACATATCGCTCGGTCTCTTCCGCGCTCCAGCCCGGTGGCTGCGCAATCACTTCCACCAGCGGCGGAACCGGGTTCGGATAGGCCTCGATTGGCAAGCGGCGAAAAGCAGCAATGCCGCCAATCAAAAGGATCACGGCCAGTGAGATGATGATGACGGGATTGGCAAGCGCAGCGTCGACGAGCTTGCGGATCATGTCAGTTCCCGACCAGGAAGATCGCGCCGGCGGAGGCCACGCGCTCGCCCGGCTGCAGGCCCGCAAGCACAGGCACGGTGCTGCCGGGCAATTGCTCGTTGGCCAGGACGCGGCGGCGGCGGAAGGCGGTGCGGCCGTCTTTGTCCTTGGGCAATTCTACAAAGACATCGGTCTCGTTGCCCAGCCGCAACAGCGCCTCGCGCGGAATGGTCAAGGCGTGGCGGGAGGGGGCGGCGATATTGACCACTTCATACATCTCCGGACGCAGCAGACTCTGCTGGTTCTTGAGCACGCAGCGCACCCTGGCCGTGCGCAGGACGGGATCGAGCGTCTCGGAGATCCAATCGACGCGGCCGCGAAAAATGCGTCCGGGATAGATAGAGACGCTCAATTCAACCTGGGCCCCGCGCTTGATGTAGGGCAGGTCCGTTTCATAGACTTCGCCCATCAACCAGAGGTCCTCGATGCTGCCGATGGTAAAGAGTTCCGTGACCCCGCCCGAGCCTGAGTAGGCGCCCTGCACCTCGACTCCGGGATTCGCGGAGCGCGCGATCACCTCGCCGTCGATGGGGCTCCGCAGGACATACTCCTGCGAGACGTTGCTCGCTTGACCCACCTGAAAGAGCCGGGTCTTCTGCAAAGTGCGTTCGTGCTCGGCATTGGCCTTTTGATAAGCACCCTCGGCCATTTCGAGATCTTTCTGCGCGCTGGCGTGGACGGCATAGAGCTCGCGCTGGCGCTTCACCTCGTGCCCGGCCTGGATCAGGTCGGCCTTGGCCTTGAATTGATCGGAGAAGGCGCTGCCGAGGTCGGGCGAAATCAGCACGGCCAGCGGGTCGCCCTTGTGCACGTGCTGACCGGGCGCAGCCAGGACCCGCTGGATACGGCCATTGACCGGCGGAAAGACATGCGTGACGCGCAAATCATTGAAGGTCAGCCGCCCGCCCACCGTGATGGCGTCGGAGACGTCCTTCTCCTCCGCGGCGACGATGGAGACCCTGCCGGACTGCAGTTGCTGCTCGGTGAGCACGCTATCTTCCAGCTCGGCTTTGGGTGCCTGGGCGCCGTCAATGAGCACCTTCTCGCCCTCGGTCAGCCCATCGAGAACGGCCACGGGTGCCGGCGCCGCCTCGGCTTGTGCGATCGGGAGTTCGCCGTGCGGTGAGCTCCGCTTCGGCGGGGCGCCGTCGTGATCGGAAGTCTGGATATGACGCCGCTTGAAGATTTGCCGGCCGTCCGGCCTCTCTCCAGCGGCTACCTGAACGAAGGATTGATCATGAATGCGAATGATTGCACCGGCCGGCACCGCCAGCTGTCTCACTGAAGGTCGCTCGATGATGACGGTCGCGAACATCTCGGGCTTGAGGGCAAAATCGGCATTGGGCAGCGCACAGCGGATCCGCGCCGTGCGCAGCGCGGGGTCGAGCGCGGGGCTGATCCATTCCAGCTTTCCCTTGAAGGTGCGGTCCGGCCAGGCGAGCACGCGCACCGAGACCGTCGAGCCCAGCTCCATTTGAGGCAGATCCGCCTCGCCGACATCGGCATTGAGGATCACCGAATCGATGCTGCCGAGTGTAAACAGTTCGACCGCGGTGCCTCCGGAGAATTGGCCCTGCACCTCCATACCGGGATTGATCATGCGCGCAATCACGCGGCCTTCGATCTGGCTGGGCAAGGTGTATTCCTGGGTCACGGAATCAACGCTTCCCGAGCGCAGCGTGCGCAGCCTCGCTTTCGCGCGCTCCTCCTCGGCTCGGGCCCGGCGATAAGCATCCTCCGATGTTTCGTAATCGCGGCTGGAGCCGGCGCCTGCCTCGCGCAGCTGCTCCTGCCGGTGGAAGTCGCGCTCGCTCGCGGAGAGGTCCGCGCGCGCCTTGACCAGGTCGGAGAAGGCGCTGCCGACGTCGGGCGAGACGATGGCTGCGAGCGGTGTGCCCTTGTGCACGGGCGCGCCCAGCTGGGCCAGAACGCGCGTGACCCGGCCGGTCACCGGCGAGAAGACATGCGAGACGCGCAGGTCGTCGAAAGCAATGCGCCCGCCGGTGGTAATGTTCTGCGGCAGGTCCTGCGCGTGGACTTCAATGACCTTGCTGCCGTGCTCGAAGGCGTCGCGCGCGATCCAGAGCTCGTCTTCTGGCGGCGTCTCCTCGTGTTTGACCTGGGCTTTGCAAGCCGTGAGGAGCAGGAGCATCAGGGTCAGGATCTTCATTTGAGCTCCTGCGCCGTGGCCTGTTCCAGAAGCGAAAAGGCGGTCCAATAATTGGCCAGGTCCTGGGCATGCTCGGCGCGAATGGCGGTATAGGTTCGCTGGGCATTGAGCAGGTCCAACAGGGACGCAGCGCCGTGCTCGTACTGGAACTTGATCAGATCGCGGGCTTTCTGGGCGCGCTCCAGCAAAGACTTCTCCATCCGCTCCACCAGCTTGCGCGTGGCGACGAGCTGTCCCCAGGCCGTCTCGACGTCGGCCACGGTCTGGGCTTCGGCCTTCTGCCGCAGGACCTGTTGTGTGACCAGGTCCGCCTCCGCCCGGCGGATCTCGCCCGACTGGAAATAGAAGAGGGGCGGGGTGAAGCTCAGGTTGATGGAGCCGTTCGGCGGCGAGATGTTGCTGTCGCCGGTGCCATTCGCTGAATAGGTCACGCCCACGCCGATATCGGGAAAGACATTGCGATGCGACAGGCGCAGCGCGGCATCGGCGCGCTGGATCTGTTGATTGAATGCGGCGATATCGGGCCGCTGTTTCAATGCTTGATCGAGCAGCGTCTCGCGCGTGGCAGTGGCGAGCTTTCCCGGGACCGCGAACTCGAGCTCTCTTGCATCGATTTGATAGTCCGGCACCAGGGTGCGGAAGCCGAGCAGGAAAGCCACCGCGACCTTGGCCGCGCGCAGGCCCTGCCCGGCGAGATCCTGCGCCTGCTCGGACTCGAGCTCGGCGACCTGGATGGTGGCGAGATCCGCCTCGTTCATTCCCCCCAGCTGGAATCGCTTTTCGTTCACCTGGCGAGTGCGCAGGTTCGATTCATAAGTATCCGTCGCCACCTGCAGCTGTGCCTGGGCGAGCAGGGCCTGGAAGTAAGCCTGCTTCAATTGATACTCGAGAGTCCGCTGGGCGTCGTCCTTCGAACGGCGCGCCGCCTCGAATGCAGCCTGCGCTACGTCTTTTCGCAGGCCGCGCTTGCCGGTCACCAGATTCGAGATGAGGTTGTTGTCGAAGAGCGAGCCGCTGTAGGAGACCACGCTGCAATCCTGCGAGGCTGCGCAGCGAAAGTTCTTGCCGGCGCTCAGCGACAGGCTGGGATTGGGCAGGCCGCCGGCAATGCTCACGTCACCGCTGGCGGCGCGCACGTTCGCCTCGGCCACCAGCAAGTCGAAGCCGTGGGCGCGGAAGATCGCAAGCGCCTTGCCGAGCGTGAGCACGGGCGGCAGCTGCACAGGGTCGGCCGGAGGCTCGGCTCGGGCGCCAGCAGCAGCGAGGAGACAGAGCGCGAACAAGAAAGGACCCATGGAGACACTCCCTTCAGCAAGAGCCGCGCCAGCACCCTCTTCTCAGCCGTGCGGCCATCGACCAGCCGGCGCGGCCTGCAAGGATCTTGCACCGCCAGCGAAAGTTTCTTGCAGGACGAGCGATGCACGGATCGGTATAAGGCCTCCAATGCGAGCCGAGCTGGTGAGAATGGCAGTGATGGAGATCTACGAACAGGTGCGGCGTGAGGGCGCGCGTGCCGATCAGTCGCTGCAGCGCGTGCTGCGGCGCGAAAAGCGGCTGCGCTCGGTCGAGCGGCGGGCGGTCTCCGATGCGGTCTATGGCCTGCTCCGGCTGCAGGGCCGGGTCGATCACCTGCTCGGACGGGCGCTGTTGACCCGCAAGTCCTCGATGGATCGGCTGGCGACGCCCACGCAGCATCTCTTGCGCTATGCGGCCTATCTGATTGTCGGAGACCAGCAGAGTGCGGCCAGCGCGGCGGGCCTCGCGGGGCTGGAGGTCGCGCCGTATCTCTGGGCGCTCGAGCTCGTTGCGCAGCCGGTGGAGCTGGGCATTCCCGAGGGTGATGTCAATGACGCGCTGGCGGCGGAGACTTCACTGCCGCGCTGGCTGGCCAAGCTCTGGAGCGATCAGCTGGGTGCTCCAGAGACCCGCAAGCTCGCCGCTGCCATCAATCAACGCGCGCCGCTGACCGTGCGCGCAAATCTTTTGAAGAACACGCGGGACGAGCTCGTGCGCACGCTCGCGGGCGAGGATGCGCGGGTCGAGCCAACGAAGCTTTCACCCTGGGGCGTGACCTTCACGGGCCGGACCAATGTCTTCGCCTTGAAAGCCTTCAAAGCGGGGCTCTTCGAAGTCCAGGACGAAGGCAGCCAGTTGATCGCGCTCGCGTGCGGCGCGCGGCCGGGACAGATCGTGGTCGATGCCTGTGCCGGCGCGGGAGGCAAGACGCTGGCGCTCGCGATGGAGATGAACAACAAGGGGCGGCTGGTCGCCTGCGATCGCGACGCGCGCCGGCTGGTTGAGATGAAGGTGCGTGCCCGCCGCGCTGGTGTGCACAACTGCGAGTCGCGCGGCGTCCCCGAGGGCGCGGTGGGCGAGGCCCGCATCGAAGACCTCGCGGGCCAGGCCGACGTGGTGCTGATCGATGCGCCCTGCAGCGGACTGGGCGCGCTGCGCCGCAATCCCGACGCGCGCTGGCGGTTGAACATGGACGAGGTCAACATCTTCCCGCCGCGCCAGCGCGAGATCCTCGAGCGGTATGTGCGGCTACTCAAGCCGAGCGGACGGCTGATCTATGCCACCTGCTCAATCAACCGCGGCGAGAACCAGGACGTGCGCGCGGCCTTTGCCGAGGCGCATCCGGAGCTGGTCCCGATTCCTCCGGCTGAACTCCTGGGCGCGCCGCTGGCGGCCTCCGTAGCCGCGACCGAGGTCGATGTGCAGCTGCTGCCGCACCGCGATACCACCGACGGATTCTATATCGCCGGCTTGCGGCGCGGCTGAGCTGGCCGGGACCGCAGCTGTGCAGTCAGGACCCCTGCGATGACCACCGCCGCACCGAGCAGGAACGACGCGGTGATGCGCTCGCCGAGAAAGACGTGCGCGAGGAGCGCGGTGCCGAGCGGCTGCAGGTTGCTGAAGATGGCCACCCGCGCCGCGGTGAGGTGGCCGAGCGCCCAGTACCAAATCAGATAAGCAACCACACTCGTCATGATGCTTAAGTAGAGAACGCCCAGCCAGGCCTCGCGCGAGGCGTGCGCGAGCTGTGCGCGAGTCGAGGGAAGCAGCATTGAACCGAGACCCACCGGCAGGAACAACAGCGTTCCACCGATGAGCGTCCAGGCAATGGTGGGCAGGGCGCCGTCCTGCGCGACGATCTCGCGGCCTTCGGCGGTATAGAACGCCCACGCCAGCACCGCGACGACGATCAGCAGGTCGCCCACGAGCGGCCCGCGCGAAAGGTCAAGTCCGCGCGCAAACAGCACCCAGACGGTGCCGGCCAGCGCGATGGCGGTGCCCAGCGAGGTGCGGAACCCCGGCAGTTCCCCCAGCAGCGCTTGCGCCAGCAGCAGCACGAACAAAGGCGTCAACGTGTAGAGCAGCGCCGCGTGCGCCGCCGTGCTGAGCGACAGGCCATAAAGGAAGAAGCCTTGATTGAGCGGCACCGCGACGAAGGCGAGCAGCCAGAGCTTGCGGCGCTGCTCCGGCCGCGGCAGCCGCGAGCCCTTGGGCCGCAGCTTGCGCAAGAGGAGCGCCAGCAGCACTGACGCGCCGCCAAAGCGCAGCATTCCCAGCGCCAGCGGCGGGATCTCGGTGAGCGCTTGTTTCGCGACGATATACGTCCCCGCGCTCAGCAGGGTGTGGAGGAGCAGCGCGCCGTAGAGCAGGGACCTGGTCGGCTTCACGCGAGCGCCCGGCGCGCCTCGATGCGCACGCCTTCCGAGGGATCGGCCAGCAGCCGCGTCGCCAGTTCACGAGCTGCCGGCGAGAGGGGCCGCGGCGCAACCGCAAGCGCACTGCGCACCAGTCCGTCGCGGCCGGCGCGCAAGAGCGGGGTGCCCTCGTAGCGCGCCCAGGCCGTCGCGGTGTCGAGCGCGAGGATGTCATTTAAAGAAAGCGCGGTCTGTTCCGGGCGCGCGCGCAATTGCACGAGCGTCCCTGGCCGCGGCCGGCGATTCCAGGGACAGACGTCCTGGCATATATCGCAGCCAAAGACGCGGCCCGGCGCAAGCGACGAGAGCTCGGGTGGAATCGGGCCGCGGTGCTCGATGGTGTGATAGGCGAGGCAACGCCGCGCATCAATAAAGCGCGGCTCGGGAATGGCCGCGGTCGGGCAGGCCGGCATACAAGCAATGCAATCGCCGCAGCGATCGGGATGGGGCGAGTCCGGCGCAAGCTCCGCGTCGGTGACCAGCGCGCCCAGCAGCAGCCATGATCCGAGCCGCTCATGAATCAAGCAGCCGTTCTTTCCGATCCATCCGAGTCCGGCTTCCTGCGCCCAGGCCTTCTCCATCACCGCGCCGGTGTCTACCTCGCAATAGACGCGCGCGCCCTGCGAGCGCAGCCAGGCAGCCAGCTTGCGCGCGGGCTTGAGCACCACATTGTGATAGTCGCGGCCGCGGGCATAGCGAGCAACGATGAGTTCACCGTCCGGGGTTTCTTCGCCGGGCTGCGGCGCATAAGAGGCCGCGAGTGCAATCACGCTGCGCGCGCCCGGCAGCAACAGCGACGGGTCGAGCCGGGCCTCGCGTCGCTCGCGCACGTACTTGAGGCCAGCGTCCCAGCCCGCGCCCAGCCACTTGTCCAGCGCTGAAGGGTCGAGCGGATGAGCCCGCGCTACTCCGCAAAGATCAAAGCCCAGCGAAAGCGCCTGCGCCTTGACCGCCGCTGCAGTAGTCCTGGCTGGGCCTGCCACCGTGTCGATCATCGCGCGCGCCTTCCTATCGCGTTGCCTGCGCCGGCAGGGTATCAATCAGCGCAATGAATCGCTTTCTCTGCTTCTTGTTCCGTCTCGCCGCAGGCACGCTCTTTGGCGCGCAGCTGTTCTTCGCGGCCATCGCAGCGCAAGTCATCTTCACCCGCGCCCTCGCGGCGCTGCCGTCAGCCGATCCACGCCGGCGCGCCGCGGCGGACCTCATCGGTCTGCTGCTCGCTCGCCTCGACCTGCTCACACTCGCACTCTCAGCGGTCGCCGCGCTCTGCGCCGTCGTCCTGGTCCGGCGCGGCTTCTCTTCTGCTCGCCGCAGCGCCCTCGCCGTGCTGCTGGTCGGAGTCGCGGCGCTCGCAAGCAGCGCCGTCGTCACGCCGGCCATCCACCAGCTGCGTCTCGCAGGAGCGACTGCGTCTCCGCGCTTCGGCCAGCTGCACGGGCTCAGCTCGCTCCTGCTTGTCGCTGAACTCCTGCTGCTGGTCGTAGCCATCTGGCTTGCACCGCAAAGCGATTGACAGCGCGCCCAAGCCCGCGCAGAACACGCGCCACATGACCATTCCTGTGACTCTCATCGCCGGCGACGGGATCGGCCCCGAGGTCGTCAGCGCTGCAGTCGAGGCGATCGAGGCGGCTGGTGCCAAGCTCGAATGGAACCGCGCCGCCGCTGGAGCTGGTGCGGTCGCAATCCACGGCACGCCCATCCCCGTCGAGACACTCGAGTCCATCCGCCGCAACAAACTCGCGTTGAAGGGCCCGCTCGCCACGCCTATCGGCGACGGCTTTCGCAGCGTCAATGTGGCCCTCCGCAAGGAGTTCGACCTCTACGCCAACGTCCGCCCCGCGCGCAGCTTCGCTGGTGTGAAGACCCGTTACGAGGGCGTCGATCTCGTCGTCATCCGCGAGAACACGCAGGGCATGTATTCAGGCATCGAGCACTTCATCGACGAAGAACGCTCGGCCGCCGAGTCGATCAGCATCATTACGCGCAAGGGTTCCGAGCGAATCGTTGAATACGCTTTTCAATATGCCAAGTCGCGCCAGCGCCGCCGCGTCACGCTGGTCCATAAGGCCAACATCCTGAAGGCGACCAGCGGGCTTTTCCTCGAGGCAGGCCGCGCGGTGGCGCTCAAGCACCCCGAGATCGAGTTCAATGAGATCATCATTGATAACTGCGCCATGCAGCTGGTGAAGAATCCAAACCAGTTCGACGTCCTGGTCACCACCAACCTGTTTGGCGACATTCTCTCCGATCTCACGAGCGGCCTCATCGGCGGCCTCGGCCTTACCGCCGGCGCGAACATCGGCAAGGACGCTGCCATTTTCGAGGCGGTCCACGGCACCGCGCCCGACATCGCCGGCAAGGGCATGGCCAATCCCACCGCGGTGATGATCGCGGGCGCCATGCTGCTCGAGCACATCGGTGAGCGCACCGCCTCGGAAAAACTGATGACCGCGATCCGCGAGGCGATTGCTTCAAGAGAAGCCGTCACCCCGGACCTGGGCGGCAGCGCCACTACGCACATGTTCACCAACGCGGTCCTCAAGCGTCTGAAGTAAGGCGAGGCCGGTCGCACCAGGCCGACCGATGTGCCGGAGGTGGTGAGTCCTCTTCCGCGGCGGCCGTACAATTCGTACGAAACGAGCGATTTGGGCGGGCCGATTTGAGGTTTTAAAAGCTCGTTTTGTACGAAACGTACGAGTCCCCGCCGAGACCTCCCCTCCCCCGCCGCCAACGAACGGTCGGATTTGCCGGTCCGATCGCGCTCGATGTCAGACCCGTCCCGTAGGTTGCCTGCATGGATGAAAGTTCGATGAGTGCCAGTGATCTGCGAGAGCAATGGGCTGCTGTACTGAGCGCAGTGGCCCATGGGCAGCAGCGCGTGGTCGTCGTCCGCCATGGGCGGGTCATGGGCGCGCTCGTGGGCTGGAAGGAATTGGACCGGCTTCGAAAGTTGCCGCCGGCGCCAGCACCGCTGACCGAGCATGAGAGAACCTGGCGGCGGCGTGGCGCGATGGAGCGGCACGCGACGCTGCGGCAAGCCTCGTGGAAGGTACAGGAGGTTTTGCAGGAAGCGCGGGAACTGAAAGACCCACTCGCCATCGCGCATGCGGAGCTTGAGCTGGAGGAGATGAGGGCTCAAATGCTGGCGGCGTTGGAAGAGGCGACGTCGATGACCTAGTCGGTGCCCTCGTCGTTGATGCTGGTCCCAGTGCGGGCGGTGAGCCAGACGACGCCGTCGCGCTCTTCAATTTCGACGGCGGTGAGCGAGCGGCCGGGGCAGGCGCCGGCGACGCAGAGGCCGCTGTCGGCGTCGAAGTAAGCGCCGTGGGCCTGGCATTCGAGGAGGCCCACTTTACCCTCGGCTCTTGAGAACAGCCGGCCGTCGCCCAGGTCCACGGCCTGGCCGCGGTGGGGGCAGAGATTGACCCAGGCGCGCACCGCGCCTTCATTGGTGCGGACGGCAAAGCCTTCCAGGGTCCAGGGGCCGTAGGCGCCGCGCATCTCGCGGATTGGAAAGCGCACCGACGAGCCCGGATGCAATTGCGGCGACTCGAACAGCTTGACCTGCATCGCAGCTGCCTGTTTCACGGCTTCCAGGGAATCTCCTGGCCGCCGGCACGCAAGTTCGCGGCGCGGGCCATGACGAACAGCAGGTCCGAAAGGCGATTCAGATAGGCGAGAGTTTCCGCGGTCACCGGCTCCTGCGCGGCGAGTTGCACGACCTTGCGCTCGGCACGGCGGCAGATGGTGCGGCAGAGGTGCAGCGCGGCTCCGGCGCGCGAGCCGCCGGGGAGGATGAAGTTGTGCATCTCGGGAAGCTCGGCCTCGAGGCGATCGATCTCGCGCTCCATGCGCTCGACCTGCGCCAGCGCCACGCGCGGAACATTCCTGCTGGTGTCGGGCGTGGCCAGCTCCGCGCCCACGGTGAACAGCTCGCTCTGCAGCGCATCGACGAGCGCGCGCAGGTCGTCGGCTTTGAGCTCCTCGCGCGCAACGCCGAGGGCCGAGTTGAGCTCGTCCACATCGCCGTACGCCTCCACGCGCAGCGAGTCCTTGCGAACGCGCGGGCCGCCAAAGAGGCCGGTAGAGCCATCATCGCCTGTGCGCGTATAGATCTTCATTGGGTCGCGCACCTTATTGCAGGCTGATACCATCCTGCAATGTGCTTGGCCGGGGGACACCCTAGCGACATGAAGGGGGACACTTTCATTCCATGGTGTCCCCCCCGTGTTGCCGTCGCCGCGCTGCTGGTCTGCGGTTTCGCTTGCGGTGCAAAGAGCCCGGCTACAGTCGCTGACACCTTCGTCGACCGCTACTACGTCGAGTCGGACCAGACCTCCGCGCTCCCGCTCACCGGTGGGGTCGCCCAGCTGCGGCTCGAGGATGAGCTGCGGCTCAGCGCCGAGGGCCGGCGCGGCCAAAGCGAAGGCCCCGCGCGCCAGGTCCGCGTCTATTACAAACGCATCGCGCTGGACGGCGACGGCGCCGTCCGCAAGGCCGACTACCAGCTCGACATCCGGCCGCAGGGAGGCGGCGAGATCCGGCGCGAGGCGCACCTGGAACTTGCACAAATGCAAGACGGCGGCTGGCGCGTCGTCCGCTTTTCTGAGACACAGCCCCGATGAAGCAAGAGTGGAAGGTCAGCGACGATGCGTCGGGGCAGCGGCTCGACAAGTTTCTCCGGAAGCGGCTCGAGTCGGTTCCGCTCAGCCATCTGTACAAGCTCGTGCGCACCAAGAAGGTGCGCGTCAACGGCGCTCGCGCGCAGATCGATGCGCTGCTCGCCGCTGGCGATGTCATCACCGTCCATGGCGCCCGGGACGACAAGCCCCCCGAAATCGCGCCCGTTGCCACGCAGGCGCAGGACTTTCAAATCATTTATGAGGACGAGGCGATTCTGGTTTGCAACAAGCCAGCCGGCCTCGCCATCCACCCGGGCTCGGGCATCACCGGCGACACGCTGGTCGATCAGGCGCGGGCCTATCTCGAGCGGCAGGGGCTGCGGGTCCCCGAGGGCGAGTTCAAACCAAGCCCCGCGCACCGGCTCGACCGCGACACGAGCGGCGTAGTGGTGGTCTCCAAGACCCGCCAGGCGATGGTGCGCCTGACCGAAATCTTCACCGCCGGCGAAGCGCACAAGCAATATCTCGCGCTCGCCAAGGGTCGCTTCCAGAAGGAGCGCGGTAGTATTGATCTGCGGCTATCGGAGCATCAGCAAACCGCCAATTCCAAGGAGCAGCGCGGCGTCAACATGCAGGACGCGCTGACGCATTGGAAGAAGCTCGCGGGCGGTCCCGAGGCAACGCTGCTGGAGGTCGAGATCGAGACTGGCCGCACGCACCAGATTCGCCGGCATCTCGCGGCCATCGGCCACGCGGTGGTGGGCGATTCCAAGCACGGCGACTTCACTTTCAATCGCCAGTGCGCGCGGACCTACGGGCTCAAGCGCATGTTCCTGCACTCGCTGCAACTGTCCATCGCGCACCCGATGACGAAGAAGCAGCTGATCTTCCGCGCGCCACTCCCGCGCGAACTCGAAGAGGTGCTGCCCAAAGCAGGAATCAAGTGGAGTCCACCGGCGGACAGCTGACCGCTCCCTTGCACCGTGGACGCACAACCCGGATGAATCGAACCGCGGCCCGTGTTCGATGGTAGAGGCAACTTGATGGCCAAAACTCCCCCCCGCCGCTGGTTCGCGAGCCGCCGCTGGCTCAAAATCGGAATCCCGGTCGTCATTCTCGGACTGGCGGGCGCCATCGTGCTCGGCGCCGGGTATTTGAGCTTCTCCAGGGGGCTGCCGTCGATCGCCTGGGCCAGGCACTATCGTCCGCCGATCGTTACCAACATCATCTCCGGCGACGAGCAGCTGATTGGCGAATTCTACAATGAGCGCCGCAAGGTCGTTTCGTACGAGCGCATACCAAAGAAGCTGAAGCAGGCGCTCATTGCTTCCGAGGACGCGGGCTTCTTCGACCACTCCGGCGTGAGCTTTTCCGGCCTCGCCCGCGCGGTCTTCAAGACTTTCATCCTCCGCCGCCACGCCCAGGGTGGATCGACCCTGACCCAGCAGACGGCGAAGGCCATCCTGGCTTCAGCCGAGGGCGTCAAGGCCGCGCACGAGCGTCGCGGCTGGGCCGGGAAGCGCCGATATATCCGCGAGCTCATCCTGGCCCAGCGGCTCGAGCGCAACTTCGACAAGGAGCATATTCTCTGGCTCTATCTGAATGAAGTTTATCTCGGTCACCACAGCTATGGAGTGCAGGCGGCCGCCGAGAATTATTTCCGCAAGAACGTCTGGGAACTTTCGCTGCCGGAGATGGCGCTGATTGCAGGATTGCCCCAGGCTCCGTCTGAATTCTCGCCCTTCACCCATCCCGAGAAGGCCAGGGCGCGCCGGTCGTATGTGCTGCGGCGCATGGCGGAAGAGGGAATGATCTCGGCGGCGGAGCGTGACGCCGCGGACGCTGCGCCGGTGACC
>JANYKT010000145.1 GCA_025358085.1 Deltaproteobacteria bacterium | reverse complement strand
CAGGCGCTGCAGCGTGACGCCGTCGATCGGCACCTCCGCCAGCGAAGAGCCGCCACCGCTGATCAGGATGAGAGCCGGCCGGTCCGCCGCGCGGGCCGCCGCCAGCAACGCCTCGCCCGCCTCCAGCGAGCCTTGGTCCGGAATCGGATGATCCCCGCGGTACACGCACGCGGGGCCGGCAGGCGCGGGCGCGTCGGGCTTGAGCGCAATGACGCCGGGGGAATCACCGAGCGCGTCGCGCGCGCCCTCGACCATTTCGCCCGCCGCCTTTCCCAGCGCGAGCACCAGCGGCGCGCGCGCGAGGCCTGCGCACGCCTCGCCCACCAGCCGGCGCGCATCGAGCGCACGGAGGATCTCCTCATAAAGCGCGACGAGCCTCTCCATATGCTTTTAGCCTATACCCTCGGTGCCTCCCGCAGGTCAGTCGCAATCCAAAGGGACTTGCGTACTAGCAATCAATCAAGACAGGATCCCCGCCGTGACCGTTGAAATGACGATGCCGCCGCTGGAGCTGGGCGCGAGCCACAATCACGGCGGCAATGTCGCCCTGCTGCTGCCCAGGCTCGCGGGGCTGCTCGGCACCGCGCTCGGCAATACGGTCACCGCGGAGGTCGCGCCCAGCTATGAGCTGCTGCTGGAGCGCCTGCTCGCGGGCACTACGCAGGTAGCGTGGCTGCCGCCCCTGCTGCACGCGCGCGCGACCCGCCAGGGTGCCCGGCTCGCAGCGGTGCCGCTGCGCGGTGGATGGCTGACGTATCGGTCGGCCCTGTTGGTGCGCAAGGACCAGCCGGTGGTTGGGCTTTCCCGCATGCGTGGGCTGCGCGCGGCCTGGGTCGATCGCAGCTCGGGGTCAGGCTACGTCTTCCCACGCCTTGAGCTCTCGATGCTGGGCGCCGCACCCGAGCGCTTCTTCGCCAGCGAAGAGTTCTTCGGCTCGGCGGCGAAAGCGTCAGCGGCAGTGGTCGCGGGCGAGGCCGATGTCTGCGCCTGCTTCGTCAGCGACGCCGCGGGACGCGACCCGGGAGCCGCGCTCGAAGATGTGCGGCGCGCTGTCGGCGACGCCGCGCCATGGCTGCGCGTGCTGCATGTGACCGAGCCCATACCGCCTGACGGCTTCGTGCTGGCGGCCAGGCTGAGCGGGCCCGAGCAGACGCGTGTGACCGCGGCGCTCCTGGCGTTGCACGAGACGTTGGCGGGCCGCGACCTGCTCCGCGATATGCTGCGCGCCGAGAAATTGAGCGCCGTGACCGAGCCTATCGTGCGCTCACTCCGCTCCTGGATGGACGCCGCCGCCGCGCGCGGCGGCTGAGCCGCGCAAAACGCCCGGGCCTGGGTGCCGTCGAGACCAGACGGCGTCCGCCGCGCCGATCGCAAGTAGCCTAGATTCTCCTGCGCAGCACCGCGAACTGCTCCTTGCCCACGCGCGTCGGCTTCGAAGTGCGCACGGGCGGGCCCATCTGCAGCAGCTCGAAGTCCCGAATGAAGCGCGGGCCGATCTCGCTGGAATCAATCGCGAACGGCGGGCCGCCCTGGTGGCCATCAACGGGATAGACGACGAAGAGCAAGAGCCCTCCGGGTGCAACCAGTCGCGCGGCCAATGCCGCGTACTCATCGCGCCGGCCGGGGTCGATGGCGCAATAGCAGGTCTGCTCGAAGAACAGGTCGTAGCTGCCGTCGTGCTCGCTGCCCAAAGCGAAAATGTCCTGGTCGAGGAAAAGGGCCCGCGCGGACATGCCCGCCTGTTGCGCCGCTTCCCGCGCAGCCTCAACCGCGTCCGTCACGTAGTCGATCCCGACCGCAACCAGCCCACGCCGCGCCAATTCGATGACGTCATGGCCATACCCGCAGCCCGGCACCACCGCGCGCCCCGCCGCCTTCGGATGCGCGTCGAGCCAGTCGACGAGCGGTGGGCTCGTCGCCCCTACGTCGAAACGGGGACTGCCTGAGTCATAAAGGCTTTGCCAAAACTTCTTGTCCATCTGGTTTGCATACAATGGCGGCGAAGTTGTTGCCGTGCATTGGTGCCCTCATTGGCATGCTTCCAGCGCTCCACTTACTGGAGTTTGCCCTTTCCATGCTGCCCGCTTTTAAGTTCTTCGAGCAGCACCGAGGTCACCGTTGTCATTCCCCGCTCGCGAGCCGCCTGCTCCGCCCGCCTTCTGACCAGCGGTCGCATGAAGAACGGCACCTTGGCCAATCGCTCCCTGGCCTGCGGCTCCCACTCGATTGGATTCACCATCGTTGCCTCCTGCGCAAAGAAAGCTCTCTCGGCGTGCGCACCTGAACCTGCTCACCCGTCTGGAACGACCTGACGCGATCCGGTTGCGATCATCTTGAAGTTTCATTAAGTGCAAGCCAACCGCTTTCCCTCGCCCCGGCCTGACCGGTGGGCGTGGATCAGGAGACTGCATGAATATCAAAAGCGATTTGACGCAGCTCATCGGCTCGACTCCCCTCGTCCGGCTGGCGAAAGTCGGCCGGGGGCTGCCCGGGCAGGTCGTTGGCAAGCTGGAAAATCTCAATCCGGGCGCCAGCGTGAAAGACCGCATTGGCCTCGCCATGATCGAGGCGGCTGAGCGAGCCGGAAAGATCAAGCCCGATACTGTCCTGCTCGAGCCGACCAGCGGGAATACCGGCATTGCGCTTGCCTGGCCGGCCGCGGTGCGGGGTTACAAACTCACGTTGACCATGCCCGAGACCGCTAGTCTTGAGCGGCGCAAGGTGCTTGCCGCCTTCGGCGCGACCCTGGTGCTGACGCCCGGGCTCCTGGGCATGAAGGGGGCCATCGCCAAAGCGGAGGAGATGGCCGCGGCCGACTCGCGCTATCTCATCCTGCAGCAATTCGATAACCCGGCGAACCCCGACGTCCACCGCCGCACCACGGCCAGGGAGATCTGGGCCGACACGGATGGCTTGGTCGACGCCCTGGTCGCCGGCGTCGGGACTGGCGGGACCATTACCGGTGTAGCGGAGTTCATCAAGCCGCTCCGGCCTTCCTTCCGGGCCATCGCAGTCGAGCCGGCGGACTCGCCCGTGCTCTCGGGCGGCAAACCGGGCCCACACAAGATCCAGGGGCTTGGGGCCGGCTTCATTCCGCGCAATCTGCGAACTGAGCTGGTCGACGAGATCCTGACCATGAGCCATGAAGAAGCGGGAGCGATGGCGCGGCGGCTGGCACGAGAGGAAGGCATTTTTTGTGGCATCTCCGCCGGCGGCAATGTCGCCGCTGCCCTGCGCGTCGCCGCGAGGCCCGAGATGGAGGGCAAGCTCATCGTCACGATCATCTGCGACACGGGCGAGCGTTACCTGAGCACCTGGCTTTGGGACGAGCCGGCACGCACTTGAGCATCGACGCCGTCGTCGATTCCTTGTGCGCCTCCGCTGCGGAAATCGTTCCAGCCGGAAGCGGAAGGCTGGCTCTCCCCTCGCTGCCGGCAGTGCTCGCCGCGGTGGAGGACCTGCGCGACGCCTTCTTCCCCGGCTATTTTCGCGAGACCGACCTGCCGCGGTCTGGTCTGCGCAAAATCGTTGCAGAGTCGGTGCGCAGAGCGCTTGCCACACTGCGAGAACAGGTGCAGCGCGGCATCGCGTTTGCCGGAGGCCACGACTTTGAGGACTGCCCGCACTGTGCCGAGCGCGCGGCAGCAGTGGAAGTGCATTTCCTCGAGCAGCTCCCGGCGGTCCGGCGCCGGGTTGCGACCGACGTGGAGGCAGCCTTTCTTGGCGATCCTGCGCTGCAGACGCGCCAGGAAGCGATCTACTCGTATCCAGGAATACTGGCGATCACCCACCAGCGTCTCGCGCACGAGTTGCATTCGCTGGGCGTGCCGCTGATTCCGCGCATGATTACCGAACACGCGCACGCGGTCACCGGCATTGATATCCATCCGGGCGCAATGATCGGCGAAGGATTCTTTATCGATCACGGCACTGGCGTGGTCATTGGCGAGACGGCGCGCATTGGCCGCAACGTCCGCCTTTACCAGGGCGTAACGCTGGGGGCAAAGAGCTTCTCGCTGGATCAGCTTGGGAACCCCATCAAAGGTCTGGACCGCCACCCTATTCTCGAGGACGACGTGATCGTTTACGCGGGCGCCTCGATTCTCGGACGCATCACGATTGGGCGGGGCTCCGTCATTGGCGGCAACGTCTGGCTGACTGCGTCGGTGCCCCCCGGAAGCAATGTCACGCAGGCACGTCCGCTCGAGAGCCGTTTCGCCCAGGGAGCCGGTATCTAATCGTTGTAACGTATGGAAGAGAATGAGCAGCGCGCTCTCTTGCGGAAGTATCGGACGCTCCTCGCCATCAGGGAGATTGGCGGCGCTGAGCGGGGCGTGTTGCGGGCACTCGCGGCAGAGTTTCCCGGAGCGCTGCGCGAGCTGGACAACCTTCCGCTTTCCGAACTTGAAGGACGCGCCGCGGCGCTCGAGGCCGGCGTCCACGAGCCCTGGGTGCAATGGATGGGCGCGTATCATGCTTATTGCCGCGCGGCGCTCTGGCTGAAATTGAATCCTGGAGACCTCGCGGGCGCCGCCGCGCGCGCGGGCCGCGGCATTGACGCTGCCTTTGCAGAAGCTGTCACCCGGCCGCCGCGCCGCCGGCTGGTGCGGGCCGTGCTTCTGCGCGTGGCGGCCGACTTCAACGCTTCCGCGGACACTATCGAGGCGCGCCTCTTTCCTCCTCATCCCTCGCGCAAGTAGCTGGCGGTGAGTTCAAGCCGGTCAGCGCAGCGCGAAGAGCGACGGCAGCAGCTCTCCCGCTTTCCCCAGCCGGCACTCGTCGAAAGAATGTGCGTTCTCGGGCCGCTCGAGGCCTAAATAAATCGTGCGCGCATATCGGCCCGTTCGCGGACTGGGATGATTGCGCAGGTGTGAGACCAGAGCCGCTGCCGGGTGCACTGCGCCCGAACTGCCGACGGTCAGGAAGAGATCGCAGTCCTGAACGGCGGCGAAGATCGAGTCCATCCCGAGCGGGATCTCGCCGAACCACACCACCGCTGGCCGCAGCCTCCCGCCGCAAAGCTCGCAGCGCACCGGCTCTTCGGAATCGACGTACTGCCGGGCATCGTCGAAGGCGGGCCGGGCGCAGCGCTCGCAGCGCGTCTTGCAGAGTTCGCCGTGCATATGGTGCACGCGTCGCGAACCGCCGAGCTCATGCAGCGGGTCCACATTCTGGGTGCAGAGAAAGAGCCCGTCGCCGAGCGCTTCCTCGAGCTTCGCCAGCGCGACGTGGGCCGGGTTCGGCCGGACCTTGGCGATCTGTGCGCGACGCTCCGAGTAGAAGCGCCAGACCAGGCGCGGATCGCGCGCGAAGCCCTCGGGCGTGGCGACGTCCTCGACCCGGTGCTTCTCCCAAAGCCCGTTCGCGTCCCGGAAGGTGGCGACGCCGCTCTCCGCGCTGATGCCGGCGCCGGTCAGGACGAAGACGCGGTCGGTGCGCCTCAGCTCTAAGGGCGCAAAGTCCCGGCCGGGGCCTGCTCTTGGAATCGGGATCATCGGACCGGAATGATAGCTCGCCATGAAGCTCCTCGCGCTCGGCGCGTCTTTGCGCAGGAACTCCTTGAATCGGCAGCTGCTCGACGTCGCGGTCAGCTTCGCGCGCGCCGCTGGAGCTGAGGTGGACGTCGCCGACTCGTCTGCTCTCGAGTTGCCGCCGTTCAACGCGGACCTGCCGCTGCCCGAAGCCGCGCAAAAGCTCTCGGCCCGGCTGCGCGCGGCGAACGGCTTGCTGCTCGCCACCCTGCGGGATGTGGGTGGACCCCCAGATGTTCGCGCTCGCGAACGCCGCCACGGCCTTCGCGCCGGACGGCTCATTCGCCGACCCGCGGCAGGCTGAGCGATTGCACGCGATGGTCGTCCAGTACCTTCGCGCGGCGGCTGCGCTCGGTTCGATTTGATCTCCACACCGTCACCACAGTGACAGTTGCGCGCGCGGCGCCCAGGGGCACAATCAGGACATGGTCGCCACCGAAATCCGTCGCGAGTTGTCCCGCCGCTTCTATGTCTCCAGCCGCACTGCCCGAGCGGGAGCCCTCCGCCTCGCCTATATGGCTTATGCCGCCACGCTCAGCCGCGGAGTCAGCCTGACAGCCACGCCCGCGGCGGTGCTGTCGCTGAAGAAGCGCATGGAGCAGCTGCTCGAGGACGACTGGCAGGACGCCGAGGCAGGCTTCTACCCGCGTGCGCTGATCGATCACCTGCCGTGGCGTGAATACGTCAGCGCGGCCCCCCGCCTGCTCGCCGACTTGCCTCGCGCGCGCTCGCGCATTCTCCGGGAGGATTTCAATGACTTGCCGGCCGAGGCCGAGCCAGGGCGATATCCCCATTATTACGCACGCAACTTTCACTATCAGACCGAGGGATATCTCGGACATACCAGCGCGGCGCTCTATGATCTGCAGGTCGAGTTGCTCTTTGGGGGCACCGCGGACGCGATGCGGCGCCGGCTCATTCCGCCTGTCGTCCGATTCGCGCGCGCGCAGGGCTATTCGCGCGCGCGTCCCATTCGCGTGCTCGATGTCGCTTGCGGCACCGGGCATTTATTGTCGATGCTGGGCGCGGCCCTGCCGGGCGAGGCGCGGCTCACCGGCGTCGACCTGTCGCCGCACTACATCGCGCGTGCGCGCGAGACGCTGCCCCGCGAACTCGACGTCTCGCTGGTCTGCGACAATGCCGAGCGGTTGCCGTTCCTCGATCGGCATTTCGACGTCGTGACCAATCTCTTCCTTTTGCACGAGGTGCCTTCAGACGTGCGCGCGCGTGTGTTGGCAGAGATGGCGCGCGTCCTGCGGCCGGGAGGATTGCTGGTGGTCGCCGACAGCATCCAGCTCGCCGACGCTCCCGAGCTCAGGCAGGAGCTCCTGGGCTTCCCCGATCGCTTTCATGAGCCCTATTACGTTGGCTACGTGAAGGACAATCTGGCCGCCCGGGTACGGACTGCCGGTCTCCAGGTTCTCGACGAGCGGCTGGGGTTCCTCACCAAGATCGTCACCGCCGAGCGCCCGCGCGATTAGTCCCGATCCACAAAGCGGGTCGACTGTCAACCGGGCAAGCGGTTGATCTCTCGCCCACACTTCGCTACGTTTTCCCCCTTCCACTTCCGTGGAACTTTTGAGGGGGTAATTCAGATGCGTTTCATCCTGAAAACCGTAGCCACCTTTGCGCTCCTTGCTGGCAGCGCCCAGGCTCAGGGAATTGGCCGCTTCGTGCGGGCGCCCGCTGCCCAGCCGATCGAGGCGGCAAGCCCAGGCGACGCGGGCGCGGCTGCTTCCGACCAGATCATCGTCGTACTCAAGCTGTCCGGTGACCCGGTCGCGGTGGTCCAGGCGCGGGCACCCGGCAAGCAGATCAGCCCTGCCGACAGGGCGCGCATCGAGAGCGATCTGGCCGCGCAGCAGCGCAATCTGACCCCGATGATCGAGGCCAATCGCGGCACCGTACTGGCAACGTTCCAGAATGCGATCAATGGAATCAAAGTCCAGATCCCCGCTGGCCACCTGGCTGCTTTCGCCACGCTCCCGGGCGTGGTCGGCGTCAAAGGCGTGCGGACCCACACACTCAACAACGCCAACAGCGTTCCCTTCATCGGCGGCGACGCGGTCTGGGGCGCGACTGGCTTCCACGGCGAGAACATCAAGATCGCGATCATCGATACCGGCATCGATTACACCCACGCTAACTTCGGCGGCCCCGGCACCGCGGCTGCCTTCAAGGCCGCGGCCGCGACTTCCACGCTGGCCGCGGACCCCACACTGTTCGGTCCCAACGCTTTTCGCGTGAAGGGCGGCACGGATCTCGTCGGCGACGACTACAACGCCAACGTTCCGGGCAGTACACCCGTGCCGGACACCAATCCACTCGACTGCAATTCACACGGCACCCACACTGCCGGGACCGCGGCGGGCTCCGGAGTCCTCGCGGACGGCAGCACCTTCCACGGCCCGTATGACGCAAGCACGCCGGGACAGAAGTTCATCGTCGGACCCGGCGTCGCCCCGCGCGCCGACCTCTACGCGGTGCGCGTCTTTGGCTGCTCCGGCTCCACCAACGTTGTTACCGAGGCCATCGACTGGTCGATCAAAAACGGCATGCAGGTGATCAGCATGTCGCTGGGCGCGAACTTCGGTGACGAGGACAGCGCGGACGCCGAGGCCTCCGAGAACGCAGCCGAGGCCGGCGTGATCGTGGTCGCTGCCTCGGGCAACGCCGGCTCAGCGCCCTACATCACCAGCTCTCCTGCAGCTGGCGACAAGACCATCAGCGTCGCGGCGATGGATACCACCTCGCCGGCGTCGTTCGGCCGCGTGCAGCTCGCGCTCACGGGGGGCGGCAATGTCCTCGCGCAGAATTCGAACAACGCGCCCATCACCGACGGCACTTCGCTTCAGGTCGTAGTGCTGCGCACCGCCTCGGGCGCAGTCTCGCTCGGCTGCAGCGAGGCCGAATACGTCGATGCGACGATCGCCGGCAAGCTGGTGGTCACCCGGCGCGGCGTTTGCGCGCGTGTCGACCGCGCTACCTTCGGACAGCGGCATGGCGCCGCCGCGGTGGCGCTGATCAACAGCGCGGCCTCGCTGCCGCCCTTTGAAGGCACCATTCAGGGCGTCAGCATTCCCTTCCTCGGCCTCAGCAAGGCTGACGGTCCCATGCTGGTCGCGGCCGCGGGCGCCATTCTCTCCAACGCGGCGGCGATTCCAAATGCTGACTACCACGCCTTCGCGAGCTTCAGCTCGGCAGGGCCGCGCTCGAACGACGGCGTCCTCAAGCCCGACATCACCGCCCCCGGCGTGAACATCGTCTCCAGCTTGATGGGGACCGGCACCCAGGGCGCCGCTTTCTCCGGCACCTCGATGGCGACTCCGCACGTCGCTGGCGTCGCGGTGCTGGCACTGCAGGCGCACCCCGGTTGGGATCCTGCCGACGTGCGCACTGCCATCCTCAACACCGCGGACGCTTCGGTTGTGCACGGCTTCCGGGTGTCGCGCGGCGGCTCGGGCGCAGTCGAGGCCCTGCCGGCGGTACAGACCTCGGTGGTGGCGCGCGATGCCCGGCGCGATGCGGCCAACCTGAGCTTCGGCGTGGTCGAGTTCGGCAAGGACTTGACGGTCGAGCGCGAGCTGCTGGTGACCAACCTCGGCGAGCACGATGCGCGGTTCAACGTCTCGGCAGTTCCAGTCGGCGGATCGCCGCATACGGTTGAACTCGGTCACCAGAGCATCACGGTCGACGGGGGAGAAAGCCGTCGCATCCGCGTGCGACTGCACGTTCCCGCGGCGACAGCGGGGGACTCGAGCGGCTTCCGCGAAGTTGCGGGCCTCATCGTTCTGACGCCCAGCACCGCCGGCGGCGAGAAAGGGGACGACGACGCGAACGGTGCGACCACCACCCTGTCGGTTCCTTACCTCCTCATTCCGCGCGCACGCTCGGCGGTAGCGGCGAAGATCGATGGAGACTTCGGCCCGGCCACTCCTTCGGCCGCGCTCAGCTTGCACAATGAGTCGGCGCAGATCCCCGGCACCGCCGACGTCTACGCGTGGGGCTTGAGCGGGACCAATGCGAGCGCCGGCCGCTATGGCGTCCGCGCCGTCGGCGTCCAGTCGTTCGACGATCCATCGGTGGGCAAGGTGCTGGTCTTCGCGGTCAACACCTTCAAGCCGTGGTCGAACGCAGCCCCGGGAGAGTTCGACGTGCTGATCGACACCAACGGCGACGGCATACCGGACTTCGCGGTTGTGGCGGCGGACTTCGGCTCGGTCATCGGCGCCGCGGCCGGCCAGACCTTCGTGGCGGTCATCAACCTCGCGA
Source organism: Deltaproteobacteria bacterium (assembly GCA_025358085.1). Classification (GTDB taxonomy): domain Bacteria; phylum Myxococcota; class Myxococcia; order Myxococcales; family 40CM-4-68-19; genus JANYKT01. The sequence goes on along the minus strand of JANYKT010000145.1, from coordinate 28,743 downwards.
CCGGCACTCTCGTCAGCATCAACTTCTTCGCGACTGCGCCGACCGACGGCTCGACCATGCTGTTGCCGGTGATCGCGAGCGACCTCGGGATCACCGCGGCGAACCCGCGGCTCGGCTACACCATCAACAGCTTTGATGGTTTCACTGCCGGGTTCGACCAGATCACCACTCCGGCGATGTTCAACGCCTTCAACAACTCAATCACCACCGGCGACTTTGCCGTGCTGGCGGCGGGCGGCAGCGCGACCGTGTCTGAGACTATCAATCCGGCGGAGTGGGCGAAGACGCCGGCACTGGGCTTGATGGTCGTCTCGCTCGAGAACTTCTCGAACGGGCACAAGGAGCAGCAGTCAATCCTGTTGAAAGTCCCGCACGACTAATCGCTAAGAGCGAGTGAAAGAAAGGCCCGGAGGCGCTCGCGCTTCCGGGCCCTTTTCATTTGCGCAGCAGCTTGATCGTTTCTTACGCTTCCGCTTGCTGCTGGGTCGCCGCGCGGTCAAGCGCGTGAGCCCGCTTTGCCCAGCTGCGCGCCACGAAGGCGATGGCCATCAACAGCGGGACGATGAAGCCGAGCAGCACCAGCACGCCGACCTTGGCTGCGTGGACCTCGACGGAATTCACGTCACCGAAGCACATCGGACAAGCGAGCAGGAGACTCATCATAGGTAGCTCACGCCCTTCAGCTTGCGCAGGAACCAGAGCCCGTACCAGATCAACGCGACCGCGGCGATGAAGCCGCCGATGGCCATGACCAGCGAAGCGGTGCTTCCCGTTCTGGAGTAGTCCGCCACGGCCCAGGCGCCGAACCCGAGTGTAAACAGGACGGAGATGCAGACGAAGAAGACGTGGAAAGCCTTCAGCGACATTAGAGGATGCGCCCGCCTTCCAGCGTAGTCATCGCCGGAAGCAGCAGCACCAGCAGGAAGAAGAAGACGGTCAGCGCCAGCAGCGCGAAGATGACTTTCTTCTCCGAGATGAGGTGCATGAAGACCGCGGCCACCAGGCTCGCCTTGATGGAGGCGATGACCAGCGCCACACCGATGGCGAGCGGGCGGTTGAGCCTGAGATAGCTCACGCCGACGGTGATTGCGGTCAGGCATGCCAGCGCCACGAAGACTGCGTAGTACTGGCGCAGGTGCTTCTTGAACTCGACGGGATCGAACGGCGCGGCAGCGTCCATAAGCTTGGTCTCCCTGACTTACAGCAAGTACAGCGCGGGGAAGAGGAAGATCCACACCAGATCGACGAAGTGCCAATAGAGGCCGGCGTTCTCGACGCGGTTGGTGAAATGCTCGGGGTCGGTCTTCCACATCCGCGTGCCGATGGTGAGCAGGAACGTATTCACGATGATGCCGCCGATGATGTGGATCCCGTGCAGGCCCGTCAGCGTGAAATAGATGGCGTAGAAGTTGTCGTGCGAGGGGTAATGACCCAGTTCGAACTTGTGGTGGTACTCGAAGTATTTGATCACCAGGAAGACGAACGACAGCGCGATGGTCGATGCCATCCACATCCGGAACTTGCGCAGGTCGCCCAGCTTGCAGGAGGCCCAGGAGAGGACCATCGTAATGGAAGAGGTAATCAGCACCATCGTATTGATGGTGGCGAGCGGGACGTTGAGAATTTCGCTCGACAACCCTCCTTCGGGCGGCCAGTGCGGCGCGCCCGTGCGCAGCAGCACATAGCTCGAGAAGAGCGCGCCGAAGAGCATGACCTCGCTCGCGAGAAAGAGCCAGATGGCGAACTTCCCGTTGGGGATGCCGGTCACCGGGTTCGGCTTGACCATGTACGGAATGACGGTTTCGGACACGGCTTAAGCCTCCGCCACGAACTGGGGTGAGAAGTCCTGCTTTGCGCCTGGGACGCTGTACTCGTACGGCTCGCGATACACGATGGGTTCGGTGAGGAAGTTGCCGTGTCCGGGAGGAGACGGCGCCATCCATTCCAGCGTGGTCGCATTCCAGGGGTTCTCGGCGATGCGCGCGCCGTTCTTCAGGGACATGAAGAAGTTGATGATGAAGGGGATCTGCGCGAGGCCCAGGGACCACGCCGCCCAGCTGATGACCACGTTCAGCGGCTGCACGCCGCGGCCGTGGGCATAGACGGTGGGGTCATAGAGACGGCGCGAGAGGCCGGCCATGCCCTGAAAGAACATCGGCATGAAGACGAAGTTGATGGACACGAAGCTCCACCAGAAATGAATCTTTCCCAGTGTGGAGTTCATCATCCGGCCGGTCGCTTTCGGATACCAATAGTAGATACCCGCGAAGAGAGCGAACAGGGTTCCCGGCGCGACCACATAATGGAAGTGCCCGATCACGTAGAACGTGTCGTGCAGGTAGATGTCGGAAGCGGTCAGGCCGAGCGGCAGGCCGGTGAGGCCGCCGATGGCGAACATGGGCAGGAACGCGGTGGCGAACAGCATCGGTACGGTGAAGCGGATGTTGCCGCCGTAGAGCGACATCAGGAAGCAGGTCACGACAATGACCGAAGGGACCGAGATGATCATGGTGGTCGTCTGGAAGAACGTCGACATGGTGGTTCCCATGCCGGTCATGAACATGTGGTGCGCCCAGACCACGAAGGACATGAAGCCGAGGAAGATGATCGAATAGACCAGCAGTCGATATCCCCACAGAGGCTTGCGGGTGTTGTTGGCGATCACTTCGGCGACGATACCAATGGCCGGGAGGATGAGGACATAGACCTCCGGGTGCGCGAGGAACCAGAAGAGATGTTGCCAGAGCAGGGGCGATCCGCCGCCGGCAACTTTCAATGCCTCGCCCGAGACCACAAGTCCGGTGGGCAGGAAGAAGCTGGTGCCGGCGAGACGGTCCATCAGCTGCAGGATGCCGGCGGCCTCGAGCGGCGGGAACGCCAGCAGCAGGAGGAAACTGGTGACCAGCTGCGCGTGCACGAAGAACGGCAGGCGGAAGAAGGTCATGCCTTTGGCGCGCATCTGCACGATGGTGACGATGAAGTTGATCGAGCCCAGCAAGGAACTTGTAATCAGGAAGATCATGCCAAAGAGCCAGGCAGTCTGTCCCGATGAGGCGATGACCGAGAGCGGCGGATAGGATGTCCAGCCCGACTGCGCGGCGCCGCCCGGCATGGCGAAGCTTGCCAGCATGATGATGCCGCCCGGAACGAACACCCAGTACGAGAGCAGGTTGAGCCGCGGGAACGCCATGTCGGGCGCGCCGATTTGCAGCGGCATGACGAAGTTGCCGAAGCCGCCCACCGCCAACGGGACCACGCCGAGGAACACCATGATGGTGCCGTGCATGGCGCCGAGCTGGTTGTAGAACTCGGGAGCCATTACGCCGCCCGGCATGACGTTGTCGCTGAAGAACCTGCCGAAGAACGGCATCGGGCGGCCCGGATACGCCAACTGCCACCGCATCATCATCATCAGCGTGAAGCCGAAGAAGAGGAACAAGAGCGCGGTGACCGCATACTGAATGCCGATGACCTTGTGATCGACGGAGAAGATGTACTTCTTCCAGAAGGGCAGTTCGTGGTGACCGTGGTCGGGGCCGGCGTGTGCGAGTTCGCCGTGCGCGTGACCGGTTTCTGGCCCGATGGCGGGTGCGTTCGGAGTGCCGTGCGGCTGTTGTTCGACGCTCATAGGTGTCCTCGCTTACTTCGCTTCGGGCGCGGGAACGGCGGGAGCTTCGGGAGCCGGAGGCGCTTCAGCAGCGGGCGCCTCGGCCGGCGGGGGCGTGTTGTCGGCCTCCCACTTGGCATAATCCTCGGGGCTGTCGATGAACACGTCGGCGCGCATGCGGTAATGACCCAGGCCGCAGAGTTGCGCGCAGGCGAGCTCGAAGTGGCCCGTCTGCGTGGCCTCGAACCAGATGGGAATGCGCTGGCCGGGGATGGTGTCCTGCTTCACGCGCAGCACCGGGATATTGAAGCTGTGAATCACGTCCTTGGAAGTGATTTGGATAATCACCGGCTTATGCACTGGAATGTGCATTTGATTCACGGTGACGATATCGTCCTTGCCTTCGGGAGAGTCGGGATCCAGGCCGAGCGGATTGTCGCCGCTCATCAGCGAGCTGTCGGTGCGGCCGAACTTTCCGTCCTTGCCTGAGTAATGGAAGTTCCAGGCGAACTGCTCGGCAACCAGCTTGATGGTGACCGCGTCCTTCTCGGCCGGCGGGTGGTTCTTGTAAGCGAACCACACCGGGGTCGAGAGACCGAAGAGCACGAACACCTCGATCACCACCACCGCGACTTCGATGTATTTGGTGAAGATGCCCTTGACCGGATTGTAGGTGGCCTGGTGGCCATCGCGGGCGCGGAACTTGATCAGGCAGTAGACGAAGAAAGCGCCCCAGCCCACGAAGAGCAGCAGCATGAACCAGTGCACGACGCTGATCAGCTGGTCGATACGAGCGCCGTGAACGGAGACGTCCACCGGCAGCCACCAACCGTACTTTGTCTCATCCATGAGGGTCCTTAGCGGGTGAGGAGCTGGGCGGCGACGGGAGAAGCAGCGGCGCCCTGCGCGACGGAGACGAAGCACCAGAACGCGAGACCGGCGAGCAGCAGCGCAGGCGTCGCGGACCAGTAGAAGCGGGAGGAAGCGGTAGCGTCAATCATGATTCCTGCGTCACGGCGGCGGAGGTACAGAAAGATTGTCTCGGTGGCAATCACCGCAAGCGCGGAGAAGCGCGCGATGGTCCAGATACCGAGCTGCGCCGTGGAAACGTCCATTGTGTTTGGGCTGCGTAGCACGCCGGTTCGACTGCTTCAATCCTTTCACTGCTTGCTCGGCCCCCAGAGGAGCCTTCTGCGACACTCGGCCGCGGTTTATCGGGGTGCGCGGTCCCACATCAAGACGCCAAAGAGCACCGGCAAATACACCAGCGACAGCAGGAAGAGATTGCGGGCCCAGCGCACGCCTGCGCCTTCGCGCAGGCCGAGAACGCCATACGCGAGGAAAGCTCCTCCCAGCGTCAGCGCGGTCGCGAGATAGGCCGCGTGGCCGAAGCCGATGGGCACGAACAGAAGCGAGACCGCCACCAGCGCGACCGTGTAGCGGACGATATTGATTCGCGCGGCGCGCTCGCCGCCCGGCTCGTTGGGCTGCACCACCAGGCCGGCGCGCGCGTAGTCTTCCTTGCGGAAGAGCGTAATGGCGAGGAAGTGCGGCACCTGCCAGAGGAACATCACTGCAAAGAGCAGCACGCCGGGCAGGTCGAGGCGGCCGGTCGCGGCGGTCCAGCCGATCAGCGGCGGAATGGCGCCCGGCACCGCGCCCACCAGAAGGGACGCGGCCGAGAGTCGCTTCATCGGGGTGTACAGCAGCACGTAGCTGACCAGCGCCACGGAAGCGAGCAGCCCCGGCAGCGGCCCAACCGCGAAAGTCAGCAGCGGCACCGAGACGGCCACGAGCACGAGGCCGAAGCGCAGCGCGACGCCGGGCTCCATGCGGCGGGCGGGCAGCGGGCGGTTTGCAGTGCGGGCCATGAGCGCGTCGCTGTCGCGCTCGAGATACATGTTGAGGGTATTCGCGGCAGCCACGATGAGCACGGTGCTGGTGAGCGTGATTGCGACCGCCAGCGCGGAGATTCCGCGCGGCGCCAGCCACAGCCCGCTCGCGCAGGTGAAGAGCACCAAACTGGTAATGCGCGGCTTCGCCAGCTGGAGAAAGTCGCGGGGTCTGGCGCCCATGACGGCCGCCGTCACATCGCGGCCTGGAGCGCGGGTGCCAGCGCCTCGGCGGGCTGCGAGCGCGTCAGGGCCAGCAGGCACACCTGCGTAACGAGCAGCAGCGCAGCAACGAGCAGGTGCGCGGTCACCGGCACAAGTTCTTTGAATGTGGTGATGGTGAGAACGCCAAGCGCGATCTGCAGCACCACCATCGCAGGCGCCAGGAGAGCCAGCGCGCGCAAAAGCCCAGTCGAGCTTCGGGCGACCCGGGCGGAGGTCCAGGCAACCAGCCCCAGCACTACGAAGGCGAGCGCTCGGTGGGTCATGTGCAGGTGCACGGCGGGATGGACGTTCATTGGCCAGAGCGCGCCGCGACAGAAGGGCAGGTCGGTGCAGATGAGGCCCGCGCCGGTGTGCCGCACGGTCGCCCCGAGCAGGATCTGCAGAAAGACAGCGGCCGTGGTCAGCCAGATCAGGAACCGCGGCGCGATCACCGCCTCGCGGGCGCTGGCGTGGCAGGCGAGCACCACCAGCGCACTGAGGAAGAGCATCGAAGTGCCGAGATGCAGGATGAGGACGGTCGGGGGCAGTCTGTAGAGGACGGTCATGCCGCCCAGTAGACCCTGCGCCATGACCAGGGCGAGCGAAGTGACTGCAAGCTTTCCGTCGGTGTCGCGAGCGGTGAAGGCGATGAATCCGCAAGCTGCGAAACCGGCGAAGACCAACGCGGCGGCCAGCGGCGGAACAGTGTCAGTCTGGTACTTGACCTGCGCGGCATAGATGGCAGCGCCGAGCACGACCGTTGCGGCGAGCACGGCGAGGAGCAGGAGCTTCGTTTGCCGCGCGCGGCGCAACGTCAGCACCACCAGCGCGGCAGCAATCAGTCCGACCGCCGTCGCGATCAGGCGGTGCGTATGCTCGACCGCGATGCCGCCGACCATTTTCGGAATCGGCGAACCGAAGCACATGGGCCAATCGGGGCAGGCGAGCCCCGAGTCGGTGTTGGTGACCAGGCCACCCGCCGTGATCAACACGAGCGTCAGCAGGGCGGCAAAGGCGGCGAGTCGGCGAATCAAGTTTCTGGACCTCGATCCGGCTGGAAAGACAGCGAGGGAAGAACCGGTTCTAATCGGTCCTCCCCCCGCGAATCAATTAAGGCTTCGTGCGACTGAGCGCCGCTCCTGCCTGAAGCCCTTTTTGGCTTAAGCTTTCTCGGTGCCGTCGTACTTGAATACGATCTTGACGGGCTTGCCGGCCTCGACGGTGATTTCCTGCTTCTTGATGCCATACTTCTCGTGCCACGCCTCGATGGTGTACCTGCCCGGCGGTACGTCGGCGATCTTGAAGCCGCCATCGCCATTGGTCACGTCCTGCAGGCCGCTCTTGGAGATGCCGATGTACCCGCGCATCCACGGGTGCACGTCGCACTTCCACTTCATCATTCCCTCTTCCTTGGCCACGGTCTCGATGGGCGCGGCGCTGGAGTTCGGCATGCCCTTGTTGAAGAGCGTAGCGGCGCCGGAATAGACATGGACGTTGTGAAGGACGGGGTCGTCGTTCTTCGCCTCGATCTTCTCGCCCACCACCGCGGTGGTGACGCGCGGTGAGTACATGCAGTCCTTCTGATTCATCGAAACGGTCTTGTCGGGGACCGACTTTGCCGCCGGCGCGCCCTTGGTGATGTTCACCCAGACGTTGGCAAGGTTGCCGCCTTTGACTTCGACCGACGGGTCGGTCATCGACTTCTTGGCGCAGAAGGGGTCGGCCTCGCGGTGGAGCTTGACGGCGGTCGGAACCTTGCCGCTGAACTCCACGACGCCCTCGACCGTTTCCGCCATAGCTGCGGCCGGAATGAGCGCGGCGAGAACCGCGAACGTCTTCAAAGTCTTCATCGTATTCTCCATTAGGTGAAAGCGGATCGCGCAGTAACAGAGCGATCCAGCGTGGTCAAGTGCATTGCTTGTTCTGACGCTGCGGGACGCCGCCCATTCAACCCCGCAGCTGCTAGCCGTGGTGCGGGTCCAGAGAGGCTGACTTGCCCGGCGGCGTCGCTTTCAGATCCAGGTGCATCAGGTAGTCGCGGAGCGCATTGATTTGCTCCTTGGCGTCGCCATTGAAGAGCTTGCTGGGCGAGGTCGGGTGCGCTTCGTCCGAGAAGTCCCAGAAGCTTGGCATACGAGTGCCGTCGAGCAGCTCCTGCGGATTCTTCAGCCAGAGCGGGATCCAATCCGGCCGCAGGCGATTCTTTGCCATCAGGAAGTTGGGAGCCGCGGACCCCGGATCCTGCCCTGGCCGCAGCGCTCCGACCACATGGCAGGTCGTGCATTGCAGCGCCGTAAACAGCTCCTCGGTATCCTTGAGCCGCTGGCCGGCGGGCTGGTCGGCCTCGGCGGTCAGATACGGGAAGCTCTTGTTGGAGGCCGCCGCGAAGTAATGCACCACCTCAGTCGCATCCTGGTCGGGGAAGTGGAAAGTAGGCATGCGGATATTGAGCCAGGGCCGCAATGGATAAGGGCCCTTGAGAAAGGCGAAGAGCCAGGCCGGCTGCACTTTGGCACCCTCCCCCGTCAGCACCGGCGGAGCAAAACTCTGGTTGTCTTCGTTGTATTGGTCGCGCACCTGCCCGCCGCGGCCCTGCACGATGTGGCACTGCCGGCAGCCGTTCCAGAAGACCAGCTTCTCGCCCTGAAGGACGGCCGCTTTCACCGGCGATTGGCCGGCCTGGTAATCGACCGTGGGCCGCTCGCCCGTCTGGCCCTTGAGGAAGGTCAGAATGGAGAGCGATTCCGCGTCGGTGAAATCGAATTGCGGCATCCGGGTCTCGACGCGCTCATAAGCATAAACGCGCGGCGTGTGCATTTTTTCCCAGACCCAGTTGGCATAAGTCTGCCGGTGCCTCGGATTTTCGGTGAAGTACTTGACGTCGCCGAAGTCGAGCAGGTTGGCGTCCTTTTTTCCGTGCTCGGTGAGCTCGGTGCCGATCTTCTGCGCGTTCTCGAAACCCTTGATGTTGTGGCAGCCAAAGCAGCCGTACTTTGCGATCAAGGTCTTGCCTGTCTCGCCCAGCTTCCGGAGCTGCGCTGGGTCCTTGTATTCGGCCGGTTCGGGATACTGCGCGTCGGTCTTCTGCGTTCCGAGGAAGGCAGTGATGTTGGCCGCTTCCGTGTCGGTCAGGCGCAGGTTCGGCATCTTCGTCTCGGGCCACATCGCCTTGGGGTTCTTTACCCAGCTGTAGATCCACTCGGGACGCGCCTTGTCAGCGATATTGTAAAGGTTGGGCGCATAGTCGCGCTCCTCCGAGGCCTCGCTCCTTCGCGCACTCGAATTTTTCTCGTAGACGTGACAGCCACGGCAGCCGACGCTGTCGAACAATTCCTTACCGGCCGCGGCGTCGCCCTTCGGCGCGGTGTCGACCAGCAGCTTCGCCGGTTCGCTCTGCGTCCAGAGATAGGCGGAGATGGCTGAGACCTCTTCATCGCGGAGCTTCTTGTGGTCCGTCAGAGCCTGCTCGTCGGTAAGGCCGTCCGGGTGCACGCCGCCGTGCGCGTCGATCGAATGCGAGACCGCGCTGCCGTCGACCGCGCCCGGCCAGAAGTTCGGCATGCGCGTGGCAGGCCGCCAGGCCTTGGGGTATTGAATCCAGGTTTGCAGCCAGCCCGGCGACACCTTCGATGAAATGGTCAGAAGCGTCGGGCCCCGCTTGGGCAATTCGTTGTAGCCCTCGATTGGGTGGCAGCCCCAGCAGCCCACGTCGGTAAAGAGCTTCTTGCCGGCGGAGAGCGTCGGCGCATAGGCGAGATTCAATTCGTTGTAATGGCACTTGTCGCACTTCGATTGCAGGAATGCGCCCTTGTACTTCTTGCCCATGATGTGAATTTCATCGGTGAGCGGATCGTTCCAGTCGTGGTCGTCCGCGCCGTGGCGGAAGGCCTTGTGCTCGACGCCTTTAGTCTGCGCGCCCTCACCTCCGTGGCAGGTGGTGCAGCCGAAAGTCTCGGGCTGGTGATTCTTGACCAGCATTTCAAAGCGATGCGGGTGCGTGCGAAAGACCGGCTTGACATCGAATGGATTCACCTTCACCGCATCGTCGAAGGCAGCGGCCGTGTCCTTGTCGGTACAGGCCTGCGTCACGCGCGCATCCCACCCGGAGTTTTCGCCAGTACCCTCTTTTTCTTCAGCCATGGCGTCCCGCGTGGGATTCCGCGCCATTCCCTTCCATTCATCCTTCTCCAGCCCGAGCACGGCACCCGAGGCGTCTTTCAACACCACCTTGGTGCGAGCGAGCGCGCGCGCATTGGGGCCGCAATAGGACGCACCCAGCTCCAGCCACTTCTCATAGAGAGCGCGCGGGCGGCACTCGGTGGCAGCGGCAGGATCGGCCGGGGGTGGCTCGGCAGCGACGGGCACACCGCCAATGGGAATGGCAGCGGACGGCGGCGGCGCGTCCTCGCAGATCTTGTCGTGAATGGTTTGATAGGTATCGACGACTTCCTTATCGAGCGCATATTGCGCTTTCAGATCGGCGTCGGAGATCTTGGCTTTGACGGCCTCGAGGACTTCCCAGGGCGCCGAGAAGCCGCCTTTATTGACGGCGACGTGACAATTCTGGCAACGGTCGACGGTCTCTGCGCCCCACGAGTTTTTCAGGCCCGAAACCCAGTACTGCTCCATCGCCGGAAATTTTCCCAGGCCGGTAAAGGCCGAGAGCCGCTTGTCGAGGTCGGCGATGGGCTTCCTGAACGCGTCGATCTTCGCTTGCGCCGTATCGCGCCGCTGCAGGAAGGCGAGTCGCGCGGCCGTCGTCTCTTTGTGGTGCTGGATGGCCGCAGTGAAGACCTTGGACTTCTCGTCGGCGTCGTGATTCTTCGCCTCGAATTTCTTCTGGACCTCTTCTTCTTCCTTCGCGTTCCCCTCGTGGCGCGCCTCGCGCAAGGTGTAATAGATGGCGTCCGCTTTCGACTTCTCGAAGCCGAGGTAGAGCTTGCCCTCCGCCTCCTTGGACGCCGCCTCGTCGTCGGCCTTGACCACGGCGTCGTAGGCTTTTCGCTGCTCGGCATTGCCCGCGATGGCGTCGCTCGCGGATTTGGCCTCGGCCTCGTCCGCCTCGAGCTGCTTCTTCGTCTCGGGATCGTCGAGGCGCTTCAGGGCGCGGTCGCGGTCGGCCTTCAGGTGGGACTCATCGAGCTTGAAGAACTCGCGCTGGTAGTTCTTCCACGGCCGCCGCGAGAAGACTTCGTCGTAAACGGCCCAGCCGGTGGAGAGCGCGAGGAGCACCGCGAGGCCGACGAACGGCCACTTCAGGGATTGCAGCTCGAGAGGTCGGGTGGCCATGGGGGGCTTTTGATACCGCTCAGATATTGAGGATGTTCGGGATGACCAGGATGTACTTGATGTTGAACATGAGCCGGAGCGCCATCTTCACCACTACGCCGGCCATGACCATGAAGAGATTGGAGACGATTCCGTAGCGGAGCAGGCCCAGCTCGCGCATCGCGGGCGAATCCTTTTTCCACTGCCAGAACAGGCCCGGAATGCCGGCCAGCCAACCGATCACCAGGACCGCGCCAAAGAGCATCGCGCCCATCTCGCTGCGGATACCGACGATATAGGGAAGATCGATGTTGGCGAGCGGCACCACCTTGTGCGGATCCCAGTAGTCCCAGGGCATGAAGAGGTTCCAGCCGGGGCCGCGGAAGAACACACCGATGGTGATCATCCCGACCCAGAGAACGAGAAAGCCGACCAGGAAGGTGGTGATGGCGAACTTGCGCTCGTGGAAGGTGTAATAGCCATTGCCCTTGGGATTGATATCCACATAGGGAATGACCATCAGGCCGACGATGATGAGCGACGGCAGCAACACGCCGGCGATCCAGGGGTCGAAGTAGACCAGCATTTCCTGCAAGCCGAGGAAGTACCACGGCGCCTTGGACGGATTGGGCGTCTTGGTGGGATTGGCCGGCTCTTCCATGGGCGCATCGACAGTGATGGACCAGACCATCAGCACCAATAGAAGTACGCAGCCCGAGATGAACTCGGCGCGGACCAGATAAGGCCAGGTGTGGACCTTGTCCGGCAGGTCGGCGAGCGGAATGTTGGCCCGCGCGCGACCGGCAGTGACCTTGACTTCTTCCTGGTCCTGGATGGTCGCAGGATTGATGTTCTCGGCCATTATATGAACCTCGGGTTACAGCGGGCCGGAGATACCGCCGTCCTTCCGGATTCTCCAGAAGTGGAGAATCATCAGAATGGAGGCGATGAGGGGGATGAAGATGCAATGGAGGACGTAGAAACGCAGCAACGTGGGTGAGCCGACCACGGTGCCGGCGGTGAGCAGCGCGCGGGCGTCATAGCGCGGAGTCATACCGAGTTGGGGACCGAAAGGACCTTCATTGCCGAGCAGCGGAGTGGCGCGCGCCATATTGGTGCCGACGGTGACCGCCCAGATAGCGAGTTGGTCCCAGGGGAGCAGGTAGCCGGTAAAGCTGAGCAGCAGGGTCAGGGTCAATAGATTGACGCCGACCACCCAGTTGAATTCGCGCGGTGGCTTATAGCTTCCGGTCATGAAGACGCGGAACATATGCAGCCAGATGAAGATGACCATGCCGTGCGCACTCCAGCGGTGCATGTTGCGCATGATCATGCCGAACGGAACATCGAAGTCCAGGTACTTCACGTCCCAATAGGCATACTCGCCGGTCGGCCGGTAATAGAACATCAACACCACGCCGGTGACCACCGTGCACAGATAGAGCAGGAAGGTCAGGCCGCCCGCGCACCAGGTGTGCCGGTAGCGAATGCCGTGGCGGCGCATCTTGGACGGGTGAAGGTGCAGCCAGACATTGGCCGAGACCTGCAGCACGCGATTGCGCGGAGTGTCCGCATAACCGTGGCGGAAGATGGACCGCCAGACGTAGTTCTGGGTGACGATGTCGAAGATGGACGGCTTGGAAGGTTCGGTCTCGGGCACGGTTTCGTCCTCAGGCTCGGCAGGCTTTTGCAGGCTACAGGCTCACAACTCAAACGCCGTTGTACTTGACTCAAACGCCGTTGTACTTGACGAATGCCGTGGGATCGTCCCACTGGCCCAGCTCGTACCGAAAGCGGAAAGCTTTATCGATGATCAACTGGCCATCATCGCCAAGCGAGATCTTGACGCGCTCGAGCGGGCGCGGCGTCGGTCCTTCGAAATTGATGCCGTCCTTCGTGTAGCCCGAGCCGTGGCAGGGGCACTTGAACTTGTTCTCCGGACCCAGCCAGCGCGGCGTGCAGCCCAGATGCGTGCAGATGCCCAAGAGCGCATAGATGTTGGACTGCGTCCGGATGATCCAGACGCGCTGGCTCTTCATCCACTTCTCTGAGACGTCCCCGATCGTGTACTCGTTGGGGTAGCCGGCCTTGAACGCGGTGGGCGGCTCGAACAGGACGCGCGGAAAGAGCAGGCGGACGATAGCGCCGCCGACGGCAGCGAAGCAGGTGAGGATAGCGCCCCAGCCCGCCAGCGAGGCGAGATCGCGGCGGGACCAGATGTTGTGGCCGCGCTCCGCTTGGGGAATGCCGGGATCTCCTCCGGGCATGGCTCTCCTTGGAGAATCGAAATCACCCTCTCAAACAGGGGGTGGACAGGGTCCCTTTCCTGTCACGGCAGGTGATGACCGTCAAGCGCGTCAGTCCACTGTGCGACTGTGTGTCGCACGAGCGGCGTTTGACGTGCACGGAGCGCAGCGGTACAGGTCGCGACCCATGGGTCCCATCGCAAATTTCTGGGCGATCGTGTCCGTCCCGGACAACATCCCCATCGTCTTCATGCTGCTGCTGGTCGGATACTTCACCTACCTGAGCTTCGACGAAGCGCGGAAGAACGACCGTCTCATCCGCGAGGGCCGCAAAGATCAGATCCTGCGCCGCATGCAGGACTGAGCGGGGCCGAGCTTTTTCGCGCAGCGCCCCGGCGCTAGATCTTCCGGGTCGCGAACGCCTGGGGCAGATGCTTCTTCATCAGCTTGCCCAGGTCGTCGCCGTCGAGCAGATCGATGGGGTTGCCCTTGGCCGTGTCGCGCGCGTCGCTGGTGAAGCGGCCCAGCGTCACCAGCACGCCCTTGCCGATGAACTCGGCGCGCGCGGTCTCGATCAAGTTCCGTACCTCGTCCGCCTCGACCGGCACGCCGGGCGCGCCGAAGAGGCCGTGCACGTAGAGCCGCCCGCCGCGGATGGGCGTGGGATCGCTGGCATAGAGATCGACGGTGGTTCTGCCGCGCTCACTGCGCTCAGGTTGGAAGCCCATTTCAGTAAAGAGCGTGAGCAGCAGCCGCTGGAAACCTTCGATACCGAATTGGCGGACCCACGAGAGATCGGTGACCGTCTCGCGGAGCAGATTTTCGGGCGACGCGGGCGAGACCGGCTGGCCCTTGCCGATGAGGATGATGAGGATGAAGCCGAGCGCTGTGGCGAGGACCGCGACGATCAGGATTCCCATTCGCGCCCCTATGGCCCAAGCGTCTTGACTTCGCAAGGAGGCTTGGATAGAAGCGCCGCCCGTCGCCAAAAAGCTCAGGGCCTGTAGCTCAGTTGGGAGAGCGCTAGAATCGCACTCTAGAGGTCTCCGGTTCGATCCCGGACAGGTCCACCAACTAGAAATATCGACGCCAGCCAGCCCGGCCGGCAAATCAGCTGTCCGGGCTTTCTATCGCATTTGAATCGCTCGCAGTCAGCGCCGGACGGCGCCCTCATGGTATGAGCGCGCGCGTGGACAACGCGGCAGAGCAAAAGCTTGTCTTCGAGACCCAGCGGCGGCGCACCTTCGCGATCATCTCGCACCCCGACGCCGGCAAGACAACCCTGACCGAGAAGCTGCTGCTCCACGGCGGCGCCATCCACCTGGCCGGGACGGTGAAGGCGCGCGGTCAGGCGCGGCACGTCACCTCCGACTGGATGGAGCTGGAGCGGCAGCGCGGCATCTCGATCACCTCGAGCGTGCTGCAATTCGAGCACGCGGGGCATCGCATCAACCTGCTCGATACCCCGGGCCACCAGGACTTTTCCGAGGACACCTACCGCACGCTCGCCGCGGCCGACGCGGCGGTGATGCTCATCGACGCCGGCAAGGGCGTCGAGACCCAGACCCGCAAGCTGTTCGCCGTCTGCCGCCAGCGCGGCATTCCCATCTTCACCTTCGTCAACAAGATGGATCGCGTGGGCCGCGAGCCGCTCGATCTGCTCACCGAAGTCGAAGAGGTGCTCGGCATCCGCACCTGTCCCATCACCTGGCCCATCGGGCAAGGGCGCGACTTCAAGGGCGTAGCGCGGCTGTTTGACGACCTCGGACCTGACGCCACGCGGCGGCCCACGCCGCAGGACCTGCCGGCGAATCTGCGAGAAGAGCTGGAGCTGCTGGAGCACGCTGGCGATCCCTTCGACCACCAACGAATCCTGCGCGGCGAGCTGTCGCCCGCATTCTTCGGCAGCGCCTGGACAGAGGTCGGTATCGACGAGTTCCTCGACGCCTTCGTTCGTCTCGCGCCGCCGCCGGGACCGCGGACCAGGACAGATGGCGAACGAGTTCCGCCCATCGACGAAAAGTTCTCCGGGTTCGTCTTCAAGATCCAGGCGAACATGGACCCGATGCACCGGGACCGGCTGGCGTTCCTGCGCGTCTGCTCGGGGCGCTTCGCCCGCGGGATGGACGCGCGGATGGCGCGTGCCGACGAAAAGCCCATCCGCCTGTCCATGCCGCATCAGCTCTTCGGCGCCGAGCGTCACGTCATCGAAGAGGCCTGGCCGGGCGACGTGATCGGCCTCTTCGATACCGGCACGCTGCGCATCGGCGACACGCTCTGCGAGGGCGAGCCGTTCGAGTACGCCGAGCTGCCGCGCTTCTCGCCGGAGATCTTCGCTCGCCTGCGCGCGAAGGACGCGATGAAGCGCAAGCAGCTGGAGAAGGGGCTGCAACAGCTCTCGGAAGAGGGCGCCATCCAGATCTTCCAGCAGCGCGGCCAGGGCATGAAGGATCCCATCCTGGGCGCGGTGGGCGCGCTTCAGCTCGAGGTACTGCAGTACCGGCTCGAGCATGAGTACGGCGCGCAGATCATTCTCGACCGGCTGCCGTACGCGGTGGCGCGCTGGGTCGCGGGGCCGGGCTTCGACCCCGCCGCGTTCGAGTTGGAGACCGACGCGCTTTGCGTGGTAGACAGGGACGGTAACTCCATCGCCCTGTTCAAGAGCGACTGGAATTTGACCTACGCGCAAGGCCGGCACCCCGACTGGACCTGGATGCCGACCGCGCCGGTGAAGCGGCTGACTTAGGAGAGCTTCTGCTGAACACTTTGCGCGAGGCCGTGGGTGCCAGTGAGGCCACGCGTGCGCAACACTTCCCCTTCATGCGGTCGCGCAACCTCGCCATCGTCTTCACCTCGATCGTCGGCTACCCCGAGCGCATCGGCCGCCAGACTTTCGAACAGACGCAGCACATGCTGGGGGTCCACGAAAGGCTGCTCGAACCCGTCTTCAAGCAGCACGGCGGGCGGCGCATCAAGGTCATCGGCGGGACCTTTCTGGTCTCCTTTGAATTGCCCACGCGGGCGCTCCTCTGCGCCGCGGCTCTGCAGCGCGCGATCAAGGACTTCAATGCGCGGGCGCCGGAGTCCGAGCGGCTGCAGATCCGCGCGGGCATCAATCTTGGCGAGGTGAGACTCGAGCGCGGCGACGTCTTCGGCGACGCGGTCAACGTGGCCGCGCGCGTGGAGGCTTTGGGCTCCGCGGGCGAGGTGCTCTTCACCGAGGCATTGTGGCTGTCGATGAACCGCGCCGGCGTGCAGGCGATCGAACTGGGACCGCGGGTCCTGCGCGGGGTGCCCGAGCCAGTCAGGCTGTTTCTTCTGCAAGGCGCCACGGCAGCACCTCCGCTGCAGGCGGCTCGCAATCTGGTGCTGTTGCTTTCAGACATGAAAGGCTTCACCGCGCGCACCAGCGTGCAGACGCGCGCGGAGAACGCGCGGATGCTGGCGCTGCACGACGCGCTCCTGCTGCCGGTCGTGCGCGGGTTCGGTGGAAAGAAGGTGAAATCGATCGGCGACGCGCTCCTCGCCGCTTTCGAGTCCCCCACCGACGCGGTGCTGTGCGCGATGGCCATCCAGGACCGCTTCGCCGGGTTCAACGCGGGCGCGGGTCGCGCTGAGGCCATCGAGGTGCGCATCTCGCTGAGCCAGGGCGAGGTGCGGCTCGCTCGAGGTGACGTGACCGGCGAGCCGGTGCAGCTTGCGACCGAAGCGGGCGCGGCAGCCGACGCGGGCGACGTGGTGCTCACCGACGCCGTCTACCTCTCGATGAATAAAAGCGAGGCGCCGACCGAGGCGCTGGGCGAGCGTCTTTTGCCCTCGGGCCGCGGCATCCGCCTGCGTCGCGCGGTCCGCAGCGCGGGGGCCACGGCGCCGTATGGCGGCCGCGCGTTGGGCCGGCTTGGGCAACTCCCGGATCCCTCGCGCACGCTGGTCTTGCGCCAGGCCGCAGCTCGCGGCACGCGCTTCCTGTGGCGCCGCGCGGCCTGGGCGGCCGTTTTGCTGGTGCTCGCAGGCGCCGCGGCCGGAGAGCGATCGCATACCCGCACCCCGCTTGATCGCGCTGAAGAGCTGCTCATCGAGCGCCAGCCGCTCGCTGCTCTGACCGAGCTGGACAAGCTGGCCGACGTCCCGGACGCGCGCACGCCTGCCGTCGCGCTGGTGCGAGGAAAGGCGTACCAGGCGCTGGGCAATCTTGGACTCGCTTTTTCGGACTTTGCGCTTGCAGTCGAGGCGGGCTCCCGCGACCACGGCGCCTTGCGCGCGCTCGCCGACGACCTCGATGACGAGAGCTTTCCGCGCAGTTTTCGCCCTGCCCTGGTGAAGCTCCTTGGTGAGAAGGTCGGGCGCAGCGCCGCACCCGAGGTCCGCTCTCTGCTCGGGTCTGCGCGCGCGCAAACCCGTCGCGACGCGATGCAGGTGCTCGAGCTTGCGGGCGCCGTCACCGACCTGGACCGGCTCGAGGTGGCGCGCGCGGATCTGGCCTACCCGGCAACGCCTTGCGAGTTGCGCAAACAGGCGGTGCAGCGCCTTGCGATGGTGCGCGACCCGTCCGGGCGACAGATCCTGCAGGTCGCCGCGGCGTCAAAGATGTGCGGCGCTCGCGAGGCCGCAGACGCCCTGCGCCGGCTGTCGCGCTCGCTCCAGGCAGCGCGCTAATTGCGACCGAATTCGCCGTCGCGATTGCAGCGATGAAGACCCTGTTATCCTGTTGCGCGTGAAACGTGTTCTGCTCGTTCTGGCGCTCATGCTCAGTGCCGGTCTTGGATTTGCCTCGCGGCCTTACCTCGTGTCGCGCATCGAGCGCGGCATGATCAAGATTCACGGCCCCGGCAGCCGCACGCCGGCCACCCGCGGCCTCACCTTTGAGGAGCTGCGCATCTCCAGCGGCGACCGCACGCTGCGCGCCTTCTACGTCCCGGCGGCGAGCGCCACTGCCCCGGCTGTGCTGATCTTTCACGGCAACAGCGAGGCCATCTCCTCCTGGGTCGAGGCGCTCAAGCTGCTCCACGACGACGGCGTTACTGCCATGGTCTTTGATTACTCGGGCTTCGGATCCTCGACGGGAGAGCCCACGCTCGCGCACTTTCGCGAGGACGGCTTCGCCGCCTGGCGCGCATTCCGGGCGCGGCTCCCGGCGGCGACGCGCGCCTGCGCTTATGGCTTGTCGCTCGGGTCGGGGGTACTGCTCGATGTCGCGAGCGAGCTTGTCCCCGCGCCCGACTGCGTCGCGACCTCGGGTGCATTTACCTCGGCGCGGGACGCGGCGGTGCTGTTCCACCGCGTCCCGCGACTGCTGGCGCCGCTGCTCCCGAACGTGCTTGACAACGTCGCGGGGGCCGCGCGGTTGAAGGCTCCTTTGCTGGTCGAGCACGGCGAGCGCGACGAGCTCTTTCCGGTCGCCTATGCCGAGCGCATCGCGGCCGCGCATCCGGGCGCGGAGCTCGCGATCATTCCCGGCATGAAGCACGGAGATCCGGTCGTGCACCCGAGCGAGGCCGCCTGGTCTTCCGTCGTCGCGCATATCAAGGCGCAGCGCACTGCCGGCAACTAGGCAGCTCTTGCCGGGACCGCCACGATTAGAACTGAATCGTTGTCCGGTGACCAATCAGTGCGCCGAGCAGTAATCCAACAGGCGCTCCGAGAATGACGCCGCCGATGGCACCGAGCATGCTGAAACAGACCGCAGTTGACGTGCCGGGCGGCGGATCCGTGGACTGGCGCTCGCCAGGACCGCACTGTGTTGCGGAACTCCCGACGTTCGCTCCGACCAAAGCCCCGGTGGCCAGCCCAGCCAGGGTACCCAGTCCGAGCCCTTCGACAGCGCCACGCCCTCGATCGACCACCGAAATTTGCCGCAGCGCCTCGGTCGGGACGGTCTTCGAGACATAGGCATTCGTTGATTGTCCCAATTCCAGCCACTGCGTCCGGTCGACACCGATCTTGAGTTCTTTCGCGCTTATCTTGACGGGCTCGTCTCCCGCCAGCAGCACGGTCGCCGACTTTCCCTCCAGCACGCCGCCGATCCGGTCGAGGAAAGTCGGTGGTCTCGAGCGCTCATCCACGCAATAACCATCCTCGCACTTGCCATGACTGCAGTCGTCTGTCGCCCAGCAGCGCTCCCCGAGAGGGGGTGCGTCCTCCGCTGCCGCCGCGAGCGGACGCTGCGCGACAAGCGTAGTCGAACACGCACTCAAGAGCTGGAAGACAAGCAGGCTGACGACAAAATTGTTTGTCTTGCCCATTGAATCTCCGGGTGGTCGTCGCGCACGGGCGATGGACCTGCAAGTCCCGTGATGGGCCACTGCAGCGGCCAGAGCGGCGTCAGCCCGCGCGCTTCCCGCTTGCTCCCGACATCAAGCCATCAATGCCGAGGAGGGTTCCGGCGCGGCTGAAGAAGAGCACCGGAAAGACCAGCAGATATACCAGCCCGCTTACGCCCGTAAAGAACGGCAGCGAAAACATCTGACCGCTGGCAAAGACGAAATTGAGCACCATCAGGAAGGCCAGCAGCGCTGCCAGCGGCGTCAGGAATCCCACCACCAGCATCGCCCCCAGCCCGATCTCGCCCAGCACCACCATGCGCGCGAAGAGGTGGTGGTGCGGCGTGACGAAGGCGAGATACTTCGCCACCAGTACATTGGCCGGGTGCGCGGCATAACCAGAAAGCTGCGTCTCGAGCTTCGATGGGTCGGTGAACCACGCGAGCTTGTGCAGCCCGGTGAGGATGAGCGAGGCGCCCGCGGCGATGCGCAGGAATGCAAGGAAGGCAAAGAAGCCGCGGGAGATCATACGTACGGTTGACTAGCTGCCTCCGTGGCCGAGCGCAAGTTCACGGTCGCGAACGCCGTGACCTTGAAGCTCCGGTCGCTTGCTGCTACACGCCGCGCAAGGCTTGGGAGGCTGCACCAATGAAGGGCGCGATCGTCGGTTTTGGATTCATCTCCGGCAAGGGGCACCTGCCCGCGTACCAGCGGCGCGAAGACGTCGAGATCGCGGCGGTCGCCGATCTTTGCCCAGCGCGGCTGGAGGCGGCCCGCAAGGCCTTGCCCCGCGCGCGTTTGTATTCAACGTACCAGGAGCTGCTCGAGAAGGAGCAGCTCGACTTCGTCGATATATCGACACCGCCCGTGCACCACGCCGAAATTGCGCTGGCGGCGCTGGCGAAGGGCGCGCACGTCCTCTGCGAGAAGCCGCTGACGACCACCTTGGCCGAGGCAAGATCATTGGTCGATGCCGCGCGCAAGGTTCGGCGCGTGGTCTTTCCCGCGCACAATTACAAACATGCTCCGGTGGTGAAGTTCGCGCTCGAGACCATTGCCTCAGGCCGGATTGGCACGGTCCGCGCGGTCACACTCAACACCTTCCGGACCACGCACGCGAAGGGCGTTCCGGAATGGCGCACCGACTGGCGGCGCGACAAGAAGACTTCCGGCGGCGGCATCGCCATGGACCACGGATCGCACAGCTTCTATCTGACCTTTGCCTGGCTGGGCACGCTGCCCACCCAGGTGACCGCGAAGGCCCTGACGCTCGACCAGCAATGGGATACCGAAGACAATCTCAATTGCGTACTGACCTTCCCGAATGGCTACGCGCACGCCTTCCTCACCTGGACTGCGGGCGTCCGCAAGGTGATCTATTCGCTGCAGGGAACCCGGGGCGCGCTGGTCATCGACGACGACAACTGGGAAATCACCAGCGACGGTCAGTCCGAAAAAGGATTGATTGAAAGCGACTGGATGGACGCCTCGCATACCAAGTGGTTCAACTCGCTCTTTGACCAGTTCAAGACCGCCATTGCCTCGGGTGACTTCGTCAATCGCGAGCTTCGCGAGGCGGTGGCCTGCATTCAAATCATTGAAACCGCCTATCGGTCCAATGCTGAAGCCTGCCGCGAGCTTCCCCTGCCACTGGATGTGACCACGCTATGAGCAATGAACTCGTCGTCATCACCGGAGCCTCCAGCGGTATCGGCGAGGCCTGTGCCCGCGCCTTCGCGAAGCTCGGCCGCCCTCTCTTCCTCGGCGCGCGCCGGGAGAGCCGGCTCGCGGCTGTCGCGCAGGAGTGCGAAAGGCTGGGCGCGCCCAGAGCCGTGGCGCACGCACTCGACGTGACTGATAAAGCATCCATCGAAGCCTTCTGTACCGCGGCGGGCACGCCGTCCATCTTGATCAACAATGCCGGAGCCGCCTTCGGCCGCAATTCAATCGACAAGCTGCGCGACGAGGACCTGACTGGCATGCTGGATCTCAATGTGACCGGGCTGGTGCGGGTCACGCGCGCCCTCTTGCCCGGCATGATCGCGGCCAGGAATGGACACGTCATCAATCTCGGTTCCTATGCGGCGCATGGCGTCTATGAGGGCGGCGTCATCTATTGCGCCGCCAAGCATGCGGTCCGCGCCATCACGCAGATCATGCGGCTCGAACTCTCGGGGGCGAACGTGCGCGTGAGCGAGATCGATCCGGGCCTGGTCGAGACCGAATTCTCGGTGGTGCGGCTGGGCGACGAGGGCAAGGCGAAGAAGGTGTACGAGGGCTTTCAGCCGCTGGTGGCCGCCGACGTGGCTGACGCCATCGTCTGGGTGGCCACGCGCCCCGCTCACGTCAACATCTCTGAAATCGTACTGACGCCGGTGGCGCAGAGTTCACTGTCCAAGATCCACCGCGGCTGATGCCGGCGCTCCTGGTCGTCGGCGTACGCGGTCTGGGCGGTGCGATCGCGCGGCACTTCGCGGGCAAAGGCTGGGACATCGCCTGCGCCGCGCGCACCGAGAGCGACGTCACAGCGCTCGCGGCCGCGACGCACGGGCTTGGCCTGCTGGCCGACCTGCGCGACAGTGCCTCGACCGGGCGGCTCTGCGCGCAGGCCTGGGAGAAGCTCGGCCGCATCGATCTGGTGGTGGGGGCGCAGACGAGCGGCGCGCGCTTCGGGCCGCAATCGGTGCTGGAGTTGGCCGACTTCGAGCGCGCGCTGTCGGGGTATCCGCAAGCAACGCTGCATCTGTTGCAGGCAGCCGCGCCGCGGCTGATCGCGCAGGGCGGCGGGAGCTTCGTGCAGATGGGCACCGGCAGCGGCCTCAAGGCGCGCGAAGGATTCGCCGGGATCTCGGCGGCCCAGGCGGCATCGCGCGCGCTGTGCGCGGTGGCGGCGCTGGAACTGAAGTCCAGGGCAGTGCACGTTGCGTATCTCGCCATCGAGGGCGGCATCGAGCGCGAAGGCGGAAGGCGGCCGCACGAGCTGGCGATTCCTCCCCGGGAGATCGCGCGCGCGGTGGAGTTCCTGCACGGGCAGGAGCCGCAGGCGTGGACGCACGAACTCGCGCTGCGGCCGGCGGGCGCCGCGGCTCGCTGAAGTCGCCTTGCGGGAACCGCAACCAGCGATTGCGTATGCCAGCAGTCGGGCTCGCACATCTCCTTGATCCTGGCTGGGGCGCCTTGCATCTTCTGGAGATGCGCCACCTCGCCGCTGCCCTGCTTGCCTTGGCTTGCGCCGCCAACAATGGTTCGCCGCCCGCGCCAGTGACCAAGGCAGCCGCGCCGCATCGCAGCTCGACGGCGGGCAGCGACGTGGCACCCTGCTCGAGCGATGCAGAATGCGCGACCACGCGAATTCCGGCCGGCGGCTGCTGCCCCAGCTCCTGCGAGCCGCGCGCCGTAACGACAAAGCGCGCTGCCGCGCTGGAGGCCGGAATCGCGGCCTGCCGCCCCATCTGCGCCGAGCCGCAATGCGCGCCCGAGCGGACGCAGACCCTGGCGACCTGCCAGGCCGGTCGCTGCACCGCGCGGCAGGAATCGATGCAGTGAAATACAGCGGGCCCGGCCGCTGCTGAAAGCGACCGGGCCCACAATGTCACTTGCTTCGAGCTGCTAGGCAGACCGGGCCGTGGCCGTGCTACGCACCGGCCATGCAGGAATGGCCATGCGCGAGAGTGGCGGGCGGGCGAACCCCAAGGCGCTGCGGGAGCGGCTCGAGGACGCGCTGCGCTGATCGCGGTTGACATCCGGCCGCGAATTAACAACCATGTGGTTGTGGATTCATTGAGCACGACCCTCGCCGCCCTCTGCGACCCGACGAGACGCTCGATCCTCGCCCGTCTCGCGAGCGGCCCGGCGTCGGTCAACGAGCTGGCGGCGCCCTTCAGCATGTCGCAGCAATCGGTGTCGAAGCACCTCGCGGTCCTCGAGAAGGCGCGCCTGATCGAGCAGCAGCGCGAGGGGCGGCAAAACTTCCGCACCCTCCGCCCGGCGCCTTTCAAGGAAGTGGCCGACTGGGTCGAGCAGTACCGCCGGTTCTGGGAAGACAGCTTCGATCGGCTCGACGACCTCCTGCTCGAACTGAAGCAGGAACGCTCAAAGGAGAAAAAGAATGTCCGCAAAGCACGCAAGTGATCCCGTCCACCCCCTCGCCCAGCGCCCGCTGGTGCTCACACGCGTGTTCGATGCGCCGCGCGCGCTGGTGTTCGAGGCGTGGACGAAGCCAGAATACCTCGCCCGCTGGTGGGGCCCCCACCACTTCACCAATCCCGTCTGCGAGGTCGACCTGCGGCCGGGGGGCGCGTTGCTCATCCACATGCGCGGGCCCGACGGCATTGTTTATCCGATGACGGGCGTGTTTCAAGAGATCGTTCCACTGGAACGCCTGGTCTTCACCAGCACACCGCAAGTGGGCGTCCTCAAAGTGCTCACCACCGTCACCTTCGAGGAGCGGGGCGGCAAGACGACCGTGACCGTGGAGGCAAAGGTCCTCGAGGCTACAGCGGCTGCCTCGAGAATGCTCGACGGCATGGAGGCCGGCTGGTCGCAGAGCCTGGAACGGCTCGGCGACCTAGTGCAGGGTTCACTGAAAGAGAGAGCACCATGAAGAAGATCACGCCGTTCCTGTGGTTCGACGACCAGGCCGAAGAGGCCGCGAAGTTCTACGTCTCCGTCTTCAAGAATTCGAAGCTCAAGTCCGTCAAGCGCACCGGCAAGGGACCCAAGGCCAAGGCTTTCAGCGTCACCTTCCAGCTCGAGGGCCAGGACTTCTTCGCGCTCAACGGCGGCCCGCACTTCAAGTTCACGCCGGCGATCTCGCTCTTCGTGGACTGCAAGGACCAGCGCGAGGTGGACACGCTGTGGAAGAAACTGCTCAAGGGCGGCAAGGAGTCGCGCTGCGGCTGGCTCGAGGACAAGTACGGCTTGTCCTGGCAGGTCATCCCGAAGCAGCTGGGGGAGATGCTCGGCGACAAGGATCCGGAGAAGGCCGGCCGCGCGATGCAGGCGATGATGAAGATGGTGAAGATCGACGTCAAGGAACTGAAGAAGGCGTACGACGGCCGCTAGAGCGCCGAACAGGTTCCACGCCTCCCGGGCGGCCTCAGGCAGCACGCCGTGCGATGACTTCGAGGTTGTGAATGGCGCCCATCCGTCGGAGGTCGAAAGTGTTCTTGCGAAGGCCGCGATAGCGAGCGCGGGGTCCTTGCCGGTTGCCCAGGTGAGCCAGTCGATGCTCGACGTCGACGCGCTCGCGCAGCTTCTCGCGGCCGGCGGACGTCGACTGGAGCAGGCGAAGTTTTTTCTGCAGAGCCTCATTGTCTCCCATCGTCACAGTGCGTCCCCGGCCCGACGCAGCCTGCGTGCACTTCGCCCTCATTCGACAGGGGCCGCAGACTTCGGGGTCGAACTCCACGACAGCTCCGGGTTCGAACGCCTCGACCTGATCCTCTGGGCAGGTGATGCTTCCACTCCGAATATCGATTTTGAAGTCTTTTTTCCCAAAGAGTCCCGGCGTCCCGTTGCTTCCTTTCCACGGCTTGCACAACACCTTGCCTCCGCGCTTGGCGACCTCCTCCGCCATGCTGCTGTTCAGGTAAGCTCGATCAATGTGCAGTTCGTCGGGTTCGAAACCTAATCGCGACATGCCCGCTTGCAGCTCCGGTGTGGATTCTTCCTCGGGACGATTGGCAGGTGTCACCGCGACGGCGAGGATCAGTTCCGCATCCACATGCGTGCTGATGTGTTGTTTGTAGGCATTGAATCGCTTGCTCTTGCTCTTGCGCCCGTGGCGCATCTGGGCATCTTCGATCGATACGCAGCGATCCTCCGCAACCCCTTGGCGGATCTGGACGCCACCGCTTTGCTTCGCCTCGAGGTCCTGCTCCCTCACCTGGGCAAAGGCTTCGATATACAGACTCAGGGGCGATTCCAGGACCTCGGCGAGCCGCCGCTTCTCGACCCACGCCGACAAGCTTCCGAGCTGCCCGCACAGCCGATTCAGTGCCTCCGACTTCTGCTCTGCGTCGTTCCCATTGATATCTAACGCGGCCTTGATGCTATTCCCCAAGAGCAAATGAGCACCGGCAAGCCGGCACACCTCTTCAAAGTCGATCTTGAGTGTTATTGCAGCACGCGCGGCGATCTTGCGACCCGCGTGGCCGAGCAGGTTGATGGTGTCCTCAACCCGCCCGGCCCCTTCCAAAGGGCGGCTATCTACCGCCACCCGCAGGGTCTTAGGGAGCTTCTTCCAATCGAATGCCCGGGTCTTCTTTGCCAGTTCCACCGTCCGCTCCAGTAGGCGGAGATCCATGTCGTTCCGCACGAGTCGCTTTCGGAATTGCTGCAAACCGCCCTGCGAGAAGGCGGGCTCGTCATCCTCCGACCCGAGAGTTCCCAGCACCATCCGCGAGCAATTGTCGGTCGCCGAGAGCCGCACAGCCTCGGCGTCGGAGACCTGCATGTAGCCCTGGACCAACACCGCCATGCACATCAACGCTGGCGGCTGCGGCTCCTCACCCTGGCCGGAATCGCGATACATAGAACCCAGCTCAGCCTGAAATGCCCTGTCAAACAGCTCGTGACGGTGCCGTCGCAAAAACACCAGCAGCTTGCGGCTCCGACCTGCCAGCTTCAGCAGGCGCTCTTCCCTCGTGCTCCGACCTACCGCTGGCGACCAACGTTTCATGGCGCCGTGGAACTTGATGCCCAGGCTCTGCCCGTCGAAGACGGAGCCCACCGCGGCGCCCGGTGTCAGCCGGAGCCGGATTGAGTAATAGAACGGCGCCAAGCCCGGGTAGGGACGCACGGCCACATCGCCGCGCATGTTGAAGGCGGCTGCGCCGGCGCTGGGGTCGACGCGCTTCTGGCTGATGCCGCTGTAGAGCACGCCGTTTACCGCGTTGATGGCGGCGCCCTGTGCCAGCGTGCCGGTCCCGAGGTTCAAGACCGCGCTGCTCGCGGGTACGGTGACCGGCGCCGCGGTGACGAGCAGCGTGGCGTCCGGGCCCGCCCTGGTGGTGTCCAGCGGGAGGTTGAGCCCGGCAGCGAAGACGCCGTTGCGGGCGGTGTCGTTGCTGCCCGCGGAGAGACGCAGGCCGAATCAGTTTGCGATCAGAGTCTTATTTTCGAGTATCTGGAGCCGGCGGAGGAGGGCCTCCCGGAAGCTCGCGCGCAGCGTCGCTCTCGAGGAAGTCGTATGACAGCCGCTCTGCGTGGCAGGCGTAGAACTCGCGCAGCGTGGCGACTTTGTAGAAGCAGAACTGGGCGGGGCTTTCGAGGGTCTGGAGCAGCTTGCCATCCCGGCGAATCTCGAGCTTGAATTGCCCGTCGCGCGGGAGTGAGCCCGGCACCACCAGGCTCGGCCCCTCGTCGAAATAAAGCTCGAGGTCGAGGGCGTCGGCCTTCGCGTCGCTGGTCATCCGCACGCCGTGTCCCACGAGTTGGAAGGTGAAGTCCCGCAGCAGCGGCGACTCGGGTGCCGAGATGCGGACTGCCAGATTTTTCCGGCGCGGACGCGTGGATGCATGCGTACAGGCGGCAACCAGAACGAGCAACGCAAGCGACCGGCACTGCATGGGAGAGCCTCCGTGGGTCAAGGACCTCAGGCCGCTCGGCGAAATTCAACCGGCCGCGAGCCGTTCAGAAGCAGGCTCGCAAACGGTCCAAGGGACGCCCTGCGCCACCAGCCCTGACAGGAAACACGCCGGCACCTCTTCCTTGCGCAAAGCCCACGCAAGGGATCAAGTGGCGGCATGAAGATGATCGTGCTGGGGGTCCTGCTCTGTTTCGCGTTTGGCAAAAAGAAGGCGCAGGCGGAAGAGCAGCTTGCCGAGGCCAAGACGTCCTATGAGCAGACGCTTTCGAGGACCGGCGACTTCGATTGCGTCTCGCCCGAGTTCGACGAGGTGCTCCGGCAGTTCGATGCGGTGCCGTCGGGAACGCCGGCGAAGAGCGAGGCCAAAGGCCTGGCGCAGGGCATTCGCGAGAAGCGCGCCGCGGCCCTGCAGCACTCCCGGGCCGTGGATCGCGCCGCCGCGGCACCCATCGCGCCGAAGGTGCGGTCGATCCGGCCGGGCCTGATGGCTCCGTCCGCAGGGTCGTCTCAGGGAAGCAAGAAATTCACACCACCGCCGGCTGACGGCACTTGCAAGACGGTGAAGGTGCGACTGGGAGAGCTGCGGACCGGCCGCCGCAATGCCGGCAAACCGCCGATGGGGACGACCTCGTTCCTGCCCGACGGCGAGGTCGGCTTTGCCCCAGGCTCCGAGCCCACACCAGAGGAGGATCAGCTTATCCGGCAGTTGAAGGCCTGCAACGGAATCCCGGCTGAAGGCTGAATCTTTACTCGGGCTGCACTAGGCTCGCCGGCATGGAAATCATCGATCACCTGACCGAAGAGCAGAACATGTCCCAGGAACAGGCCGAGGCAGCCGCGGGCGCCTGCCTGCACCTGATTCGCTCCAAGTCGTCCGACCAGGGCTTCCAGATCATCCAGGAGTGCATTCCCGAGGCGGACGGCTGGATGCAAGCCTGCACGGAAGGCGGCGCCGAGCCGCAGCCGATCGAGAAGCCGATGGACAACGACGAGGTGAGCAATGAGGACGAGGGTGTCCGCGGGGCGGCCCAGGTCGAGCACTATGATCCGTCGGGTGGCATGGGGGCGGTGTTCGAGGAAGCGCTGGAAGCCTTCCACAGCGCCCGCGAAGGACAGCACATGCCGCACCTGGCGGGGCTGGTGGCGAGCTTCAAGACGCTGGGGATGGAGGGCGCATCCGCCGCCGAGGCCGGCCCCCCGATGGTCGCTTTCCTGCACGAGCGGCTGGGGGATGATGCCTTCCGCGATCTGGTGCGCGAGGTTCCGCTGCTCGAGCATCTGGCCACCGGCGGTACAGGCCGCTTCACCGATGGGTTCACCGATCACTTGAAGCACTTCTTCGGTCACCACCACCGCGGCTGAGTTTCGATGCAACAGCGCGCCGCCGGAAACCAGACGGCGGCGCGCTGCCAATTTTCAAGCGACGCTTCTGACGCTGACGCGCGCTTCTAACGCTCACGCTGCAAGCGACCGCGCTGCTACGGCTTGCTGGGCGAGCCGCCCGAGCGTCCGCCGCCCGCTCCGCCGCGTCCGCCGCCCGGTGCTCCGCCGCCCGGTGCTCCGCCGCCCGGTGCTCCACCGCCGGCTCCGCCGCGTCCGCCCCCGGGTGCACCCCCAGCGCCGCCACGTCCGCCGCCCGGTGCGCCGCGTCCGCCGCCCGGTGCGCCACGTCCGC
>JANYKT010000034.1 GCA_025358085.1 Deltaproteobacteria bacterium | reverse complement strand
CCGCCGCCCGGTGCGCCGCGTCCGCCGCCGGGTCCGCCTCGCCCGCCCGGCCCGCCGCGTCCGCCGCCTTCGCTCTTGCGGTCCTGCGCGACCGATTCCATGGAGAAGCTGCCCTCGAGCGAGCCGTCCTTCTGCTTGGGGCCGCCCATCTCCCTGCGAGGGCCGCGCGGCTTGTTCTTGTCGTCCTTCGGATCCTTGAAGGTCTGCTTCATCGAGGCCGGCATCAGGTCGATGACGTACTGGAACTCGCCGATCTTTTTTGCCCCGGCAACTTCCACCTCGCCGCCGAACACCCGCACCAGGCGCACGCGGTCGCTCTGCCGGCCAGCCACGCGGACGGCTTCGCGCAGGCGAGCGAGCCGGTCGCCGGTCATGCCGGTGGCGGTGCCTACGGCCTCGTCCAGCGCTGCTTTTGCCGCCTCGGATTCGGCCTCTTCACCAGAGCTGGAGCCGGAGTCCTTGCGGGTGTCGCCCGCGAGCGTGCGCGAACTGCCGACCGTGGTGCCCTCGCCGTCGCCTGCAATCTCGCCGGCCTGGCCGGAGAGATCCTGATCGGCGTCTTTCTCCTCGGCGCGCGCCACCTTGTCGGGATCTTCGCTGGAGCCCTCTTCGTCGCTGCCCGCCTCGCCAAGCTTGACGCCGCCAACAGCGGGATTCTCGACTGGCCCACCGCTGCCCTCGGCGTTCGCCAGGACCTGATCGGTCGCGTCGGTCGGGCTGTCGGCGCCGCCGACCGGGGCGGCTGGGGTTGCCGTCTCGCTGGGCTGGGCGGTCACGCCACCCTCAGGCGCCGGCACGACAGAGACAAACGAGTCTTTCGGCAGCGACTTGCGCGCTTCTGCCACCGCGCGGGCGGCCATGCGGATGGTGGTCCCGGAGAACTCGGTCAACGTCTTCATTTGCACACCTGGAAAAGGAAAATGGGGGCCCCACCTATCACAACCTGCGCACAAGTGAAGAGCCGGGGCGGTTCCTCGGCCCTCCCGCGCGAGAAAAGATCCTGCAAATGGAGCCTTGGGGCTGTGGAAAAGCCGTCCACAACCTGTGGGTAACCTACCCGCTGTAGCGTTTAGCGGTTCGCGTCACCACCATCCCTAGTGGGTTTAGTTTGACAAGCTGAACGCGATTCGGGCACCTTGCATTGCGGACCCGAACCCGATCGGATCCGCCAGGGAGGGACTCAAAATGGCCAGGAACGGCAAGCAGGACCCGCAGCAGACCCCGCTCTCCGCAGCACCCCACGGCTCAGGAGGAGGCCCAGCAGCCTCCCCACCGGCAGGCGCGGCCGAAGCGGCAAAGTCGCCGCAAGAAGCCGCGACGCAACGGCCGCCCGAGCGAAGCACACGCAAAGGCAAGGGGCTCCAGGTTGAGCGCCGGCTGACGGGCGAAGGCGCCTCGGCCAAGGACGTCCTCGACCAGGTGGCCTGGACGCGGCGCCCGGCCAAGATCTCCGGTGCCGACGGCGAGGTCATCTTCAAGATGGACGACGCCGAGGTTCCCGGCGACTGGTCCCAACTCGCCACTGACGTCGCCGTCTCCAAATATTTCCGCAAGGCAGGCGTGCCGACCCAGAGCGGCGCCGAAGAGTCCGTGCGCCACCTGGTCAGCCGGGTCGCGCACACGCTCCGCACCTCGGGCGAGGAGATGGGCGGCTATTTCGCCACCCCCGCGGATGCCGAGGCTTTCGAAGCCGAACTCACCCATCTGCTGGTCCACCAGATGGGCGCGTTCAACTCGCCGGTCTGGTTCAACTGCGGCCTCTTTCACCAGTACGGAATCAAAGGCTCTGGCGGAAACTACGCCGTCGATCTGCAGAGCGGCACGGCGTACATCACCGACGACGCGTACACGCGGCCGCAGGTCTCCGCCTGCTTCATCCAGAGCTGCAACGACGACCTCGACTCCATCTTCAACCTGCTCCACGACGAGGCGCGCGTCTTCAAATACGGCTCGGGCTCCGGGACCAATTTCAGCAAGCTGCGCGGCAGGACCGAGAAGCTCTCGGGCGGCGGAACTTCGTCGGGGCTGATGAGCTTCCTCGAGGTGCTCGACCGCGCCGCGGGCGCTACCAAGTCGGGCGGCATCACCCGGCGCGCCGCCAAGATGGTGGTGCTCGACGCAGACCACCCGGAGATCCGCGACTTCATTTCGTGGAAGGCGCGCGAGGAGAAGAAGGTGGGCGCGCTGATCGCCGGCGGCTACTCGTCGGACTTCAATGGCGAGGCCTACCGCACGGTCTCCGGCCAGAACGCCAACAACTCGGTGCGCATCACCGACAAGTTCATCGAGGCGATCGACAAGGACTCGGTCTGGGAGACACGCGCACGCACCAATGGCGAGGTGGTCGAGCGGATGGCCGCGCGCGAGCTGTGGGGCGAAATCGCCGAGGCCGCCTGGAAGTGCGCCGACCCGGGCCTGCAATACGACGACACCATCAACAAGTGGCACACCTGCAAGGCGACCGATCGCATCTACGCCTCCAACCCCTGCAGCGAGTTCGTCTTCCTCGACGACACCGCCTGCAATCTCGCCTCATTGAACCTGCTCAAATTCCTCAATGAGAAGACTGGCAAGTTCGACGTCGAGGGCTACAAGCACGCCTGCCGCATCTTTTTCCTCGCGCAGGAGATCGCGGTCGACCTCGCGAGCTACCCCACCAAGCGCATCGCCGAGCGCAGCCACCAATACCGTCCGCTGGGTCTGGGCTACGCGAACCTCGGAACGCTGCTGATGGTCGAAGGCCTGCCTTATGACAGCGAGGCAGGCCGGGCCATGGCAGGCGCCATCACCGCGGTGATGACCGGCGAGGCGTATGCGCTCTCGGCCGAGATGGCCGCCTCGAAAGGCGCGTTCGCTGGCTACGCGCAGAACCGCGAGTCGATGCTCGAGGTCATGCGCATGCACCGCGACTCGGTGAAGAACCTCGACGCCGATCTCGCGCCGTCCGAGCTGTTGGCAGCGGCGCACGAGTGCTGGCAGCGCGCGGTCCAGCTTGGGGAGCACCACGGCTACCGGAACGCGCAAGCCACCGTGCTCGCGCCGACCGGCACCATCGGCCTCTTGATGGACTGCGACACCACCGGCGTTGAGCCTGATTTCGCCTTGATCAAGTTCAAGAAGCTGGCCGGCGGCGGGTCGTTCAAGATCGTGAACCAGTCGGTGCCGCGCGCGCTCAAGAAGCTCGGCTACGGGCCGGCCGAGACGCAGACCATCGTCGACTACGTGCGGGGCACGGCAACCCTGAAGAGCGTGCCGGACTTCGCGCCCGCCGAGCTGAAACTGCGCGGTTTGCTGGACGCCGAGATTGCGCGGGTGGAAAAGTCGCTCGAGAGCGTGTTCGATTTGCGCGCAGCGTTTGCCGCGCATGTGGTCTCCGCTTCCTGCCTGCAGCGGCTCGGGCTCGAGCCCAATTCGAAGGGCAAACATCTGCTCGCGAAGCTCGGCTACTCCGTCGAGCAAATCGACGCGGCGACACTGGCGGTCTGCGGCCGGCAGACGGTCGAGGGCGCGCCGTTCCTCAAGCCCCAGCACTACCCGGTCTTCGACTGCGCCAACCGCTGCGGTACGCTAGGCACGCGCTACATCGAGCCGATGGGCCACGTCCGGATGATGGCCGCCGTGCAGCCATTCCTCTCGGGCGCCATCTCCAAGACCATCAACATGCCGGGCGACGCCACCGTGGCTGATGTCGAGCGCGTGCACCACGAGTCGTGGCGGGTAGGGCTCAAGGCCATCGCCATCTATCGCGACGGGTCCAAGCTGGCGCAGCCTCTCTCGGCCGGGGACACCGCGAAGCCTTCGACGCTGCCCATGCCGCGTGAAGCGAAGGCGATGGCGGAAGCGCTCAAGAGCCTCATCCCCGAGCTGACGAGCGTGCAGGCGCAGCGCATGTCGGAGGCCTGCTTCACCGAGAAGGTCGCGGCCGGGGGGCCACAGAGGCGTCGTCTTCCCTCGAAGCGGCACGGGCTTACCCAGGAGGCGAAGGTCGGCGGCAACAAGATCTTCCTCCGCAGCGGCGAGTACCAGGACGGGACGCTCGGCGAGATCTTCATCGACATGCACAAGGAGGGCGCGGCACTTCGCTCGGTGATGAACTGCTTTGCCATGCTGGTGTCGATCGCGCTGCAGTATGGAGTGCCGCTCGAGATGCTGGTGGAGCAGTTCGTCTTTACGCGCTTTGAACCGCAGGGGCCGGTGCAGGGTCATGACCGGGTGAAGTTTGCGACCAGCGTCATCGATTACGTCTTCCGCGCGCTGGGCGTGGAGTACCTGGGGCGCGACGACCTGGCACATGTCACTCCCGAGGCCGCGGTTCACACGCCGACCGAGGCACAGACGGCGGACCCGCTGACGGGCCCGTCCCCGGTGTCCCCGGCAGGCGCTGCCAAGGCTGCGCAGAAGAGCGAGCCGCCACGGCCGCAGCAGCGCAAGTCGGCTTCGGCCCAGGACGAACTGCTCGGGAAGCTCTCGGGCGACGCGCCCTTTTGCGACACCTGCGGTCACATCACCGTGCGGAACGGCACCTGCTTCAAGTGTCTCAACTGCGGCAATTCGATGGGCTGCAGCTAGCGCCTGCTGCGTCGGCTGATTCACTCAAGGGCGGCGACCTCACGGTTGCCGCCCTTGCGCATTTTTTGGGCTCCCTGAAGCCTCCCGGGCCCGTTCACTGGCCACATCGGCGACGGCCCGGTCCCTGCATGATGGTCTCTCAGACTTCGGGGGATGACACTAATGGACGGCAAAGGCTGGAAGCCGGAATACGGCATCACGTTCGAAGGCAAGAGGGTCCTCGGCTTCATCGAGGCCCTCCCCAAGCATGCGCGCGAAGGGCTGCTCACCACGGTGGAAATGTTTTGCCGCAGCCAGGGATATGTCTCACTGCACGACAGCCTCGCTCTCAGCGCGGAGGAGAAGCAGCAAAGCCAGGAGTCCGGGAGCGGCCAGATGGCGCAGGTGATCCCCATCCTGCGCGCTCGTCGCAAACTCGGCTAGGCGCAGGCTGGAGGCGCGGAAAAAGGTCCGTGCCGCGCTACCGGGCGGGTGGCTGGCCGCGCGGGCGAAGCTTCTTGATCGCGCGGTGCAGCGAGGGGTCCGCGTCGGCTGGCAAGTCGTCGAGCGGCACCCAGCGCAGCGCGCGGCTCTCGTCGGACAAACGGGGCTCGGCTCCCTCGCGCGCGACAAATCCGTAGCGCAGGTCGAGGTGAAAGTGTTTGGGCTCGCCCGGTCGCGCCGGAATCTCGTGCACGTCGACATCGAGGATCCGCTGGTCAGGATACGGAGCCAGGTCCGCCCCGCAGAGCCCCGTCTCCTCTTGAATCTCCCGCAGCGCAATCAGGCGAGGCTCGAGTTCTCCCTCCCCGTGGCCACCGGGCTGGAGCCAGCGGTTGAGCCGGCCATGGTGCAGCAGGAGGACGTGCGCGCGCGCGGCGTCGAGCACGAAGCCGCTGCCGGTGAGGTGACCCTCGACCTGCGCACGCAGGTGCGCGTCGTCAGCGTGCGCGTCGAGAAAGTCCAGCACGAAGTGCACATCGCGCGCTTCTTTCTCGTCCGCGCTCGTGTGCGCTGCAAGCTGGCTCCGCAGGAAGTTCCAGTCGATGCGATTCATGTGCCGTTCGCTCCTCCTCCACAGGCCTGATCGCGTACTTTGCCAAAGCCTGTGGACGAGCGGGAAATGATCCCGCTTTCCGGGCACAAACGGGCGCTGCCACCTGTGGGAAAGCTGTGCCTCGCCGGTGGAGATTTCCTTGTATGGACAAAGAGTTACGGGCGGTGCTAGCACGCTTCTCGCCGTGGGGGCGGCCCGCCTTCGCCAAGGTGATGTCAGACCCCCGCGCAAGACTGGCGTTAGCAGCTCCCATGACCCCGCGCGAATACATCGAAGCTGTTGCTCTGGAGCTCGGCAAGCTGCGTGGGGGAGGTCTTGTTCTCTCGCCGGCCGACGCCCAGCTGGCGCTGGCCTGGCACGCCGCGGGTGTTCCCCTGGCGGACGTGCTGGGCGAGATCAAGCGCGGCACGCGACTGCGCTCGCGCAGCGCGGGTCTGGGCATCCGCGGCGCGGCCGAGGTCTCGATCTCCCTGCAAGCGCTCGCGCCCGGTATCGAGGCCACAGCATCCAGGCGGCGCGCCCAGCCGGTCCGTAGAGGAGCGCCCGAGTTGGGACTGGTCGCCGAGCTGCGCCGGGCCGCGCGTGTGCCCCGCCTGGCCGCGCGCGCTGCCTGGGAGGATCTGGCCGACCGCGCCGAGGAGCTGCTCCTTTTGCCGGGCGGCGACCTCTACTGGACCCAGGCCATTCGCGCGCTGCTGCTCGCGCTGCGTGAGCTCGGCAGCGAAGCCGCGCGCACCGCGGGCTCGGCTCTGCGCGACCGGCTGGGGCCACGGCCCGCGAGCATGTCGCGCCGTCGCTACCAACGCAGCCTGCAGCTGCAGCTCTTGTCTGTTGCCAGCGAGTGCCTCGGCGTCCCGCCCCGTCCTTTCCTGCTTTGAAGAGTGTGAAGATTCGATGACCGAGCCCATCCGTCTGCCAGCGCCCCGCCCTGCCTCGTGCCCGCACTGCGGCGGCGATGGCTTCGTCTTCCGCATCGCGCAGGGCCGGACCGTCGCGGAGGCCTGCGCGTGCTCGAAAGAATGCGCGCTCTGCGGCGGCAGCGGCCGCACCTTCGGCCACGACGACCGGGGCTATTCGGTGTTGCGCGGCTGCAAGTGCGGCGCGGACCCGCGGCGCCTCGCACTCCTCACTGGCCTGCGGCTGCCGGTGAAATTCGTCTCGGTCTCGCTCGACGCCTACCGCCCCAAGAACACCGACCAGGCCAAGGCTGTCGCGCGTGCCCGCCGCTTTGTCGACGAGTTCGTCCCGCGGGCCACCGGAGTGCGCGCGCTGCTCTTCTGCGGCCCGCCCGGCACTGGCAAGACGCATCTGCTCACTGCCATGCTCAAAGAGCTGGCGCTGAAAAAGGCGGTGCGCGGCCGCTACGAAGAATTCTTCCTCCTGCTCAGCGACATCCGCGACGGCTTCTCCAAGGGCCTGTCGTCGCGCGAATGGCTGGAACCGCTGCGCTCGGTGGACGTGCTCGCCATCGACGAGATCGGCAAGGGCGGCAAGAACCGCGAATTCGAGCAGGGCGTCCTCGATGAGATCATCTCGGTCCGGTACAACGCCGGCCGCCCCACCCTGCTCGCCACCAACTATCCCCGTCCCGGCGCCACCTGGAAGTTCGGCGCCGAGGGCGAAGTGGCCGAGTCACTCGAGCAGCGCGTCGGCTCGCGCATCTACTCCCGTCTCCACGACCTCTGCGACATCGTCGACGTGGTCGGAACCGATCACCGCAAGGAGCAACATGAAGTCCGAGAGACGAAGTTGCGCGCCTCCGAAGAGTCTCCTTCTCGTGGGCCGCGACCCACACGAGGCTGAGCGGGTCAAGCGGCTGCTTCCGGCGCGTGTCGGCTTCGCCCTCTCGCCAACGCTCGCGCGGGCGGTGATCGCCGAGCACGGCGCTCCCGATGTGCTGCTGCTGGAAGACCGCGCCTGGGCTGTGGCCGAAGGGCCTGCGCTCGAGGAGATCCGCTCCCTCTCGGCCTTGCGCAAGCTCTCGCTCATTCTGGCGCGGCGGCGCGGAGAGCACGGCCCTTGCGGCCACCCGGTGGTCGAGCGGCCCTATGACATCGAGGAGATCATCAGCGCCATGCGGACCGTTCTTTTGAGAAGGAAGCTCCAGTGATTCACTTCACGCCGCAGCCGCGGCCGAGCGAGGCCATCCGTGTCGTTCTCCGCCGCGCGCTCGACAGCCATGGCCTGCGCAAAAGGCTCGAGCGCCGCATTCCGCCGCACGTCTGGGAGGAGGCGGTAGGCAAGCAGCTTGCCTCGCGCGCGCAGCCCACGGTGCTCACGGCCGGGGTGCTCCACATCCTGGTGGAAGACCACCGCTGGCGCGACCAGCTGGATGCCGCGCGCAACTTTCTCATCGCGCGCATCAACCAGCGGCTGGGCGCAACGCTCGTGCGCGAGCTGCGATTCGGCCTCGCACACGACGCCGCGCTCGCACCCGCCAAAGCCGCGCTCGAGGCGCTTGCGCCTGGCCCGGCGCCCCGCAGGGAGCGCGCAATCGAACCGGCCGCCGTGCTGGGCGCGGCGCAGCTGGAGCCGTCGCTGCGGGAAGCGGTACTGCGCGCGGCCGAGGCGGCGGCGCGGCAGCGCGCGTGAGCGTCCGGAGGCCCTCTCGCGATCAGCGCGTGAAGTTTGAGCTCAGGGAGCTCAGGCTCGCTCCGCCCAGCCCCGCGGGGTATCGGGTCCTCGGACCCTACGCGCGCACGCGCCTGATCGAGAAGGCGCTGGGTCAGACGCTCTGCCTCGATGTCCCCGCCGACGTCTTCGCCACCCAGCGCATCGATGACGGTACTCTCCTGCTCCTGCAGCACCTGCCGGACGGCGAGCCGCGGTCGGTGCTGGATCTGGGCTGCGGATACGGCGCGCTCGGCCTGCCTGTCGCCCAGCGCTGGCCCTCCGCCAAAGCGCTCCTCATCGATCGCGACCTGCTGGCCGTCGCGGCAGCGGCGCACAACGCGGCGGCGCTCGGCCTCGGAAACGTCACCGTGCGCGCGGGCCTCGGTTATCGCGGCCTCGAAGAGCCGTTCGACTGGGTGCTCTGCAACGTGCCGGCACGCATCGGCCCCAAGGCCATCCGCTACCTGGTCGAGGGCGGCCGCGCGCTCGGCGATCTGCGCATCGTGGTCATTCGCGATCTACAGCCGCAGGTCGAGGCGATCGACGGGGTGCGGCTCATTGCTCTCGGTGCCCGGCACGCGGTGTATGCGGCAGCGGCGCAGCGAGGTCCGGTGCCGGACGACGCGGATGTCTATGCCCGCGACCAGACCCGCTTCTTCGAACTCACGCTCGAGCGGCCCTACGACGCCTCGGAAGATCCTGCGCATGCGGAGCGCCTGGCGGTGCTGACCGACGCGCTTCCCCACGCGCCACCGGCGAGCGTGTTTTGTTTCCGCGCCGGGTATGGCGCTTTGCCAATTCTAGTCAAGCGGCGCTGGCCGGGCGCCCGGGTGACGGCACAGGACCGCGACCTGCTCGACACCGACTTCCTCCGCCGCAACGCGCGCGGACTCGAGCTGGAAATCCGCGAGTCACTGTATCTGAGCCGAGACTCGAGCCCGAGCCTGAGTCACGAGCCCGGAGAGGCCAGGTTCGCACTGGTGCTGGGTGAACTCTCGCCCTCTGCGGGCGAAGCCGTAGCCGCGAGTGAATTAAAAGAGAGTCTCGCGTTGCTCGCCAAGGGCGGCCAGGCCCTGGTGCTGCTCTCGGAAAAGATGGAGCGCGAGTGGCTCCCGCAGGCCATTCCCAGAGGAGCGCAGGCGTCGATCCTGCTGCGCCGTTCAGGCGCGTCGGTGCTGAGGATTTCTCCGTTCAGAGGAGGCTAAGAGTCCCGCCAGAGGGAAAAAAGACCATCCTCAGAGGTAAAATGACTTTACTCTCACGATCTTCTCCTGTCAGAGTGCTTTCGATTTCGCGGGAAGCCGCTGTTTCCCACCCCAGGAGGAAAACCTGATGGCCGCCACCAAGAAGCCTGCTGCTGCTGCAAAGAAGCCCGCCGCCAAGAAGACCACCACCGCCCGCAAGCCCAACGCTGCTTTCATGAAGGCGATGACGCCGAGCGCCGCGCTCGCAAAGATCGTTGGCGACAAGCCCCTTCCCCGGACCGAAGTCGTCAAGAAGGTCTGGGCGTACGTGAAGAAGAACAATCTCCAGGACAAGAAAGAGAAGCGGAACATCAACGCCGACGACGCGCTCCGCGAAGTGTTCGGCGGCAAGAAGACCGTCTCGATGTTCGAGATGACCAAGCTGATGAACGACAACCTGAGCTAACTTCACAGCTCCTGTCTTCGTTCACACGAGGGCGCGTGCCGGGCTCTTTAAGCCGGTCGCGCCCTCTGCATTTCTGCAAGCCCCGTGAGCGCACGATCAGCTCGGTGCCTCAAAGCTCTTTGAGACAGGTCTTTCAAAAGCCAATCTGCGTCGCGCTCCATTCGCCGTGGGTGGCGAGGAGCGGGCCGAGCCGCGGAAGCACCGCACAGAGAGCGCTCAACGCCGCATCCGGCGCGCCCAACAGCACGATCCCGCTGCCATTCAACTTCTCGCGCTTGAGCCGCAGAGGGGTAGAGATCAGCTCGACCAGCGTCCCGTGCAGCCCTCCTTCCACCAGCACCGCGAGGAGCCCGCGCGGCCGCGTCAGCGCCTTGATCGGATACCAGACCGCGACCGCCGCCCCGGTCTTTCGCGCCGCAATCACAGCCGTCGCGGTATCGGCCCATTCACCCTTCTGCGTGTAGGGCGGATCAATCAATGCGAAGACGCGGTCGGCCACTGCGCCCGCCGGCAAGACGCTCCCTTCGACTGAAGTGCGGGCAGCCAGCGCTCCGGGCAGCGCGGCGAGGCCGTCGGTCTCGCCGACCTCGACGCGGGCGTCGCCGGCCAGCGTGCGCCGCAGCACGCCCGCGGCCTGCGGCTCGAGTTCGTACAGCGCCATTGAATCCTGCGCGCGCAGCAGCTTCTGCGCGATCACCGGCGAGCCCGGATACTTCCCCGGCCTCGTCGCCGCGGGTCCCGAGAAGCTGCGCACTAACTCGACGAAACGCCCCGCCGCGTCCGCGCCCTTCAGATCCCAGAGCAGTTGGATGCCTGCACTCCACTCTCCGTTGGAACCCAGGGGAAACATCCCGTCGCCCGCGTGCGACTCGACGTAGCGCAGCGGCAACGGGTCTTTCAACAGCTCTTCGAGCACCGCCACCAGGGCGACATGCTTGAACACATCTCCGACGTTCCCGGCGTGCCGCGCGTGCGCATAGTCCATGGCGCGCGTGTACCATCGAACCTGGCCTCGCGCCGGAGATCTCGCACCAGTCGCTTTGCGAGCCCCGGGCGAGTGAGCCGGACTCGACCGAAGCAGCCGCAGCGCCGGGAATCAGCGCGGAGAACTTCGAACCGCAAATCAGCGCGTGACCAGCAGCAGCGCCTGATCGACGATCTCCGGCGCAGCGCCCGAACCGGGATTCAAGGGATCGGGCCGCGCCAGTCGATCTGGCGCCAGCGACTCGCGCGCCTGCAGCACCACGCGCCGCCGCTTGTCGAAGCGCATCGGTTCGCGCAGCACCAGTACGCGATTGACAGCGCAAAATAGATGATGAACGCCGTGGCCGCGCCGCCGAGGCCCATAAAGGTTGCGCGAAGGCTGGTCCACCATCCTCGACTCGGGCTCGAGAAAGAGTACCTCCTGAAAATGCTTCTTGAGCTGGGCTGCGCGATCAAGCAAGGCGGCCAGGCCCTCCTTGTCGTCGCCACCCGGCATCGGGTCATTCAGCCGCGCGCGGCGCGCGAATTCGGCACCCAGCGCAGCCTCAACCGACGCGCGCAGCTCCGTCGAAGGCGCTGCTTCGTGGGCTGGCGTCAAGAGCTCGAGCAGCTGGCCGGAAAGGAATTCACCAGCGAGCTGCCGCTCCCGCGCGAGCGCCAGAGCTTCAGCCGCCGCGCCACGCCCAGCGCGGACCGGCGCACACCGTCCATGTCGAGCGTGTCGTCGAAGACAAAGCGCCCGTCCTCCCTATCCGGACTGGAGAGGCGCGCCAGGATTTGCAGCTGATCCCAGCCGTCGTGCGGCGTGTAGATGTTCTCGGGAAACTCGAGCGAAGGGTCGACCTCGGCCTCGCTCAGGTCCGCCCCCGCTGCAGCGGGATGTAGATGGACCACTCGACTCGGCTGGCGTCGTGCACTTCAATCTTGAGCCGGCCCCCCCGCGCCCATCAATGCGCGTCCGCCCCGCGCGGCGTCACATTCCAGAGCCGCGAGATGATGAGTGCACCAATGATTGAAAAAGGAATGATGCAGGTAGTCCACACGCCCCAGCCATAGGTCTTGAGGATCCAGCCGAGACCGAAGCCGGTGAAGCCCGAGGCGATATACTGGACGCCGTCGAGCATGCCAGTCGCGGTGGCCGCTGCCTTCTTGCCGCCGAAGTCCGCCGACGCCGTGCCGCTCAGCATTCCATGGACGCCGAAGATCCAGATGCAGGAGACGCCGACCAGTAGAGCCGCCATCTGCGGGCTGCGCGTCAGGCCGAGCGCGAAGACCGAAAGCGCCTGTCCAAAATAGAAGATGAAGGCGACCGGCGCGCGCCGGGATTGAAAGAGCTTGTCGCTCATCCATCCGCAGAGGAGCCCGCCGATGATGCCGCCCACCGTGATGCCCGTTGCAGCGAGGCTAAAGAGCCCCGAGCCCACCTTGATGCCGTGCACCTCGCCCAGGAACTCGGCGAAGTAGAGCAAGAGCCCCTGCCGTACGAAGCCGGTGCAGAATTCGGCGGCGGCCAGCGTGAGCATGACGGGATTGGTGAAGACCTTGTTGAAGATGTATTTCAGATCGACCGGGCTGGTATCGCCCGAAGATGCATCGCCGGTATCGAAGTCGGGATAGCCCGCCTTTCCCGGAGTATCGGCCACGACGAAGAAATCGATGGCCGCCATCACCAGCAGCGCGCCGGCCGGGGCGAGGAACACCACCCAGAAGGGGAAATGGGCCAACAGATATCCGCCCACGGTCAATGCCAGTGTATAGCCGAGCGAGATCATGCAGCCGAAGATGCCGCCAAAGAACCCGCGCTCGCGGACATGGAACCAGGACGCGTTGACCTTGACCACGCTGAGCGCGCCGAAGCTCTGGAAGTAGCAGTTGCAGGCATAGAGCAGGCTCATTCCGACGATGAGCTTTGTCTGCCATCCATTCATGAAGAGCAGCCCGATGACCAGGTTCAGCAGCGCGGCTCCGACCGCGCCGACCAGGATGGCCTTCTTGCCCCCGAACTTGTCGGCGAGCGGGCCATTGAACATGACCGAGAGCGCGTAGGTCCAGAAGCCGGCGGTAGCAATGATACCGACCTGCGCCTTGTCGAGGTGGAACATCTGCCCGAACTGGCCCTTGAAGACGTTGAAGTTATAGCGGCCCATATAAAAGGTCGCGTAGGTCAGCCCGAGCGGGAACCAGTTGAGGAAGCGCCGGCGCCGGTATGAGATCGAGTGTTCGGGTGCATCAAAATCTGCCAGCGCTGCCGTGAGCATTACCATCCCTGGTCGTGAAATTGCCCCAGCAAGCTACGGTAGAATTGCA
The DNA here is from genome assembly GCA_025358085.1 of Deltaproteobacteria bacterium. GTDB lineage: Bacteria > Myxococcota > Myxococcia > Myxococcales > 40CM-4-68-19 > JANYKT01. Next base: position 10,907 of record JANYKT010000034.1, on the reverse strand, counting down.
CGGCGTCAAAGCCCGGGTGGAAGCCGCGACCCTGCGTTGAACCCGGTGAAAGGGTCGCGGTAAGCTGGCCTTTGAACTGGCGCCAGAGCGCAGACGCCTCCCACACCACTCCGCTGGTGATTGCCGTGGGTCGCGTCCAGCCCAGGGCCAGCGCGGCGGCAGTCGATCGAGCGAGGCTTGGCATGCCGGCACGCTCGCGCGTGGGACGACGGCCCAGCCTCAGCCAGGTGCTCGATGTGAACACTGCCGGTCGAAAGCAGCGCCGGCGCCGCGCCCCTGTGTTAATGCCCTGACCGTCCCGAATCGTTTTTGGAGAATGATTCTCTAACGATACCCAATCTCGCTTTACGCTGCAGGAGGATTTCAACATGTCCGAACTCAAGAACAGCAAGACCCACGAAAATCTCAAGGCCGCATTCGCTGGCGAGAGCCAAGCCAACCGCCGATACCTCTACTTCGCCAAGCAGGCGGACGTTGAAGGCCGCCCGGACATCGCAGGCCTCTTCCGCGACACGGCCGAGGGCGAGACAGGCCACGCACACGGTCACCTTGAATATCTGCAGGAGGTCGGCGATCCGGCCACCGGCCAGCCCATCGGGGACACGCACAAGAACCTCGCCGCCGCGGTCGCGGGCGAGACCTACGAGTACACGCAGATGTACCCGGGCTTCGCCAAGCAGGCGCGCGAAGAGGGTCACCAGGAAATCGCCGAATGGTTCGAGACCCTCGCCAAGGCCGAGAAGGCGCACGCCGGCCGCTTCGCGAAGGGGCTGCAGGAGGTGAAGGAAGAGGGCTAGGACTGCTCCGCTCTTGATGCAGCAGGTTGCGCCTGGTGCGGCAGTCGCGCAGGGTGCGCCCGGTGCAGCATGGAGCGCTGGTGCAGCGAGTAGCGCTTGTCGCGCTTGTTGCACAGGCTGGGGGCACCTTGGAAAATCAAGGTGTCCCCGTTGGTCCCGGTTTCGATGCAGAGCAGGTCGTCCCCAGTCCTTAAGAGTGCAACCAACGAGCGGAGATGTGTGGCCTTATGAAATTGCCGCTTGCTGACAGTCGCCCCGATTGGTCGTTCGACGGGCACGCGATGCAGTACGACAATCCACAGTTCTGGGACGCTGCGCACACCGCGACCGAGCTGCACCGGGTGTTCGAAATCTGCAATGGCTGCCGGCTCTGCTTCAATCTTTGCCCGTCCTTTGATGTGCTCTTCAAGCGCATCGATGCGCTCGACCCGCACCGCGAGGAGGCTGAGGGCAAGCACCTGGAAGGCGGAATGATCGAAGAGCACGACGCGGCGGAATTGCTCGCGCACGTCGAGGTCGGCACGGACAACCCCACGGCGCTGCTCACCGAGGCCGACAACCGGCGCGTGGTCGAGCTCTGCTACGAATGCAAGCTCTGCTATCCAAAGTGCCCCTATGTTCCGCCGCACGAATTCGCGGTCGATTTTCCCAAGCTGATGTTGCGCGCGAAGATGAACTGGACGCGCGAAGAAGGCATCGGCTTCCGCGAGAAGTTCCTCGGCGCCACCGATCTGGTCGGCACCGCGATGACCAAGATAGCGCCGCTCGTCAACGCCGCCGCTCACAATGCTTTCAATCGAATGCTGATGGAAAACACCATCGGCATCCACCGCGATCGGCAGCTGCCGGACTATGCCAGCGAGAGCTTCATGACCTGGTGGGGGAGGCGCGCGCCGCTGGAGCCGCCCGCGGCCCCCAGCGCCGAGGTCGCGCTCTTCGCCACCTGCTTCGTCAACTACAACGACCCTTCCATCGGGCAGGCGGCCATTGAAGTCCTCGAGCGCGGCGGCTGCAGCGTCGAGTGTCCCGAGCAGGTGTGCTGCGGGATGCCCAAGCTCGATAGCGGCGATCTCGAGGGAGCGCGAAAGCTGGCGCGCAAGAATGTGGAGTTGCTGTTGCCCTCGGTGCGCGCCGGCCGGAAGATCCTCAGCCCTGGACCTTCGTGCACTCTTATGCTCAAGAAGGAATACCCGGAGATCGTCGGCACGCCCGAGGCAGCAGAGGTAGCGGCCGCGGTCATGGATTTGTCGGACTTCCTGATGCAGCTCGCGCGGGCGAAGAAGCTGCCCAAGCCGCCGCCTGATTCAATCGGAAAAGTGGCCTATCACGTCGCCTGCCACAATCGCGTGCAGAACTTCGGCTACAAAGGCCGCGACTTGCTGAAGTGGGCCGGCGGGGACGTCACGCTCGTCGATAAGTGCTGCGGAATGGACGGCACCTGGGGAATGAAGAAGGAGTTCTTCGCCGAGAGCCTGAAAGTCGCCGACGCCGCAGCCCGTAAAGTGGAGGCGGCCGCGCCCGACCGCGTCTCCAGCGACTGCCCGCTCGCCGGATTGCAGTTGACCCAGAAGACAGGGCGCAAGTCATTCCATCCGGTAAAGATACTGCGCGCTGCATACACCCAAGAGGAGCCTCAATGAATGCCCTGACACTCAAGGATCTCTGGCCGTTGCCGGTTTATGAAAGCCTCAGGCCGCAATTCCGCGCTGAAGTGATTGCCGCCAAGCAGGATCGGCGTTTGTCGGTCGGTCCCTTCATGACTTTCGTCTTCGAAAACCGGCTGACGGTGAGGTTTCAAGTCCAGGAGATCCTGCGGGTCGAGCGCATCAGCGCCCCCGAACTGGTCGCCCAGGAACTCGAAGGCTTCAATTCAATGCTGCCCGCCGAACGGGAGCTGTCAGCCACGCTGCTGATCGAGCTGCAAGGCGCCGACGCCGAGGTGAAGGAGCAACTGGCGCGGCTGACGGGCCTGGGCGACCACCTCTGGCTGGAGCTCGACGGCGAGCGGCTGCGCGGGCAGATGGAGGGTGGCCGCGACGACGGAAGGCGCGTCTCGGCGGTTCAATATGTCCGCTTCCCGGTGCCCGACCGCGAGAAGCTGCTCAAAGGCCCCGCTGCGCTGGTCATTGACCACCCTGCCTATGCGCATCGCCAGCTATTGACCGACGCTGCCCGCCGTTCGCTCGGGCAGGACCTTGCATGAAGCGCGGCGACCTCGATTTGTTCGCCGCGCATTGCCGCCAGCATGGACTTTCGGTGACGCACCAGCGGCTCGCTATCTTCGGGGCGCTGGCTTCATCGCGCGAGCACCCCAGCGCGGAGCAATTGCACCGCGCCGTACAGCGCAAGTTGCCGACTCTGTCGCTCGCAACCGTTTATAAAAACCTTGAAGCGCTCAAAAAAATCGGCGCGGTCAGCGACGTGAATGCGCTGCACGACCAGGGCCGCTACGAGGCGTCGCTGAACGGCACCGGGGCGGGAGGCCCGCACCACCATCTCGTCTGTACCTCCTGCAAGAGAGTGCGCGACTTGCACGACCCCGCCTTTGACAAGCTCGTCCTGCGAGACCCGCAGGGATTCGCAGTGCATTCAGTGCGCGTGCAGGCTGAAGGACTTTGCCCCGACTGCGGGGCCAGGGAGCGGGCGCTCGCAGCCCGGCGTACGGCGGGCATGGGCCGTGGAGCAGATGTACGGACGCACACCAAGCAGGAGCGCACTTCTCCCCGCACCGGCGTTCTGCGTTGACGATTAGTCAAGCGATAGCTTACAGAGCCGCCGCGAACGATAGAGGATCAAGCAAGCAGCGATTGATGAGTGTGCTCTCGCAGCGGCACGCCGCCTATGGCTCCCCGCTGTTCGGCTCGCGAGGAGAGCGGGACTCCAACGCGCCAAAGAAGGTGCCTTCCACGCGGGCTGCCAAGGTGCCGGGCGACGGGCTGCTGGAGAGCGCATCGGCGAAGGTGTTCGAAACGATGCGCATCGGCTGAGCCTTTCCGCCGCGAGGCTGCTCGACGGTCACTGAGCACCACGATGATCATGCCGTCTTCGCCGCGCACTCGCCTGGCATTGATCATCGGCAGAGCGCGGCCAATGAAAGACGGGCTGCCAACTGCGGTGGCACCGGTGACGAGAAGGGAGGCCCCACCCTCCCTGTCTGGCTGATAAGCGCTGGCTCGGTGTCTCGAGGCTCGGCGGCCTCCGCATTCGGCCCGGCTGACGTCCAGCTCCGCGCACGCTATGTTCAATCGGTGCCGGTCATCTGCCAGAACACCGTCGGGCGTTGCAGCTTCATCGACGTTCTTGAAGAAGCGGTGCTGGTTCATCGGCCGGTTGCGTTGGCGTTACGCGACGGCGAGCGCTTTATCGATACCGTGGTCGATGTGGTCACCGAGAACCACGAGGATTACGCCGTCTTCGCCGCGCACGCGCGGGTCGCGGTCTCGGAGATCGTTGCCGCTACCCGCGCGGAGCCGCGCCGCCGCTGAAGGGCCGATGGACCTTGGCTTGCGCGCGGCTGCGGCAAAATCAGCGGTCCCGTCGCGCCTTTGCCGTGCGAAGATGTCCCCGCGATGGCCACCACCCTGGGTATTCCCGGCTTCTCCTTCGATGACCTCCACGACGCACGCCGCCTCGCGGACCTGACGCGCGCATTCGACGAACGGCTGCAAACCGCGGACGCCGCTTTGTACGCTCGCTACCACGCTCACCGCGGCGGGACCGCCACGCTGACCGGCACTCTGGAGAGCGATCTCCTGGTCGAGCTCTCCGGGCAGGTGAGTAGCTTTCTTGGCACGCTCTTTCGCGTTAACCAGGAACAAGCGAACCTGCGCGAAGGCGCGGGCCGCGATGCGCCCATCTTCAAGGTCAAGCGCGAGTTCATCCAGCGGCGCGTCTTCAAAAAGGGCGCCGCCAATCGCCCGGCTATTTCGGAGGCCGGCTCGCTGGAGGCACAGGCGGAGCCACTGTTCGCCGCCGCCGCGCGCGTGTCTTCCGACGGCGAAGATCACGAATTGATCGTTGCGCTGGTGATCGAGACGTTGCTCGATGCCGAGCGGACGCTCTCGATGCACTTTGACCCAGCCAGGCCCGCGCCGCTCGACGCCGCGGTCTTTGAAAAGTTCTGCAAGCTGATGATTGCCTTTGGCGAGACGCGTTCCGGCGCAGCGTCAGGCGATGATCTGGCATTGACCCGACGACTGCTCGATCTCTTTGATCGCTGGTCGTTCATTGCCGCTCGCGCGCGACCGCGGTGGCCGCTCTTCAAGCTGCCTCAGACCCTGGATTTCGCTAACCTGGTGCCGCTGAAGCGCGCAGGTTTCGCCATCACGGGTCACGAAGAACACCAGCGGAAGCGCGACGGCTTCGGTCTCACCGACCTGCGCAAGACGCCCCGCGAGGTGCAGAGTGAGATCCATTATTGCCTCTTCTGCCACGACCGCGAGAAGGACTCCTGCTCCAGCGGCCTCCCCGAGAAGGGAAGCAATCATTACAAGAAAAACCCCTTGGGCATTCCGCTGACCGGATGCCCGCTGGAGGAGCGCATCAGCGAAATGCATCTGGTTGCGCGCGAGGGCGATATGGTCGCCGCGCTCGCGCTGGTGTGCATCGACAATCCAATGGCGCCCGGCACCGGCCATCGCATCTGCAATGATTGCATGAAGGCCTGCATCTACCAGAAGCAGGACCCGGTCGACATCCCGCAGATCGAAACGCGCGTACTCAGCGATACCCTGCGGATGCGTTGGGGCTACGAGATCTGGAGCCTGCTGACGCGCTGGAATCCATTGAACATGAAGCGCCAGCACCCGCGCGAGTATACCGGCGTCAACGTGCTGGTCGTGGGGATGGGGCCGGCGGGCTATACGCTCGCGCATCACTTGTTGAATGAAGGCTTCGGTGTGGTCGGAATCGACGGGCTCAAGATTGAGCCGATACAAACTTCACTGACCCCGATTGAGTTCTATGACGCGCGCTTCGGCAAGCCTCTGGACCAGCGCATCACCTCTGGTTTCGGCGGTGTCAGCGAATACGGAATCACCGTGCGCTGGGACAAGTCGTTCCTGGACGTGCTGCATTTGAACCTGGTGCGCCGGCCGCACTTCCGCCTCTATGGCGGCACGCGCTTCGGCGGCACCATCCCGGTGGACGAAGCCTTCGATCGCTATGGGTTTGATCACGTCGCGCTCGCCACCGGCGCCGGCAAGCCCACCGTCATTCCGCTGAAGAACAACCTCATTCGAGGCGTGCGCAAGGCGAGCGACTTCCTGATGTCGCTGCAGCTCAGCGGTGCCTACAAGGCGAATGCGCTGGCAAATCTACAGGTGCGCCTGCCGGCAGTGGTGATCGGCGGCGGCCTCACTGCAATCGATACCGCAACGGAGCTGGCCGCTTATTACCCCATTCAAGTGGAGAAGCTGCTCGCCCGGCACGAGATTCTCTGTGCGGCCTCGGGCGAAGAGCTGGTCTTTTCCCTGCTCGATGCGGAAGAGCGCCACGTCTATGCCGAGCTGCTCGAGCACGGCCGCGCGATCCGGGCTGAGAGAGAGAAGGGAACCTGTGATTTCGCCAGGCTGGTCCAATCCTGGGGCGGGGTCACCATCGCCTATCGCAAGGGCTTGATTGATTCACCGGCCTATCGATTGAATCATGAAGAGGTTTTGAAGTGCCTGGAGGAAGGCATCGTCTTTGCCGAGGGCCTCAGTCCGGTCGAGGTGGTGCCTGACGCAGCGGGCGCGGTGCAGGCGGTCAGGTTCAGCCGCAAGGATGGAACCGAGGTCACGCTCGACGCGCGCACGGTCTGCGTGGCCGCGGGAACCAGTCCCAACATCACCGTCGAGAAGGAGGCGCCCGGCCTGTTCGAGATCGATCCCGAGCACCATGCCTTCCGCAGCTTCAGGGGCGACCGGACGGCCGGGGAAGTGACCGACGACCTCTCGGGCCGCGCCGGCTTCTTCACCAGCTATGCAAAGCACGGCCGGCATATCAGCTTCTTCGGTGACAACAATCCCGAGTATGCGGGCAGCGTGGTCAAGGCCATGGCGTCTGCCAAGGACGGTTATCCGCAGATCGTCGAGCTCTTCAAGGATCGGCTCGCGCCCGCGCCCCTGCAGCGCTGGAGCGATCTGACAGCAACGCTCGACGACGAATTGAATGCCACCGTTCACGAGGTCAAGCGGCTCACTCCAACCATCGTCGAGGTTGTCGTCCGCGCCAAAGCCGCCGCGCGCGGCTTCCTCCCCGGGCAATTTTATCGGCTGCAGAACTATGAGTCGCTCTGCGACGAAGTCTCTGGAACCAGGCTTTTGATGGAAGGCCTCGCGCTCACCGGCGCCTGGGTTGACCGCGAGCAGGGCCTGCTGTCGATGATCGTACTGGAAATGGGCACGTCCAGCCGCCTCTGCGCGGCCCTGAAGCCCGGCGAGCCCGTGGTGGTCATGGGCCCGACCGGAGCACCCTCCACCATTCCGCGCGGCGAGGACGTCGCGCTTTGCGGCGGCGGATTGGGCAATGCCGTTCTCTTCTCCATTTCCAGGGCGCTGCGCCAGAATGGCTGCCGGGTCGTCTACTTCGCGGGATATCGTCACGCGCAGGACGTCTTCAAGCGCGACGAGATCGAGGAGTCCACCGACGTCGTGGTCTGGTCGGTCGACAAAGGCAGCACGCCGCCCGAGCCGCGCCGCGCGCAGGACAAGGTCTTCAGCGGCAACATGGTCGAGGCGATGGTGGCCTATGCCAGCGGCGCACTGGGAGCCCAGCCAGTCCCGCTGACCAATGTCCGGCGCATCATTGCCATCGGGTCCGATCGAATGATGGCCGCGGTGACTCGAGCCCGGCACGCCGAACTGAAAGGTTTTCTGCCGGCCGAACACGTGGGCATCGCGTCGGTCAACTCGCCCATGCAATGCATGATGAAAGAGATCTGCGCGCAGTGCCTGCAGAAGCACCGCAACCCCTTGACGGGGAAGGAATCGGTCGTCTTCACGTGCTTCGAACAGGACCAGCCGATGGACCGGATCGATTGGGACAACCTGCGGGCGCGTCTTCGCTCCAACAGCCTGCAGGAAAAACTTTCCGCAATGTGGCTGGAAAAGTTACTCGCGAAGACGACGCTGCGCCGGATTTAGGCGAGCGCCATTGCCTGCTGCTGGCGCTTGGCCTTGACGTCCACGCCATGGCCGTCGGTGAAAACGACGATCGCGCGCGTCCAGGGACCCGCCCCGCGCGTGGTCGGGTGCGCCTCGGCGGCCCGATTGATGAGCGTGAAGACAGCATCGCAGGAGCCGCAGACCCGGTAATCCTCGGCAGGGATGAGCGGATAGGGCTTCTCCATGCCCGGCGCGAAGAGGAGGATCACCGAGACGGGCGCCGTGAAGGTGCCGCTCTTGCGGCATTGGCCGCACGTCAAACTTGAATCATTCTCCGCATTCGACATGTTCTACCGCTCCCGTGCGCTCTTGGTGGCGCCTGTGTGGGAAAGAGTTTAACCACCTGCTCCCCGACACGGGAGATTGAGCAAGACGAGTGCCAGCGCTGGGTGTTGAATCGCGGATGGATCTGATACATGGCGCGCCTGGTGAGGTTACCGACAACGATGGCCAAGCAACTAGCCAAGCCCGAACTTCTCGCCCCTGCAGGCGACGAGGACAGCCTGAAAGCGGCCGTGGCTGCTGGCGCCGACGCCGTCTATTTCGGTTTGCGCGGTGGCTTCAATGCGCGGGCGCGGGCGGACAACTTCGCTGCCGAAGACCTGCCGCGCGTCTTTGATTACCTGCACCAGCGCGGCGTGCAGGGATTCGTCACCTTCAACACGCTCATCTTTGATCGCGAGCTGCCCTTCGCGGAGGAAACGCTCGCCGCCATCGCGCGCGCCGACGCGGATGCCATCATCGTGCAGGACCTGGGCGCGGCGCGGCTGGCGCGCGCGGTCTGCCCGGAGCTGCCTTTGCACGCCTCCACCCAGATGACGGTCTCCAGCGCGGAGGGCGCGGCCATCGCGGCCTCGCTGGGCGTGACTCGCATCGTGTTGCCGCGCGAGCTGTCCATCGATGAGATTCGATTGATGGCCGCGGGCACCAGTCTGGAGCTCGAATGCTTCGTGCACGGCGCACTCTGCGTCAGCTGGTCGGGACAGTGCTTGACCAGCGAGGCATTGCAGGCCCGCAGTGCCAACCGCGGCCAGTGCGCGCAGAGCTGCCGGATGCCTTACGATCTCATCGTCGATGGCCGCGCCGAGACCGCGCGCGGTGATGAGCAATTGAAATACATCCTCTCCCCGCGGGATCTCGCTGCGTACGACCTCTTGCCGCAGCTGCTCGACGCCGGGGTGTCGTGCTTCAAGATCGAGGGCAGGATGAAGGGCCCTGAATATGTAGCAAATGTGGTCGACAAGTATCGGCGCGCGCTCGACGCGGCGCAGGAGATGCGCGCGACTCCGCTCTCCGCCCGCGATGAAGAGGAGCTGCGTTACAGCTTCTCGCGCAGCTTCACGCACGGGTTCCTGACCGGCGGCGATCACCAGCAGCTGGTGCACGGCCTTTATCCCGGGCACCGGGGGGTGCTGGTCGGCCGCGTCGAGGAAGTGCACGCGCAGAAGCGGAACGTCATTGTCCGCGCCGAGCCCGACGCGCCGGTATTGAAGGCGGGCGACCGGATCCTCTTTGATCAGGGCAAACCCGAGGACGACGAGCCGCGCGGCGGGCTGCATGCGTGTGATCAATTGAGTGAGGGGCTCCGGAAGCTGGTCTTCGGCGGCATTGGCGAGACCACGCTTGATTTGAGGCTGGTCCGCGTCGGCGACGTGGTGTGGAAAGCGAAAGACGCCGAGGTCACGCGCGCGATGAAGCGCGTCGCGGCGCAGGAGCGGAAAATCTTTGTCACACTGACGGTCTCGGGAGCCGCAGGAGCTCCTCTGATGGTCAGTGCCATTGACGATCTCGGCCGCAAGGCTTCGACGCAGTCCGCGATGCCACTCTTGCCGGCGGCCGGAAAGCCACTCGATGAGGCGCTCCTGCGAGACAAGCTCTGCGCCTTCGGGGAGACCGCGTTCTCCTTGCGTGCGCTCTCGCTGCAACTCAATGGTTCGCTGGCTCTGCCACCGTCTGAATTGAAGCGCATGCGCCGCGCTTTGACTGAAGCCTTGAGCAAGCAGCCGCCGCCCCGCGCCCCGCGGCACGTCACCATCGGCCACACTGCCGAGCAAATCTGGGGACACCATCCACATTTAATCCAGCCAGCTCCGCCCGCGGAGCCGGGCCTGGTGCCGCTTCTCCGCACGCTCGAGCAGGTGGAGGTCGCGCTCGAGCTGGGCTTCCGCGAGGTCGAGCTCGACTTCATGGAGCTCGTCGGCCTGGGCGTCGCCGTCGAGAAGGTGCGCGCTGCGGGCCTGCGGGTGATCATCGCCACCCCGCGCGTGCAGAAGCCCGGCGAGGAGGGCTACGACCAGCGATTCGAGCGGCTGCGGCCCGACGGGATCCTCGCCCGCCACCTCGGCGCCGTCGAACACTTCCGGGTGCAGGCGCGGATGGGCGTGCAGCCGCCGCCGGGCTTCGTGGTCCGAGGAGACTTCTCGCTCAACGCCACCAACGCCATCACCGCGCGCACGCTGCTCGGGCTCGGCCTGACGACTCTTACGCCCTCGTACGATCTCGATCTGCAGCAGCTCCTCGACCTCGTCCGCGGCGTGCCGGCCGGACGGCTCGAGGTCACCATCCACCAGCACCTGCCGCTGTTCCACAACGAGCACTGCGTCTACTCGCACCTGCTCTCGAACGGGCACGACTTCCGCGACTGCGGGCGGCCCTGCGAGAAGCACTTGATCGGGCTGCGCGACCAGCTGGGGATGGAGCACCCGGTCGTCGTCGACGTGGGCTGCCGCAACACCGTCTTCAACGCCCGGGCGCAGAGCGCGGCGGGGTGCCTGCCGCAGCTGCTCGACGCCGGCGTGCGGCGCTTCCGCGTCGAGCTGGTGCGCGAGCCGGCCGCCGAGACGCGGCGGGTGCTGACGGCATATGCGGAGCTGCTGCGCGGCGCGCGGACTGCGCGGCAGGTGATCGCGGAGGTGGGCGCGCTGGAGAAGTACGGCGTCTCGGCGGGGACGCTGGTGGTCGTCAC
>JANYKT010000143.1 GCA_025358085.1 Deltaproteobacteria bacterium | reverse complement strand
TGGATTGATGGCGCTGGCGCCATAGCCAATCAACAAGGCAAAGTGGTGCACCTCGCGCGGCTCGCCGGTCTCGAGGATGAGGCCGCAGCGGGTGCGCGTGCCCTCGCGGATGAGATGATGCTGCACGGCGGAGACGGCGAGAAGCGAAGGAATGGGCGCGTTGTCCGCGTCGTGCCCGCGGTCGGAGAGGATGGTACTCACCTCGTACTCACCTGGTACCTTTCGAGACGTTTATTCAGGGCTTTCGGGTCACCGCGTAGCGACCGTGACGCAATCCAAATGACTTAAGCCTGCGTTACCTCGATGCATAGCCGGAATGCGCCTCGTGACGCGACGCTTGAAAAGAGGCCGATCCGTGTAGCGCATCCTGCAGTGACTGCGGGGACCCGCTGTTACACCTGCGCCCGCCAGCCTGCCTGCGACTTCGAAACAAAGGCGAGGGCCCGACAATCAGGCCTGACCCGCTCCTGCGCCCTTCCTTCTCCTCGTGCGACGGAGAGACGAAGCGAGCTGCGCTCAGCGCGCCTTGATCGCTGTCGCGAGTTGGTCAGCGCGCTCTCCGACGATCAAGTGCAACACGCCGGGCGCTGCGTTCATCACGCCGAGTACGCCGGCTTGCCGCGCTGCCGTCTCGTCGAACTTTGCTTCGTCAGCGAATTCGACGCGCAGCCTGGTCAAGGCGACCGCGTTCAGCGTCCGCACATTCTGCCGGCCGCCCAGAGCGCGCACCAGCGATTCGGCGGCCTCCACGGCCCATCCCTCGGGTGCCGGTGCCGCGGCAGCAGCGGGCACGGACGACGCGGTTGCCTTTACTTCTGTCAAGGGAGCGATATGCCCCGCCGCGCCATCCTTAGGGACGCCGTCCTGAATGCCGTCAGCGTCGGAGCCCGTGCGTGCGAGGTACTCTTCCATCTCGGTCTTGAGGTTTTCGGAGAGCGTGCCGAAGACCGCCTGCACGCTGTTGCCGACCTGGACCACGCCGGCGGCACCCAGCTCCTTGAGCCACGCTTGGTCCACGCGGGCTGAATCGCGAACCGTGATGCGCAGTCGCGTGATGCAGGCGTCGAGGCTGATCAGGTTCGCGCGCCCGCCAAAGGCCAGGATCAGATCGCGGGTTCTGCCGCCATCGCCGGGCGCCACCGCTCGTTGAGTTGTCGCCGCCACGACGGCTTCACGGCCCGGGGTCTTCAAGTTCAACCATTTGATGGCCGCAGTGAATGAGACGTAATAGATGGCCGCATACAGTGGCCCGAGGATCAGGACGAGCCACCATTTCTGAGAAACGGGATTGAGGACGTTGAAGACCACGAAATCAATTCCGCCCTGCGAGAACGTGAAGCCCATGTGCGCGCCGAGAGAGGCCATCAGGAATTGGCAGCTCGCCGCGAGCAAGGCGTGGATTAAGTAGAGGACCGGAGCGACGAAGAGGAAAGCAAACTCAATCGGCTCGGTAATGCCCGTGAGGAACGAGGTGAGCGCGGCCGAGATCATCATGCCGCCGACGGCCACGCGCTGCGCGGGCCGAGCTGCGCGCCAGATGGCGATCGCGGCGGCGGGCAGGCCGAACATCTTGAAGAGGAACGCTCCGGAGAGGATTCCCGCGGTCGGATCGCCGGCGAAGAAACGCTGGATGTCGCCGTGCACGACCTTGCCAGTGGCGTCGGTGAACGAGCCGATCTCCAGGAAGAAGGGCGCGTTCCAGATGTGGTGGAGGCCGAACGGAATCAGCAGCCGTTCGACGAAGCCGTAGACGGTGGCGGCCATCCGTGGATCGCTGACGGCGGCCCAATGCGAGAAGACATTGATTCCCGATTGAATCGGCGGCCACACTAGGGAGAGGACGAATCCGAGCGCAATCGCGCCGATCGCGGTGATGATGGGCACGAACCGCTTGCCGGCGAAGAAGCCCAGGTACGGTGGCAAAGAGATCTTGTAGAAGCGATTGAACATCGCCGCGGCCAGACCGCCGGCGAGGATGCCGCCGAAGACGCCGGTCTGCAGCGTCTTGATGCCCATGACAGTGACGGACGTATGGTGCCAGACGTCGGCCATGACTCCCATGGTGGCGAGCATTACAGTGTACCCAATCGTGGCCGCGACCGCTGAAGCGCCGTCATTCTGGGTAAACCCGAGCGCGATGGCCACGCAGAAGATCAGCGCGATGTTCCCGAAGATGACGTCACCCGACATCATCATCAAGAGCGACACAGAGGCCGGGATCCAGGTAAACTTTGCAGCGCCGATGCCAAGCAGCAGACCAGCGACGGGGAGCACGGCCACCGGCAGCATCAACGCCTTGCCGATCGTCTGCAGGAATGAGAAGGCGCTCTTCCACATGGCTTCAGCTCTCTCCCGAAGCGCGAGCCTCGGCTTGATCGGCGAGCAGCGAGCGCACCTCGGCGGTGGTGCCGAGGCCCATCACGGCGGTCGCCAGCGCCTGGCATTCCGGTAGCGTCCAGCGACTGAGAACGGCCTTCACGGAGGCGATCGAGGGCACGCTCACCGAGAGCTCGCGGACGCCCAGGCCGACCAGCAGGGGCACCGCGAGCGGGTCCGAAGCCAGTCCGCCGCAGACCGAGAGGTGCTTGCCGTGCTTCTTCGCGCCTTGCACGGTCAAGTCAATCATCTTGAGGACCGCCGGATGGAGCGCGTCGGCCTTCTGTCCCAGCTTCGGGTGGCCGCGGTCCATCGCCAGCGTGTATTGAGTCAAGTCATTCGTGCCGATAGAGAAAAAATCAATCTCGCGCGCGAGCTGCTCGGCCATCAGCGCCGCCGCCGGGACTTCGATCATCATCCCGACCTCGACGGCTGCGGGCACCAGAGCCTGCTCCTCGGCAAGGAAGGTCCTGGCCGCCCGCAGTTCGTCGAGACCGGAAATCATGGGAAACATCACCTGGACCTTGCCGGCGCCCGCCGCGCGCAGGATGGCGCGAAGCTGGGCGCGAAAGAGATCGGGCCAGGCGAAGCTCACGCGGATGCCGCGCACTCCCAAAAATGGATTTTGTTCGCGCGGCAAAGGCAGCCACGCCGGAGGCTTGTCGCCGCCGACATCGAAGGTGCGGATCACCAGCGGCCGCTTTTCGCCGAGCGCCTCGGCGATCGCGCGATAGACGCCGGCCTGCTCGTCCTCGCTGGGCGGCGCGGTGTGGTCGTGGAAGAGGAACTCCGAGCGGAGCAAGCCAACGCCCTCGGCGCCGGCGGCCACCGCCTGCAGCGCTTCCTCGAGCGAGCCGATGTTCGCGGCCACCTCGATACGCGCGCCGTCGCTGGTGCGGGCCGGTGCGCCGGCCGCGCTCTCTTCGTTCTTGCGCCGACCCGCGTCGCGAGCGATGCGCTCGTTCACTTGCGCAATCAATGCAGGCGCCGGCCGCACTGTGAGTGTGCCGCGGCTGCCGTCGATGACCACCTGCTCGCCATCGGCCAACGACAGCACCGACTCTTCGGCGCCGCAGATGGCCGGCACGCGCATCGAGCGGGCCAACAGCGCCACGTGGCTGGTCGAGCTTCCCGACGTCGTGCAGAGGCCCGCGAGATTGCGCCGATCGAGCGAGGCCATTTCGGACGGGGTGATCTCCTCGGCAATCAGGATCGTATTTTCGGGCAATGCAAGCTTGGAATCTCGAGTGCCAGCGAGCAGGCCCAACAGGCGGCGGCCCACGTCGCGCACGTCGGCGGCACGCTCGCGGAGCATCGCGTTGTCCAGCTGCTCCAGCCGCGCCGCGTGCGCCGTGAACGCCTGCTGCCACGCGAATGGCGCGCTCTTGCCCTGCTTCAAAGACGCGTCGGCCAGCTCGGCCAGGTCGGGGTCCTCGAGGAGCGTGAGCTGCATCGAGAGGATCTGCGCCTGGAACGGATCGGCCTGCCTGAGCAAGGCTTTGAGTTGCGCGGCCACGTCAGTGAGCGCACTCCCCAGGCGGTTTCGCTCCTCGTCCAGGTCGCCGCCGATTTCGGGGACGACCAGGGCGCGCCGGTGGTGTTGCAGCACGCGGCCGATCGCGAGGCCGGGCGAAGCTGGCGCGCCTGCGATCTGATCAGGCAGGATCTTCACGCGCTCGACGGGCGACTCGGACAGCCGCTGCGCCGGCAGGCGGGGAACATCGCCGGGGCGCTCGCCACAACCGTCTCGCAGCAGGTGCGTGAGCGCGGTGACCGCCTCGCGCGCATCCGCACCAATGGCTTCGACGCGGACCAACTGGTGCTGTTTGGTGGACAATCCCATCAGGGCTACGACTGACCGCGCGTTGGCGCCGTCGGGTCCGCGGAGCAGGCGCAGCTTGGCGGTGAAGCGACGCGCCTCGTTCGCCAGCACCGCCGACGGCCGCGCGTGCAAGCCCTCTGGATTGGGGAGCGCGATCGGATCCGACATCACGATCAGCTCACCGGCGGCGGGGGCCGTGGCGGGCGCGGCCGGGTCGCGAAGTTGCAACGACAAGAGCTGGCTGATCCCCGCCTGCGCGAATCCGCGTGACGAAGAGAGGCCGGAAACCAGCTCCTGGTTGGTGACGATGACGGTGGTCAATAGACTGCGGGCCTCGCGCGCCAGCAGCTCGGGATCGAAGCGCAACAATGGCTGGCCGCGCACGACGCGAGCCCCGCGGGCGACCAGCGGCTCGAACCCACGGCCGCGCAAACCCACGGTGTCGAGGCCGACGTGGATCAAGACCTCGACGCCGCTCGCCGAGGTGACCGCGACTGCGTGACGCGAGTCGTGCAGTTGAGTGACCTCGCCCGCGAACGGAGCCAGAACTTCACACGAGGTCGGATCGATCGAGACGCCGTCACCCACCATTCGATTGGCGAACACAGGATCGGGAACTGAATCGAGCGGGACGATCACTCCGGAGAGCGGCGCCAGCACCTCGAGCGACCGCACCACGGGCGCAGCGACGGGCCGGAAGGCCAGCGCCGGCGCGTTCGCGAACAGTCCCTGGGCGCCGCCATCGGCGACCCGATTCAAGCTCTTTGCTTCCAATGTCGAACTGCTCGGCATGCGGGCTCTAAGGGTGGAACGGGTCAGTGGAACTCGTAGAGCAGCCGGATGCGGAAAGAGCTCAGGTAGTTCTCCCATTGACTGTTTGCGTCCACGTCTTCGAGGTGGGCGCGCGCAAATCCATACACTCCTTTGACACTCAATCCATCGATGGGCGTGCGGTACATGTAAGACGCGAACGTCTGGTTGTTGGTGGTGTGCTCGCCGCGGCGGTTCACCTGGCTGGTCTGGTGGTAGCCGAGACCGATTGAGTTCTTCCAAAAATCGAGGTCGATGAAGGCGCCCAGGCTGCGCTTGTCGTACGTCTTGCCGGTGTCGAGCAGGCCATCGGTGCCCGTGGTGTCCACGGCTGTCTGCGCAGCGTCCACGCCGACGATCAGGTGCGGTATCGAGTATTGCAGGCGGCCGGCGAATCCCTTGGAGGTGACCTCGAGCTTGTCGGCGGCGGTCTGCGGCGCCTGGCGGAGGAGCTCGGCGCCGCCGATCAGCTCCAACCCGCCCAGCTTGACGTCGACCACCGGCCGGCCGCCGAAGAAGTTGTCCTGCGACGACTGGCCGTACACGCCCGCGAGCTCGAACGACAACCAATTGGTGGGGAACCAGTGCACCGCCGCCTGGCCCGGCTCGTTCAACAGGCCGCGCGTGTAATCAAGCAGGTAGAGGTTGGGCGCACCGAGCGCGCCGGCTTCTTCCGCAGTGTACAGCTCGATTCCCTGGCCGCGATAATAGACTTCCCAGGCCAGGAAACGCCCGATTTGGACATCCCAGCTCTTGGTGCCGACCTTGACGTACGCGTCGAGCGTGTGCGGCTCGTAGGCCGATTTGGTGAACTCATTCACCAAGCCGAGCAACTCTACTTTGGCCATCGCCGAGAGTCCGCCGAACTGCCGCGCATAGGCGGCGCCGAGCACGAACCGGCCGGTCATATAGGCGCTGTTCTGATTGGGCTGGCCCGACTGCGCATTCTTGCGGAGCAGATAACCGGTGTCGTTCCAGAAATATCCGGAGAGCTTGATCGGAATCGCCAGCTCGGCGGTCTTCGTCCACTCGGGCTTCATCAATTCGTCGGGCAGCGCGTCGGGCTTCGACGCATCCGGTCTGGGCGCCGCGCGCGTGGCCGTCTGGCCCCTGGCCGCCTCGGGCGCCTGACCTTTGGGCGCCTCGGGAAGAGTCTCCTTCGAGGTGGCCGCAGGCTGCTCCTTGGGCGCATCTTCCTGGAGGATGGCCGCCGAGGCGCTCCCGCCGCAGCAGAGGGCCGCCAGCAGTCCCATCGTCGCCGTCTTGATTGAGCTCATCAAAGTCTCTTTAGGTGCGGCGGCGGTTATTGAATCGTGAAGGTGCTGGTGAGCATGTTGGCATCGGTGGGATTGGCCGACGGGCCCACGTAGAGCTGGTGCACCATCTTCTCGACGACGTACTTCTGGCCGGCGGTGTCCCAATACGCCAGGTCGACGCCATTCACCTTGAGCGTGACGGTGCTGGTGGCTCCCGGCGCGACGGAGGTGGCGCGGCCAAAGGCCTTCAGCTCCTTGACCGGCCGTCCCCAGCCGCCGGCCGCGCTCGGGGGCGTGCTGCCGGCGACCGCGGTGTTGTCATAGCCGACGTAGAGCTGCACCACCTCCGTGCCCGCGACCGTGCCGGTGTTCTTCACGTCGACAGTGATGGTGAGCGAGTCGCCCGCACCGATGGTGGTCGGGCTAGTGATCTTCAGATTGGAGAAGGCGAAGGTGGTGTAGCTCAGGCCCTGGCCAAAGTAATACTGCGGCGTGATCCTGTACTTATCGAAGTATCTATAGCCGTGATAGTAATTATAGTTGACGTCGCCCTGGGTGGTGTTCTGGAACGCGGGCAGGTCGCTCTCGTTGACCGGCGTCGACTGCACCATGCGGCCGCTCGGGTTGTAGTCGCCGAAGAGGATGTCGGCCAGCGCCGTGCCCTCCTTCATGCCGCCGAACCAGGCGTGGATGATGGCGTCGACGCTGCCGGCCCAGTCCTTGGTGACGATGGCGCCGCCGCTCTTCATCACCACCACGATCTTGAGATTGGGGTGGCTGCTCTTGAGTGCGATGGCGGCGGTGATGTTGTCGAGATCGCGCTGCGGCAGCGACATGCTGGTGCGGTCCTTCCACTCGCCTTCTTCGCCGCTCGAGCTGCGGGCGAGGTCGGCATATTGATAGGCCGCCACGATGACGATGACGTCCGCGGTGCCCAGGCTGGCTTCGTTGCCGGCGACGGTGGTGAAGGTGACCGCCGTCTTGCCGGCGCCCGCGAACGCGTCGCGGATACCTTCGAACGGCGTGATGACCAGGGAAGTATCGACGACCTTGGCGTCGCTCGAGCCCTTGTCACCCATGTTCTCCGAGTTGGAGAACTTGCCGACCACGGCAATCCTGGTGAGCGCGGATTTGCTCAGCGGCAGCACGTCGTCGGAGAGCGCCGCGGTGGCGCCGTTCTTGAGCAGCACCATGCCCTCGTGCGCAGCCTGGAGCGCCAGCGCCTGGGCGCCGTCAGACTTGGTGAGGTAAGGCTTCGGATCGACCGGGTGCTTGATCAAACCGAAGTGGACCTTGCGGTAGAGGATGCGCAGCACAGACTCGTCGACCAGCTTTTGATCGATCTGGCCCGAGGTCACCGCGGTGTTGAGGAGCGTGCCGAAGAAATAGGCGCTGTCGAAGAGGCTGGGGAACGGCCCTGAGCTGAACGGCATCTCGATGTCCAGGCCGGCGTTCACCGACGGCACCGTCTTGCCCTTGGCGAACCAGTCCGAGACGACATATCCCGAGTACTTCCACTCGTTCTTCAGGATAGTCCGCAGCAGCGTCTTGTTATAGCAACTATAGTCGCCGTTGACGCGGTTGTAGGACGCCATCACGCATGAAGCGCCGGCGTCGGCGGCCTTCTTGAAGTGCGGCAGGAACACTTCGCGCAGGGTGCGCTCGTCGAGCACGGCATTCACGTAGATGCGCGTGTCCTCGATGTTGTTGGCGGCCATGTGCTTGACGCAGGCCTGCACGCGGTAGGTGTCCTCGACCTGGTCATTCGGGTCGGAGGGGTCCGATACAGTCGGATCGAACTGGATCCCCTTGACCATCGCGGCGCCCATCTCGCCGAGCAGGAAGGTGTCCTCGCCGTAGCTCTCCTGTGCGCGGCCCCATCGCGGGTGCGTAACCTGGTTGATGGTCGGCGCCAGTAGAACGTGGCGGCCGAGGTCGCGCATCTCCCGCGCCATCTCCTTGCCAATCAACCGCTCGAGCTCAACGTTCCACGAGGCGGCGCGCGCCTCGGACACCGGATACACGGTGGTGCCGTAGTCGGTGTTGTACCAGCGCACGCCGCGTGGGCCGTCCATATACTTGTGGCCGGGGAGCTTCAAGCGGGTGTTGTCCTCTTGATCGAAGAAGTTGTTCGGGTTGTAGGCCGGCCCGCTCATCTGCTGGATCTTCTCCTCCAGCGACATGCTCTGCAGCAGCGACAATGCCTGCGCGACGTCAGCATCGACACCGCACGGTAGGTTCGCGGCGGCGACGATTGAGTTGGTGCAGGTCGGGCCTGCGTCGTTGCCCCCATCGCCGTTTCCGCCGTCACGTTGGTTGCTGGTGTCCTGGTGGAGGGGGCGCGGCACCCCGGCGGAGCAGCTGACCGCCAGGCCGAGCACCGCCAGGATGGCGACCGGAGCTAGCGCGTGCTGATAGGGTCGCGGCTGGGGAGTCATTGAGTGTCTCAATGGTTAAGTCGGGTCTAGAAAGGCGTGGTCTGGAAGCCGTAACCCTTGACTAGCGTCGGGTCCTGGCCGTCACCGGCGGTGTCTTCCTTCTGCGCTGCTGCCGCGGCGTCCGAGGCCGGCAAGCCCACGGGCAGCTTGCCTTTGCCGGCGACGATGCCGAAGACCACGTCGAAGAAGACTTTGTCGGGGACTCCCCAGGTGGAATAGATGCCGGTTACGCCGCGGCTCTTGAGTTCGCTCACCACCGAGGGCCGGCCGCCGTCGATCCCGACGATGATCTGGGCCTGCGAGCCGCTGTGCGAAGTGATGGCGGCGCGCGCGTCGATCACCGGCTGGAGCAGCGCTGCGTTGGCGGGCGAGTTCTCGGCGCTGGCATATTCCAGCGAGGCCTTCGAGTAGTTCAATGGCCCGCTGTCGGTGTCGTAGGTAT
This sequence comes from Deltaproteobacteria bacterium, assembly GCA_025358085.1. Lineage (GTDB taxonomy): Bacteria > Myxococcota > Myxococcia > Myxococcales > 40CM-4-68-19 > JANYKT01. Next base: position 10,584 of record JANYKT010000143.1, on the reverse strand, counting down.
ACGGCGTGTTGATGCGAATGAAAATGTAATCAGAGGCCGCCATCTTGTCAGCCTCGGTGCTGACCGGCACGCTGTTGATCACCGATTCGTCATTGGTGAGCTCGCCATATCCGGCGCTGACCGAGCGCACGTAGTCGAGATCGATGTTTCCCGCGCCGACATAATATCGGCATCCCGCCGAGACGTACGGCTCGCCCGGAGGCGCCGGTAGGACCAAGCCGCTGCCGTTGCCGGCATTGCCTTTGTCGCCGGTTTGGGTGCCGTCGCCGTTGTGGTTGAGCCAGCCCGCCGGCTTCGAGGCGTTGATGACCAGCACCATGCTGCGGTCGAGCGCGCCGAGGCCGGCGCGGTAGGAGAGGTCGGTGTTGCAGAGCGCGGGCGCCTGCGCGGCGTCGACGTACGGGTTCTCGAAGAGGCCGAGTTGGAAGATGAGCTTCAAAGCCCGCCTCACGGAGGCGTCGATCTGCGCGTCATTGATCAAGGCGCCGCTCTTCGCGGCCGCGATCGCGGTGGTCTCCTCGAGGCCGGCGAACTGATCGACGCCGGCGTTGACGGCCTTGCCGATGCGCTGCGCCTTGGTGCTCGCCTCCATGCCCCAGGGAGCGCCCATCGCAGCGCCGCCCTTGTCTTCGAGGACGCCGCGCGGCGCCACCACCAGGCCACCAAAAGAATAGTGGGTGCGCAGCGTGTCGGTGATCAGCGCGTGGTTGAACGAGGCGCCGACCTGCTCGATGGTGGTCCCGCTGAGCGCGCCGCCGAGCGCCGTCCACGCCCCCGTCGCGGGAATGTTGTAGGCCGGCATGACGCCCGCGACGCCGTTGTCGAACGCCTTCTGGAACGCGGCCAGGTGCGAATCCAGCGTGGTGCCCGAGTAGACGAGGTTCTTGCCCTTCTCGAGCCGGCCATCGAAGCCACCGGCGGTGGCACCGGCGCCAGGGAAGTGGCCGACCACGGCCGCCACGCCGGTCGTGGAGAGCGATGTGCCCTGCAGACCTTTGATGTACGCGCCGACCAGTCCGGCGACGGCCGTTGAGTCCTCGCCAAAGGTAAACTGGTTGTTGAACCAGCGCGGGTCGGTGGCCAGGTCGGCCGCGGGAGAGAGAGCCATGGTGATACCGATGGCCCGGTACTCGGCGGCCACGATCTTGCCGTAGCTCTCGAGCAGGGTGAGATCTCCGGTGGCCGCGAGGCCGAGCTCTTGCGGCCACTGCGAGAAGCCCTTGGCCTTGCTGCGCGCTGCGCTCTGGCTGTGCGACGGCTCGGTGCTGAGCACGAAGGGAATACCGAACGCGGTGGCCTCGGCCAGGCCTTGCACGGTGTTGGCCCAGGCGGCGCGCGGCGTCAGCGCGGCGGAGTTGGCGGAGGTGGTGCCGAAGCGGATTCCGGCGGTGATCGCGGTCTGCAGCGCTGCCGCAACGGTGGGCGTCGCGCCGGCGGGAACGTCGGTGGCCGTGGCGTGCGCCATCAGCCCGAGCTTCTGGTCTGCCGTCAGCCGGCCCGCGAGGTCAGTCGCGCGCGCATCGGCGGTCCGCGTCCAGTCCTCGTAGGGGTCGAGCGTGCCGTTGCCATTCGAGTCCTTGAACTTGAGATCGACCGGGCAATTGATCAGCGGGTTGTCGGCGACGCTGGCGAAGGTAATCGTCGCGGTGATCTGCGCCTTGGTCTTCACGCCGATGGTCGGCTGCGAGGCCAGCAGTGCGGCCTTCTTGGCGACGTTTGCCGCCTTGTCGCACTCGGCAGTGGTCGCGCCCCCGTCCGTTCCGCCGTCGGTGCCGGCGTCACTGCCGCCGTCGGTGCCCGAGTCGTTGTTGTTGCCGGCGTCGTTGTTGTGACCCGCGTCGTTGTTGTTGCCCGACGCGCTGCTGCCGCCGCAGGCGATCACGCCGCAGAGAAAGAGCGCCATCAAGGAGAGCAAGCTTCGGTTCTTCATCGCGTTGATTCCTCTGCAGTCAGGGCCGAGCGTTGCGTCTGCGCGCCGGTCGTTGCGGGGGGTTGAGCTGATCTTTGTACTGCATGCCCGGACCAGAGGGAGGTTCTGGCCCGGGCGCGTCAAGCTCTTTCGAAGAGAGCTACTGCGTGTACGTGGTGCCGGCTCCCAGCGCGTAGCTGGGGTTCACGCTGTCGGCGGGCACGTCCTCGAGCTGCGCTGCGACCGCGGCGTCGGTGCTCGGGATCTCGATCGGGAGGCGGGCCGTGCCGTAGTGGAACACCGTCTGGCCCGGCGCCAGGTACGTCGGCTTGTTCTTGTTGAAGATGAAGTCCAGCACGGCCCGGTCGAAGGCGCCGAACTCGACGATGAAGGCGTCGACGCCGTTGGTCACCTGCGCGCCCGCCGCCACCTGGTTGATGTTGGCCTCGTCCGACACCAGCGGGTAGTAGTCCGGCGCAGTGACGGTGCCGCGGTTGACGGTCGAATCGTTGAGCGACGTGAGGCCGTTGATGAAAGGCTTGACGATGCCCGGGCGATCCAGGTGCATCACCAGCACGATCTTGAGGTTCGTGTTGGTGGCGGCGATCACCGTTCCATCGAACTTGGTGTAACCGTCGCGGACGCGGAGAGCGTCGATCACCTTGTTGCGGCTGGCCTTGGCGCGAGGACCCTCGGAGTCGTTGCCGGTGCCGGGGAACGGCGCATCGAACGAGAGCGGAACGCCCGCGTCGAGACCCGAGTAGGCACCCTTGCGGGCGACGATGCGGATGACCGCGACGTCCGCCTGGGTCAGGTCCGTGGTGGCCGCGATCGGCGTGGCCGTGGCGGTGCCCGGCGACGTGTAGTCGTAGTCGCCGGAGACGTCGACCAGCGAATCGATCGGGGTCGTGGGCGACGACGAGACGCCGACGATGCTGTCGTTGATGCCGTCGAAGTAGACCTTGATGGTCCCGTCGTTGTTGGTGTCGTCGATCGCCTGGGTGGTGGGGGCGCCGACCTTGCGGGTGCCGTCGATCGGCAGGTAGGCGTTGCCGGTGGCGTGGTCGCGGTTGCGGAGCAGCACCATCGCCATCTTCTGGGCGTTGAAGCCGTTGGTGCGCGCCTCGGCCGAGCGGACGTACGAGGTCCAGGTGGTCGCCGTGCCGGCCGCGGTGGGGTAGTCCGTATACGGATTCTCGAAGATGCCGAGCTTGAACGACATCTCCAGGATCTTGACCGCCGCGTTGTCCACCTCGGCGTCCGAAATCAAGCCGGCCTGCTGCGCCAAGAGGATGCTGCCCGACGCGTCCTCCGCGCCGAGCTGGTGCGAGCCGGCCTGGATGAACAGCGCGCCCTTCTGCGCCGCGGTCAGGTTCTCGACGCCGTAGCCTTTGCCAATCACGCCCCAGTCGGAGCTGACGAGGCCAGTGAAGCCCAGCTGGACCTTGAGCAGGTCGGTAATGATCTCCTTGCTCTGCGCCGCGCCGACCTGCAGCGGGTCCCAGGCGTACTGGGCCTTGAAGATGCTGTAGGAGGGCATGATCGCCGCAGCGCCGGCGGCGACCGCTGCGCGGAACGGGTAGACGTGGGCCATGAAGTTGTTGCCCGGATAGACGTTGAAGCGGCCGACGTACTGGTGGCTGTCCAGTCCCCCCTGGTTCGCGCCCGTTCCCGGGAAGTGCTTGAGCGTGGTGGCGACACCGCCGCCGGACTTGAGGCCGCCGTCGCCGATACCCTGCATGCCCTCCATGAAGTACCGGACGATGGTGCCGACGGCGTACGGGTTCTCACCGAAGGTGTTGTTGAGGCGCGCCCAGCGCGGCTCGGTGGCGATGTCGGCCTGCGGGCCGAGCTCCCAGCGCATGCCCATGCCGCGGAACTCCTTGCGGATCGCGTCGCCGGCCTGCTTGGCGATGGCCGGGTCGTTGAGCGCGCCGATGCCAAGCGGCTGCGGCCACATCGAGATCAGCTGCACCAGGCTCGAGTTGCCCACGCCGCCGGTGTTCGAGGCGGCGCCCATCGCCATTGCGCCGGTGGTGGCGTCGATGTTCATCGAGAAGCCGTGCGCCGGATCTGCGGTGGCGACGAAGGGGATGCCGAGCGGCTGCGACTCGCTCAGCTCCTGGAGGTTGTTCATGTAGGTCGCGAGCTGCGCGCCGGTGAAGAGCGTGTTGGAGAACCCGGCGTGGAGCCGGATCAGCGCCTGGCGTGCGAAGCCGGTGGTGATCAGCGTCTGGATGCTGGCGGCGAACGAGCCGTCGGCCGAGCCCGAGCCGATGTTCGAGACCTCGGTCATCAGACCGATCTTCTGCGGCAGGGTCATCTTCGAGACGAGGTCCTTGGCGCGGCAGAGTTCTGACTTGCGCCAGTCCTCATAGACGTCGAGCTTGCCGTCCTTGCTCAGGTCCTTGAACTTGAGGCCGTCCACGGTGAGGACGCCGGCCGGCGTCGAAGCGGTGCAGACCGGGGCGCCCGTGGCCTGGGCGACGCAAGTCGAGCCCTTGGCGACGGCGATCGTCGGCTGCGCGGTGTAGACGTTGACGCTGCAGGGATCGACCGCCGGCGCGGCGCACTGGCCGGCCAGGCAGGCCGAGCCCGGCGCGCACGAGCCCGAGGTGTTGCTGGTGGAGCAGAGAGAGCCCGCAGCTACGCAGTTGCCCTGGAAGCAGGTGTTGCCGACGGCGCAGACGCCGCCCGGAACCGTGCTGCTGCAGATCGCCGAGTTCGACACGCAGCCGCCGGCGAAGCAGGTCGAGCCCGACGCGCAGATGCCGGTGATGTTGGTCGAGCTGCAGAGGCTGGCGGAGGCGGTGCACGAGCCGCCGAAGCAGCTCTTTCCGTCGTTGCAGATGCCGTCGGTTTTGGTCGAGCTGCAGAGCGACCCGGAGAGGACGCAGCCGCCGCTGGAGCAGGTGGAGCCCGAGGCGCAGGAGCCGCCCGGGTTGGACGCGCTGCACAAGCTGGCGCGGTCTGCGCAGGCGCCGGCTACGCAGGTGGAGTTGCCCGCGCAGTACCCGCCAGGAGCCGCGGCGCTACACGCCAGGTTGGTCGCGTCGGACTTGCCGCAGGCGGCGGTCAGGCCGGCCAGCAGCAGGGCGGCGACGGCCGCAGGATGACACTTCAGCATTCCAATCACGAGAGCCTCCAGTACTGCTCTCCCGCGAGGCGGGAGCGAACGACGGTTTGGCCGAGGAGCAAGTCGCGCCGTCCCGCTTGCCGTGGGCCACACCTGCGCCGTGAGAAGCCCCTGGGGAGGAGCTCTTTCCGGACCGGATGGCTGGTTGGCAAACGCGCGATCTCGGTTCGGTCTTAAGCAAGCGCTGTGCCCTCCGGGATCCGACACCGCTCCGTTGGTCGCCGCACTGCGCCGCAAGCGTGTGAAGACGTACCATGTCCGTACACGTGATCGGGAAAGGGACGCTATTGAGCGGTGACCTGGAATTCGCCGCCATGCCGTCCCAGGCCGGTTGCTGCGCACGAGCTATGGACCGAGCCGAAGGGAGTTTGTTACAAATGGACGCAAGCCAATCATCGTTGTCTTATGAGCTGATATAGCTGTTTGCCGATCAGCTTTGACGCAAGGCTGACTTGGTCTACTCCGCCGGCTCGGCGCCTCGCATCTTCAGGTGCAGCATCCGGGCATAGAGGAGTGCGCGGCGGATCCCCAAGAGCCGGGACGCTTGCGCGCGGTTCCCCTGGGCGCGGGCGAGGGCGGTCTCGATCAGCTCGCGCTCGAGCCTCTCGAGATTTTCGCGCAGATCGAGGTTCAGGATCTCGGAGACGGCGACCGCCGCGAGCGGCGCCGGCTGCGGCCGTGCCTCGCCGAGCTGGAAGGCCGACTCGTCGAGAACCTCGGCTGTCGACATCACGCAGGCGTTCTCGAGGACATGGCGAAGCTGTCTGACGTTGCCCGGCCAGTCATGGGCGCTCAGCCGCGTGAGCGCGCCTTCCGACAGTGCGCGCTTCGGCCGGCCCGCCCGCCGCAGGAAGGCGTGCACGAGCAGCGGGATGTCTTGAAGCCGCTCGCGCAGCGGCGGCACGTCGATCCTGAGCACGGCCAGCCGGTAGTAGAGATCCTCGCGCAACAGGCTCTCCGGCATTCCCGGCGCCACCGGACGCGACGTGGCGGTGATGATCCGCGCTTTCGACTCCAGCCGGCCCGAGCCGCCGACGCGCTCGTAGCCGCCGTCCTCGAGGACGCGCAGCAGCTTCGTTTGCAGCGGCAGCTCGAGATCGGCGATCTCGTCGAGGAAGAGCGTGCCGTCCTGGGCCAGCTCGAAGCGGCCCTCACGTCGGGCCACCGCGCCGGTGAACGCGCCGCGCTCGTGACCGAAGAGCTCGGACTCGACCAGCGATGACGGCAGCGCTGCCAGGTTCACTGCCACGAAGGGCCGGCCTGGGTGCGCGTTGTCGTGGATGGCCCGGGCGACGAGCTCCTTGCCAACTCCGCTCTCGCCGGTGATCAGCACCGGAACCCGGCTCGCCGAGGAGCGTCCGATCGACTTCCAGACGTTGAGCATGGCCGGGCTCGCGCCAACCAATGTGTTGCCGTTTGTCGCCTCGGGCGCGTTGGCTGCGAGGTGCACCTTGACCGCGCGAGCCAGCAGCGCGAGCAGCACGTCGAGGTCGAACGGCTTGGTCACGTACTCGAACGCGCCGGCTTTCATCGCGCGGATGGTCCGATCGCTGTCGCCGAAGGCGGTGACCATGATGACCGGAAGCTGGGGCACGTCGCGGCGCAGGTCCTCGAGCAGGTCGAGGCCGTCGCCGTCCTTCAGGCGGATGTCGAGCAGCACCGCGTCAAAGCCCTCGGCCTCGAGCAGCTTGCGCGCATCGCCCAGGCCCTCGGCGGTCTGAACCTCGTAGCCGGCATCGGCGAGGTTCTGAGTCATCGAGAAGCGGATGATTCGGTCGTCTTCAACGATCAGTATGCGCGACACGTTGCGGCTCCTGCGGGCCCAGCGGTAAGGCGACGGTGAAGAGCGTGGAGGAATTCCGGTGAGCATAGGTGAGGCGTCCCCCTTGCGCCGTGACCAGCGCGCGCGACATGAAGAGGCCCAGCCCGGTGCCATCGGGCTTCAGCGTGAAGAACGGTTCGAACAGCTCGCCCTCGCGCGCTGCGGGGACCCCGGCGCCCTGGTCCTCCACGACGATGCGCGCCTCGTCAGGGTCGGCCTCGAGCAGCACGCGGACGCGGCCTCCTCGAGGGCTGGCGTCGATGGCGTTGCGGACCAGGTTGTCCACGACGCGGGTGATCGTGTCGGCGTTGCACGGGGCCAGGGCGGTTCCTCGTCGGCTCAGCTCGACGCCGCGCTCGGCGGCAGCGGCCTGGGCCTGGCGGAGGCGCTCATCGACCAGGCGCGACAGCTCGAGATCTGCCTTCTGCTCGATGCCGCTGCGGGAGACCAGCAAGAGCGAGCCGACCACCCGGTCGAGGCGGCCGATCTCTTCGAGGCAGATCTTCACGTCTCGAGAACCGCGCTCGTCGAGGCCCCTGCGGAGCAGGCCGTCGAGCGTCAACTTGATGCCGGTGATCGGGTTGCGGACCTCGTGCGCGACGCCGGCCACGACGCGCCCGAGGCCGGCCAGCCGCTTGCCGCGCGCGAGGTCCCGCTCTAGCGCCCGCTCGCGCCACCGCGCCTGCTCGAGGTCGCCCACCAGCGTGCTCTGCCCTTGGGCGATGCGCGCCAATTCGGCGGCGGCGGCCAGTCCCGACTCGGGCGCGGTGGACTTCAAATACACCTGCATGTCCGCCTTCAGGTTCTCAGACCCAGGTCCAAACACGGCCTGCACGCCGCTGCCGACGACGACGACGCCCGAGGCGCCCAGCACCTTGAGCCTGGCCGAATCGACCTGGGAGGGATCGCGCACCGAGATGCGAAGGCGGGTCACGCAGGCGTCGAGGCCCATGATGTTGTCCTCGCCTCCGAAGGCGAGCACGAGATCGCGGGGATGTCCTCCGCTGGGTGCGGCCACAGCGCCGGGCGCCTGTTCCTCGACCTCGCGCCCCGGCGTCTTCAGGTTCCAGCGCGCGATCGCGAAGCGGAAGATGCCGAAGTAGGCCAGACCATACAGCGGTCCCACCATCAGCACCAAGAGCGCGCCGCGCCCCGATCGGGCCAAGAGATTGAAGACGCCGTAGTCGATCGCGCCCTGCGAGAAGGTGAAGCCCAGGTGCATGTCGAGCGTGCTGGCGACGAACTGGGTGGTGCCGGCCAGGACCGCGTGGAGCAGGTAGAGCAGAGGCGCGGCGAAGAGGAAGGCGAACTCGATCGGCTCGGTGATGCCAGTGAGGAACGACGTCAGCGCCGCCGAGAACATGATCCCGCCGACCTTGAGGCGGTTCTCCGGGCGGGCTGCGCGCCACATCGCGAAGGCCGCCCCGGGCAGGCCGAACATCTTGAAGAAGTAGGCTCCGCCGAGGACGCCGGCCGTCGGATCGCCGGCGAAGAAGCGCGCGATGTCGCCGTGCACCACTCGGCCGGTGGCGGCGGTGAACGAGCCGATCTCGAAGAAGAAAGGGACGTTCCAGATGTGGTGCAGGCCGAAGGGGATCAGCAGCCGCTCGACGAAGCCGTAGAGCGTGGCGGCCGTGCGCGGATCGGTTACCGCGGCCCAGTGCGAGAAGCGATCGATGGCGGCTTGGACCGGCGGCCAGACGATCGAGAGCAACACGCCGAGCGCGATCGCCGAAAGACCCGTGACGATGGGCACGAATCGCTTGCCGTTGAAGAAGCCCAGGTACTGCGGCAGCGAGATGCGGTGGAAGCGGTTGAAGAGGAACGCGGTCAGCGCGCCGGCGACGATGCCGCCGAAGACGCCGGTGTCCATCGAGGGGATGCCCAGGATCGCGCGCGGCTGCACGTGCCAGACCGCGGCCATTCCGCCCAGGGTGGCCAGCATCACCGCGTAGCCGATGGCGGCGCTGATCGCCGCGATGCCGTCGTTCTTGGCGAAGGCCAGCGCGACCGCGATGGCGAACAGCAGCGGCAGGATGCTGAAGATCACGCCGCCGGACAGCTCCATCAGGCTGCTCGCCACCGAGGGCACCACGCCGAACTTTGCCGCTCCGATCCCCAGCAGCAGGCCGGCGACCGGCAGCACCGAGACCGGCACCATCAGCGCCTTGCCGACCTTCTGCAGAAAGCCGAACGTGTCCACCATTTGCGACCTCAGCGAACCGCGACGCGCGATTCGCGGCGAAATTATCGCGGCGAAAGCAGGCCCCGCGCAACTGCTGTTTGGTGTCTCAAAGTGCGATCGATCCAGATCGGCAACCAAAGCGCCGGTATCTCCTAGAGCAGCCAGGTCTGCTTGCCGTTGAGGACGAACCAATTGTCCGACAGGTTCTTTTTGCTGATAAGGCCGAGGCCGAAGAGCACCGCATTGATCGCGAAGAAGACGGTGAAATGCCAGATCAGGATCGGCAGCGTGGCTCTGCCGAGGCGGATCAGCCAGGCCTCGGCGTCGAGGACGACGGCGAGGTGCCAGCTCAGTTGGTAGACCATGGCCACGATCAACGCGGTGGTGATCAGCGGCACCCAGACCCGCTGGTTGCCGATGTTTCCGAGGACGATGTTGTAGCGGACGTTGCCGAAGTTGATCGCCAGCGCGTTCACCAGCACGAAGCAGATCACCGGCGTTCCTTGCGCGCAAGGACCAATTCGTGCAGCCGGTCGAGGGGCAGCGCGAGATTCCGATCCTTTGCAATGCCCGCATGATCAAAGGTGCTGCTGCGATGATGTTCTTCAAGCCGTGAGAGATCGGCGCCGGCGCTGATGACGCGATACGAGACGTCACCCCCGCGGGTTCCGGCGTCGAAAGCCGGCTGGCCGGGAGGCACCAGCCCCGCCTTAGTCACCAGCGCAACCCTGCATTCCGGAAGCGGCTTGCGCAGCGCCGCAAACGGGACGGGATTGAGCCGCCGCCAGGGATACGCAGCCAGCACCGCGCGCAACCACGAGGGCAGGTGGCCGGGTTCCGGCATAGGACTCATATACGTCCAATCGGCTGGGTCCGTCACAGCCAGGCTCGCGGATGAATCACTGCATCAACAGGACGCCGGCGTTCCAGACTACTTTGCCAGAAACCATCGTGAGCAGGCTCTACGTTGCCGGCAGTGCCTGAAGGGGCGCGGCGCGAGGCGGAGGAGCCCGGCGCATCTGCCGACGGCGCCGCCGCGCCGGCATAGAGCCCCACCAGGCCGCGCGGTTTTGCCCTCGAAATCGCGCGGCTATTCTGTTGCTGGTCACCGCATGGTACAGCCGCTCTGCTCGAACCTGCAGGGGGAAGACCATGGCTGTAGCGCAGCGACGCTTTCGGCAGGTCCTCTCACTGTTGCTCTGCCTGCTGGCGCCGCTGGCCGGGCGCGCCCAGGCGCAGGCTGCCGGTGGGCCGCCTCCGCATCTGAGCGCGCCGCCGCCGTCGCTCCCGAGCGTTGGCGAGCTGCCGCTACCCTTGCCCTCGGTGCCGACCGACGAGCTGCTGCCGCTGGATCTGCCCGCGCTACCGGATGTGGACATCGCCGGCAAGAAGCTCTGCATCTGGCCCTTCAAGAACGAGTTCACCAGCGCCGAGGCGCAGAGCCTGGACGTGCAGAGCATCTTCCTCGACGTCGCCAAGGAATCGAAGTCGCTGTCCTTGCGCGCGCCTTGCGCGCAGGGTGAAGTGGGACC
>JANYKT010000028.1 GCA_025358085.1 Deltaproteobacteria bacterium | reverse complement strand
GTCAACATCGGCTCCGGTCCGGAGAACAGCATCCGGCTGCTCGACGGCGGCATCTCAGGCAAGCACTGCGGCATCGCCATCGACGACACCAAGTTCGAGATCGTCGACCTCGGCTCCAAGAACGGCGTGCTGGTCAACGGCAAGAAGACGCCGCGCCGCTTCCTGCGCAATGGCGATATCATCACGCTCGGTATGACTGAGTTCAAATTCGAGTCTGCCGTAGTCGCGGCGGACGACGAGGCTGAGGACTAGCAGCGTCGCCCGGTGTCAGGCGTTCTTCGCGGACGCGGGTGTATCTTGCGTTCACCGCTCCTCGAGCCCGTCCATCAGCGTCCTCCACTGTAGGTAGGCGTCGCGCGGCGGTCGGTCCCAGACTGGCGGCTGCGGCAACGGCTTTGAAATCCCCACCCACTGTTTGGCGGGGATGAGCGAGCCCAGATCTTCCGGCTCGTACGCCCGTGCCGCCACTCCCTGCGCGATGATGAAGAACTCCTGCATGGTTGGCGCATTCTCGTCCTTCTCGACGTCGCGGCGAATGAGCATCTGCTCCTTGCAATGCTCCATGGCCCAGTACACTTCCTGGGGCTGCCTGGTCTCCAGTGCTTGTCGCGCGCCGGGGCTGCGTCGGTTGGTTTGCTCCCACCAGAGCGCGAACCATTCGGGCGAAACCGGGGAGATGAAGGCGATGCGGCCTTTCGCCATCCAGGGCAAGTCGACCTTTTCGCGTCGGAGCTTCGGGCTCACCCACCACAGCCCGCCGTAGGGTTCCTTCAAGCCTGTTGCATTCTCGTTCGCGGGCGCGAACGTGCGCGGATCGATGCGGTAGGCGCGCGGGTCAACCCGACTCAAGGACGCGCGGGCGAGCGGCAGCCGCGACGGCAACGAGCACGGCGTCGCCAGTGTCGGCGCATCAGAGAAAACCTGCATCGGGTCTCGTTCGAAGGGCAGGCGCAGCTCCTCGTCAAGACGGAACAGCGCGAGGCGGGCGACGCCGAGGTCGCGGAGGGCTGACCCAAGCGGCCGTGCGAGTCGCAGCTGCGTTGGCAAGCGTGGGACAGGGGGAAGGATGAGCGAGCGCCGCGCACGCACCACGCCCAGTTCACGGACGACTGATTTGAGCGGCGAGACGAGTTTCAGCAGCGACGGCAATGAGGGGGCGCGCGGCAGGACCAGCGCGCGCGGCTCCCAGACGACATCGAGGCGGCGCGGAGGCCGAGGGAGCGCCGGAAAATGGAGCAGCCGCGCAGGTGCTTGTCCACGAATGGTCTGCGCGGCGAGAGGGAGCGTCCAGTACTCGCCTTCGGGCGCCTCCAGGCGAGGTGGAACGCGAAGCGCAGTCCGGAGGGTCCCCCCAAGACCCGGAGGCAGGCCCTTCGGCAAGTTGAGCTGGATGAGCCTCCGTGCGGACCTTTGGGCGAAGAAACGGCGGAACGAATGCGCGAGGAAGCGGAGAAGCGCGATCATTTCTTGTCCGGGGGCGGCAGGGCCGGTCTGCCGAGCGCGTCAGCCACGGGCAGCAGATCCTTGAAGAGCGCGCCGAAGTGCACCGTGCCGTCAGGCGCGATGTAGATGGCTGCTCTCTGCGGAAGCCGTGGGGCCGCGGGCGGCGGAGGCTTTGGATCCGTCTCCACAGCGCCATAGAGTAGCGCTTCGCGCCGGTTCTTGTTTTCGCGAAAACCGGACATTCTTCCCAAACGACGGAAGTTGTTGGAACAGCTGAAGTAAAATGGCACCCACTTGACGGAAAGCGCTTGCTTGCTCGAAACTACGGCGGACCCTCGACTACTCTCGCACTGAACCGCCGCGCGAGCGCTGGGAGCTCCATTTGTCCGACGACACACGCGTTCCGCAGTTCCAGCTCTTCGTCGACGGCACCAAGGCCGACGCCGAGTTGGCCGGGTCCGTGATCGGTCTCCGCGTTACGGACGACATGGACAAGTCGAGCCACTTCTGGGTCCACCTCTCGGACGTCGGCCGCAAATGGACCAAAGGCGACAGGTTCAAGCCGGGGGTCGGCGTCGAGATCAAGCTCGGCTTCCAGGGCGGGACCATGACCTCGGTCTGCAAAGGCGTGGTCTCCGGTCTGGAGATCGTGCTCACGCCCGACGGCCCCAGCCGCCTGGTGGTGTCCGGCGTTGACAAGGGTCATTCGTTCGACAAGGGGACCGCGACCAAGACGTACAAGGACGTCAAGGATTCCGATCTCGCCTCGCAGATCGCCACCAGGAACGGCCTCTCGGCCGAGGTGGACGACTCCAAGGTCGTTCACGACTACGTCATCCAGAACAACCTCTCCGACTATGATTTCCTCATGCAGCGGGCGGCCATTGCGGGCTTCCGCATGTACGTCGACGACAAGAAGCTGAAGTTCAAGAAGCCGGAAATCGGCAAGACCGCCGCCGCCAAGCTGACCTGGCGTGAGAACATCGGCCGCTTCGTTCAGGAGGTGAATACCTTCGATCAGGTCTCCAAGTTCGGCACCACTGGCTGGGATCCCCAGACGGCGAAGGAAGCCACGGGCCCAGCGAAGAAAGGCGACGAACTCGGCAAGCAGGGCGGCACCCTGACCGGCGCGCAGCTGGTGAAGCAGATGTTCGGCGAGATCGAGGCGGTCCTGCCCGTCGGAAGCGGGCAGAAGAATCTGCTCGAGGCCGTGGCGAAGGCCGAGTTCAACAAGCGGTCCGGCTCGTTCGTCTCGGCCGAGGCGCGCGTCACCGGTAATCCCGGTATCCGCGCGGGCTCGGTGGTCGAAGTGGAGAAGGCGGGCAAGCGGGTCGACGGGCAATATTACGTGCTCTCGACGGACCACCTCTTCTTCGTCGACACCGGATACGCCACGGAGTTTCGGGCCAAGCGCTACGCCATCAAGAAGGGGAGCTCGCCGGTCAAGGACCTGGGGAAGTTCGCCAAGGCGCTGCAGGACGCAGCCAAAAAGGCGACCGAGATCGCCGCCAAGATCAAGGACGCGGCGGCGTTCGCGTTGAAGGCGGCGCGCGAGGCGGCGAAGCGCGCCACCCAGGCCATGGAGGCGGCGAAGAAGGTCTGGGAGCAAGTCAAGGACGCTCTGGCCAAGATCAAGCAGGGCGCTTCCGACCTGGCGCAGACCATGCTGAAGCAGATCGAAGGCCAGCTGCAGGGCCTGCAGGGCTACATCGGCGAGGCGATGACGAAGGTCGGCGAGGCCGCGCAGGAAGTGGCCGGCGCGGCATCGGACATGGCCAAGAAGGCGCTCGAAGCCGCGCACCAGGCGGCGGATCAGGTGGTCGGCATCGCGAAGGAAGCGATGAAGCACGCGCAGGACGCGTTCGACGCGGTGAAGGCGGTGGCGCTCGACGCGGTCCACACCGTGGGCGACAAGCTCTCGGGCGCGGTCAATCAGATCAAGAGTGGCTTGATGGCGGCGGCCGAGATGGCCATCAACGTCGGCAAGGCGGGGATGATGCTCGCGCAGGCGGCCATCCTGAAGGGCAAGGGCGCCATCGAGATGTGCGCCGCGCAGGCCGTGGCGATGGCGAAGCCGCTGATCGAAGGGCTCGCCGCCGAGTTATCGAAAGTGATCGACACGGTGAAGCAGACCGGCACCGCGGCGAACAACTCCATCCTCGGGGCGATCGCGGCGGGCGCGCAGAACGCGCTCGATTTCGCCAAGAAGGCTATCGCGCAGGCGCAGGACGCCATTGCGCAGGCGAAGAAGGCCGTGCAGGACGCGAAGGAAAATCTCAAGAAGACCATCCAGGATCAGCTGGGGCCGCTGGTCGACCAGGCGAAGGGTCTCATCGACAAGGTCAAGGGCACGGTCGAGGAGTACAAAAAGAAGTTCGAGGAGGCGAAGAAGCTCGTCGAAGACACCATCGACAAGTACGGCGGCAAGTGGATCAAGGCCGGCCTCTACATCAAGGATCACGGCGGCAAAGCCTACGCGGCCGGCAAGTCGGTGTTCGATCGCTGCAAGAAAGCCATCGACCTTTGCAAGCAGAAGAAGTGGGACGACGCGGGCGCCGAGGTGGACCCGGCGCAGACGGACTTCGCCACCTGCAAGAGCGAGGCGCAGCTCTGCTTCGACAAGCTGCAGGAAGTCGAAAAGGATTTGCCGCAGGGCGTGAAGGACACGCTGAACGGGATCATCGAGAAGCTGCGCGCGATGGTGCCGCAGGGCGAGTCGACCTTGATGAAGACCATCGAGGCAATCAAGGCGAAGATCGGCAAGCTCGCGCAGGCGGCCAAGGAGTACTACGTCAAGGCCAAGGCGATCTATGACCAGGCCAAAGCGCAGTACGACAAGTACAAGGTCGAGTTCGAGAAGTTGAAGGATTTCTACGAGGCCGCGAAAGAGGCGGTTTCGCTGGGCGAGAAAGCCTGGGGCGAGGGCAAGGACGCGGTCGCCAAGTGCAAGGAGGCCCTGCAGAAGGCCGAGAAGCGCGAGTGGGCCCCGGCCAAGGCTGACGGCGAGGATGCGAAGGCCAGGTTCGAAGCGGCGAAGAAGGACGCCGAGGCCTGCTACGCCAAGGCGGAAGAGGCTTACTCAAAGCTGCCCGAGCAGGTGAAGGCCGGCCTGCAGCAGCTGGTCGAGAAGCTCAAGACGCTGCTCCAAAACGGCGACGGGTCGCTGGCGAAGACGCTCAAGGCGATCGAAGGGAAGGTCGGCGACCTCGCGCACAAGGCCGAGGCCTTCGCGAAGGAGACCGAAAGCAAGGTCAAGGAAGTGCAGGGCAAGGTCGAGGAGTACAAAAAGGACTTCGACCAGATCAAAAAGGTCATCGAGGAAGCCAAGGCTGCCAAGGACGCTGGTGAGCTCGCGTACAGCAAGGGCAAGGAGTGCTTCGAGAAGGTGAAGGAGGGCCTGCAGAAGATCGAGGCCCACGACTTCGACGGAGCGAAGAAAGACGCAGAAGACGCGAAGGTGCTCTTCGACGCGGCGCAGGCGGCGGCCGAGGATTGCTACAAGAAGGCGGAGCAGGCGCTCAACGATGTGCCCGAGGACGTGAAGCAGGCCGTCCAGGCCATCGTCGAGAAGGTCAAGACACTGTTACCGAAAGGCGGCGAGCCGACCGCTTTCGATAAGTTCATTGCCGAAATGGAGAAGGGCATCGGCAAGGCGGCCGCCCAGTGCCAGAAGCTCGCTGAAGAGGCAAAGAAGACCTTCGACGAAGCGAAGAAGCACTACGACGCGGTCGCGAAGGACTTCGACAAGATCAAGGCATTTGCTGTCGACGCCATGGCCGCGAAGGACCACGGCGAGAAGGCGTACGCCAAGGCGAAGGAGCTGCTGGCGAAGTGCAAGGACGCGCTCACCAAGGCGAAGGCGCACGACTTCGACGGGGCCAGGAAGGACGTCGAGGACGCGAAGCTGCTGGCGGCCGATGCAGAGAAGGAAGGCCAGGCCTGCTATGACGCGGCCAACAAGGCGAAGGACGAGGTGCCGCAGTCGGTGAAGGACGCGGTTCAGTTCATCGTCGACACCGTCAAGCAGATGCTGCACCACACGACCGAAGGCGCGGACCTGACGCCGAAGCCCGCGGGCGCGCCTGCTGCTGCGGCGTCGTCTGCTTCGGCATCGTCTGCTCCGGCCCAGGCTGCGAAGCCGGCCGAAGGCGAGAGCGTGTTGAAGCGCACCATTGCCGAGGTGGAGAAGTTCATCGGCAAGATCGCCAGCGAAGCGAAAGAACTCGCTGCCGCCGCCAAGGCGAAGTTCGACGAAGCGAAGAAGTTCGTCGACGACCACAAGGCCGATTTCGAAAAGCTCAAAGCTTTCATCGCCGACGCCAAGGACGCGAAGGACCACGGCCAGAAAGCGTACGAGAAGGGCAAGGACGTTCTCGCGCAGTGCAGGTCCGCGCTCGATAAAGCAAAGAAGCACGACTTTGACGGCGCCAAGACTGACGTCGAGGCAGGCAAGGCTTCGTTCGACGAGGCGAAGAAGGAAGCGCAGGCGTGCGAGGCGTCCGCTGAGAAGGCGTACGAGGACGTGCCCGAGGACGTGAAGAAGGTCCTGCAGCAGCTGGTCGACAAGGTGAAGTCCATGCTGGCCTCGCATGGCAGCGACCAGCCCGACGGCGTGCTGGCGAAGACTCTCAAGGAGATCGAAAAGAAGGTCGGCGAGTGGGCCGCGAAGGCGAAAGAGCTCGCTGTCCAGGTCAAGGCCAAGGTCGACGAGGCGCAGAAATTCTACCAAGCGCACAAGGCCGACATCGAGAAGCTGAAGGATCTCGTCGCTGCCGTGAAGGAGGCGAAGGAGCACGGCCTCAAGGCGCTCGACCTCGCGAAGCAGCTGGTCACCGAGCTGAAGAAGGCCATCGAGAAAGCGAAAGCGAAAGACTTCAACGGAGCGAAGGACATCGCGCAGGCCGCGCAGCCGCTGGTCGAGCAGCTGCAGACGGAAGCGAACGCCACCAAGGACGCCGCCGAGCGCGCCTACAACGACGTGCCCCCGGAAGTGAAAAAGGCGCTGCAGCAGCTGGTCGAGAAGATCCAGACGCTCCTCAAGCACGCGCAAGACAGCCACGCCGCGGTGCACAGCGCGGCCGTCTCGCAGAACGATCAGGCAGTTCAGGGCGCGGACGCCTCGGTGCAGCAGACCGCCGATTCGCACGCGGCGGCGCAAGACGCGCACGGCGGCATCGACGCGACCGCAGAGCGGACCAAGGGTAACATCGAGGCGGCGGGCAAGGAGCTGCAGGGCAAGCTCGAGACCGCGCTGCAGAAGGCGCAGGAAGCGCTCAACCAGGGCAAGGCGGCCGCCGAGAAGTCGTGGGACTTCTCGAAGGACGAAGCGCAGCAGTCGCTGGTCGCAGCGAAGACCGCGCGCGACGAGTTGACGACGGCGCTCGGCGAGGCAAAGGCGGCCGGCGACAAGCTGAAAGCCCTGGCCCCGCAGAGCGCCGACACGGTTCAGGATCTACTGGCTCAAGCGCAGGGCGCTTTGGACCAGGCGAACCAGCTGGTGGATCAAGCAGGGAAGGCTGTTGACGAGGTGGCGCAGAGCCAGATCGACGCCGTCCAGCAGCATGCAGCCACCGCGGGCGACGCCGCGACCGCCGATCACGATGCGACGCACCAGCAGTTCGACGACACCGCGGGCAAGGCCAACGGCGAGATCGCGGCGCTGGTGGACGGCACGCGCGAGCAGGTCGAGGCGGCGCTGGCGAAGGTGCAGGAGCTGCAGACGCATGCGTCCGAGGCGGCCGAAAAGTCGCTGGCCTGGGACAAGGACGCATCGAAGGCAGCGGTCGATCAGGCGCAGGCCGTTTATGCCGATTGCGAGTCGGCGCAGAAGTCCGCGCAGGAGAAGCTCGCGGAGCTGAAGAAGAAGATGCCGGCGAAGGCTGAGAAGCTCGCGCAGCCCATCGTTGAAGAAGCAGGCAAGGCCGTGGCCATGGCAAAGCAGCTGCTCGACAAGGCCGTCGCCGCCGCGGGCGAGCTGGGCCAGAGCTTCCTGCAGGAGGCACAGGACCACGCGAGCCAAGTGAATGACGAGCAGGGCGCGAAGTACGACGGGGCGAAAAAGGACCTCGAGGACAAGAGCGGCGCCGCGCAGGACGTGGTCGGCAAGGCCGTCGACGAGACGCAGAAGCAGGTCTTGGCAGCGCTGGCCAAGGCGCAGGAGCTGCAGCAGCATACCAAGACCGCGGCGGACCACTCGATGAACTGGTCGAAGGCCGACGCGGAGAAGGCGATCCAGGACGCGCAGGCCGTGTTCGCCGAATGCGAAACGGCGTGGAACGCGGCGCAGGCGGAGCTCGCGAAGCTGAAGGCCGAGTTCCCGGAGAAGGCCCCGCGATTGGGCCAGCCGCTGCTCGACGACGCGAAGAAGGCTTACGACACGGCGAAGGTGCTGCTCGACAAGGCCGTGCAGGCCGCGGGCGAGCTGGGCCAGAGCTTGCTAGCCGAGGCGAAGCAGCGCGCCAACGAGGCCGCGCAGGAAGCAGCGACCGGGCTCGATCAGGCGAAGAAAGACTTCACCGAAAAGGGTGACGCGGCGAAGAAGCAGATCGACGCGCTGGTGGAGGACACCAAGGCCAAGGTGCAGCTGGCGGTGAAGGCTGTCGAGGAGCTGCTCACGCACGCCAAGGAAGCGGCGCAGGCGGCGCTCAAGCGCGATGTGCCGGGCGTCGAAAAAGCGATCAAGGCCGCCCAGGGCGTGGTCGATCAGTGCAAGGCGGCTTACGAAGATACGTTGGCGAAGTACCAGGAATTGAAGGCGCAGGTGAAAAGCGCGGAGGAGCGGGGCAAGCAGCTCGTCGCCCAGGCGAAGCAGGCTTATGAGACCGCGCAAGCGCTGCTGCAGCAGGGGAAGGATGCGCTCGAGGAGGCGAAGAATGATGGTGTCGCCGCGGCACAGGACGCGGCGGGCAAGGTGTCCGAATTCGCAGGAAAGGCCTGGGAAGAGGGGAAGAAGCAGCTGGAGCAGATCGCGCAGGAGATGAAGAAGAAGATCACCGACGCGGTCGAGAGGATTTTGAAGAAGATCGAAAGCGAGGTGCTCGAGGGCGCGAAGAAAGTGCTCGAGAAGGCTCTCGAAGGCGCGGGACACTCATGGGACCTGAAGGAAGCGGAGAGCAAGGGCGCTGACGAGGCCACGCAGCAGCTCAAGATCATCATGAAGCAGGCGCTCGAGGACGCGCGCGCCGAAATGAAGAAGCTGTGGGAAGACTTCAAGGGCGTGGCCGAACAGCACGGCACGCAGATGCTGATGGACCTGGCGATGGGCACGGACGCGGCCGGAAGCATGGCCGACAAGACGTCGGAGGCCACGGCCGAAGTGCAAAACAATCCCGTCAAGCAGGCCGATGACCAGCACAAGGCCGCCGAGCCGGAGCACGCGCGGCTTGCCGAGGAGCACGACAAGGAGAAAGACAAGCCTGAGAAGCAGGCGAACGACGCGCTCAAGACCATGAAGGACCAGCACCAGCAGCTGCACGCCGCGGGCGGGAAGATGCAGGGTCCGCTGCAGGACGCGATCAAGAAGAGCGACGTCGCCATCGGCAAGAGCGCGCAGGTGTTCATGTCGCAGGCGCGCGGGGCGATCGATCAGGTGCAGGCGGCGTACGGTCTGGCGAAGGTTGCGTACGACGAGGCCGTGAAGCACCGGGCTTCGCTGAAGGACCTGGTCGCGCAAATTCCCGAGATTCGCGAGCATGTGGAGAAGTCGTTCGAGCAGCTGAAGAGCGCGTACGACGAAGGGAACAAGGCGTACGAAACCGCGCGCGGCACCGTTCGCGAGCACGAGCGGGCGATCGAGGTCGAGGCGGAGAAGCTGACCGCGCAGGCGGACGAAGCGGTCAAGCGGGCCGAGGCGGCGCTGGACCAGGCCAAGCAGCAGATCGCGCGGAATCAGGAGCTGTTCCGCGGGCTGCCGCAGCGGCCCGGGACCGGCGACGCTGCCGAGGGCGCGAAGTCGGCGGCGGCCAGCGCGACTGGGGCGGCGGCCTCGGCGACCGGCACCTCGAAGGAAGCGCGCGGTACTGCGACCGGCGCGTGCAAGGTCCCGGACGACGAGAAGGTGCGGGAAGGGGCGCTGAACGCGCTCGACGAAGCGGCGAAGGCGACGAAGAAGGCCGAAGAAACTGCCGATACCGCGCAGGGCGCAGTGGACAGCGCGAAGAACGGCGACAGCGCTGGGGCCAAGCAGGGCGCCGGCAAGGCACAGGGCCAGGCCAACGCTACCGCGAGCGCGTCTGCCGGAGCGGAGGGCGCGGCCCAGCAGTCCCAGCAGACCGCGGCGACCGCGGCGGGCAAGAAGGAAGCGCCTCGCGAGGAAGCGCCGAAAAAGGCGGACGCGGGTCAGAAAGCGCCCGCTGCACAGCAAGGAGCGCAGACGGGCGTGGCTGGCGAGGCAGCGGGAGCGCAAGGCGTTGCGGGGCAAGCCGCTGGAGCGCAGGGCGTTGCGGGGCAAGCCGCTGGAGCGCAGGGCGTTGCGGGGCAAGCTGCTGGAGCGCCGGGTGTTGCGGGGCAAGCTGCTGGAGCGCCGGGCGTTGCGGGGCAAGCCGCTGGAG
>JANYKT010000017.1 GCA_025358085.1 Deltaproteobacteria bacterium | reverse complement strand
CCCTCCGCGCACGACCGGCGGCTTTCGCTATCTCCGCTTTCATGGCGCGACGGGCAAGTATCGCGGGCGCTATGGCCGCGACGCGCTGCGACCCTGGGCGCGCTCCTTGCGGGACTTCGCCGGCGACGCCTGGGTCTTCTTCAACAACGACATTGGCGGCCACGCGCTTTACGACGCGCTCGAATTGTCTGATTTGCTGGGCGAGCCGCGCGTGCAAGCGCTAGCGGAGCTATCCTCGCGCGCATGATCCTCCGAAGCGCTCTGGTGATTCCTTTCGATGCCGAGACAGCGGTGCGTGCGGTCTGCGCCGCCGACAAGAAGCTGGCGCGCTTCATTGCTCGCTGCGGGCCCTATGCGCTGGAGCCTTCGAAGCTGTCGAGTCCGTTCGCTGCACTCGTACGCTCCATCGTCTACCAGCAGCTGCACGGCAAGGCGGCGGCGAGCATCCTCGCGCGCGTGGTGGCGCTCTTTCCCGGCAAATTTCCGACTCCGCAGCAAGTGCTCGATGTGCCCGAAGAGGCGCTGCGCGGCGCGGGGCTTTCGCGCAACAAGATGCTCGCCGTCCGCGACCTCGCCGCGAAGACACTCGACGGTACGGTCCCAACGCTCGCGCGCCTGCGCCGCATGTCCGATGACGAGATCGTCGAGCGGCTCACCGAGGTGCGCGGCATCGGCCGCTGGACCGTCGAGATGATGCTGATGTTCCGCCTGGGCCGGCCCGACGTGCTGCCCGCGACCGATTACGGCGTTCGCAAAGGGTTTGGGCGGGTTCACGGCAGCGACATGCCAGCGCCGAAAGAACTGCTTGCCTACGGTGAGCGCTGGCGGCCGTATCGCTCGGTGGCGAGCTGGTATCTGTGGCGCATTGCCGACCTGCCGGAAGTCCTTTGATTCAAAGCGTCAGGTCGTACGCGAGCGCGACAAAGGCCACCGGGTGCTCGCCCTGCACGCCATGCAGCGCCGTATAGACCGGCACCTGCAGCGTGGCGCGCACCAGCAGATTCTGGGTCAACGCATATCCCGCGGTACCGACTGCATAGGTCACAAGGCCCCCGCTGTTTGGATCATAAGCGCGTTGATTGCCATTCACCGGAACCGTATCGGTGCCCGCATTGCGGACCTGCGCGTCCAGCGCGAAATAGAGCGCTCTGCTCTCGAGAAAGCTGCGCCGCGCTCCCACCGTGGCAAAGAGCGCATTGCCGTAATGATTGCCGCGGGAGTTCGTCCCATTGAGACGCACCGACAACCCGGCATAAGCCACCAGCGGGAAATCGCCATAGGTATAGAACGCACCGAACAGCTGGTCCCAGGTGCCGGTGCCGATCTGCTTGTGCTCGTCGAACAGGTTGTTGTCCACGGTAGCGAGGTGCGTGTTGCTGCCGGTGGGCGCCTTGAGCGATCCGGTCAGCGCGACGACATGGCGGGGGACCATTCCGCCGAGCTTGAGCACCTCATAGCGGCCGGTCAGGACTACGTCGCTGAGGCCCCGCGTCGTGTCGTCTACGGTGCTGGCCAGGCCCAGATGCGATTTCCAGGCATAGACGGGAACCTCCAATTCGAATGACAGGCGAGGTACCGGCGGCGAGTATTGCAGGCGCAGGTCGAGGCGGTCCTCGCGCTCGCCTTCCAGGGTGCCGTCGTCAACGGTGCCGGACTCTTTCTGGAGATAGCGATCCTCCAGCGCAAAGCGCAGGTCGCCCTGGGTCGGACGATCGAGGCCGAGTGTGCCGCTCGAGGGATCACACCCGCAGACGGAGCAGGCGTGCGCTGGAGGAGCGGAAAGCGCAGCGGACAATGCCAATAGAAATGCAAGACGCATGAGCAAGACCTTCGCAAGAAGTGAAGACGCAACCTGAAAAAAGCTCGGAGAGCACGGCTTTCTTCAAGCGAGCGGAGGCGGTGTCGGCACTTCAGGCGGCTCGCGATCGGGCCGCGGCGGCAGCGGTTGCGCACGGGGCAAGGGGACGGCGGGCGCGGGCAGAGGGGCCAGGGAGCGCGCCAGGAACGGCCGCGGCGCGGGGCTCTCCGCGGGAGAGCCGGGCTCCCCGCAACTGCGCGCGCTAGGCTGCGTCTGCGAGAGCTCGCGCACGTGCGAGCAAACCGGGCAGTGGCAGTGAGCACCTTCGTGCGCGCAGCAGCAGGAGGCACGGGTCGCGAGTGGCTGCAAGGCGAAGCCCGTGGCTTGCAGGGACAACAGGCACGCCACGGCCACGCTCGCCCAACGTGTTTGGAGGCCGCGCCGCATCAAGTCTTGTTAACGCCTGCGGCGTGGCGAGTCAAAGTGGCCGGACGTCGCGACCTTCGCTGGAGACCGGGAGCGCTCAAGTCAGCATCATAGATTGATTACAAAGCGAACCACAAAAGGAAATACGGCGCGGACGCGCTCGCCGTTCAGGCGGCCTGCCGAGAAGCGGAACTCGCGGATAGCGCGCAGCGCGGCTTCGCCCAGGCCCGCGCCGGGATCGTGGGTGACCGTGGCCCCGGCGACGGTACCGTCGGCCTCGATGACGAGCTTCAGGCTCACCGCGCCCTCGAAACCATCCTTCAGCGCGGCCGGCGGGTAATACTTCTTGATATCGACGCTGCCGGCGTTGAGCACCACCGGCGGCTGCGAAATCTCTTCGCTGCCGTCGCCACCGGGGCCGCCGCGGGTTCCGATGTCCGGGCCATGAACGCTTTCCCCGGCCGTGGTCCCGGTGCCACCAGCCACTCCACCGCTCACGGCTCTCACGGTGAATTGCGACAGGACCATGGGCCCGCGGGGCGGGGCCGGCCCCACCAGCCGCTCCGGGTTCGGAGACGAAGGCGCGGGGAGCGGAGGCGGCGGAGCGCTGACCGCGGCGCGCAGCGCGCGAGGACCGCGCGAGGTCTTGAGCGCGACCGGCTTGGGCAGCCTCCTGGGCGGCGCCGCCACCGGGTGAATCGGGCGCAGCTTGACGAAAGCCACCTCGACCGCCGCCGGGAGAGACTGCGGCGGCCGCGCTGGCGATGGCCGGGAGACCATCGAGATCATCCCGGCATGAAGCAAGAGAGAGATGCCGATGACGGCCGCGCGGACACCTGGCCGCCCCTCGTGGATGAGACCCTGGAATG
>JANYKT010000010.1 GCA_025358085.1 Deltaproteobacteria bacterium | reverse complement strand
TGATTGCGCTGGGCGCCTTCTTTCCCGTGCTGATGAATACCATCGCCGGGGTCCGCGGGGTCGATACCCTCTATCTGCGCGCGGCGCAGAACCTGGGCGCATCGGAGGCGATGCTTTTCCGGCGCGTCATCCTTCCGGCGTCGATGCCCTATATCCTCGCGGGGCTGCGGGTGGGGATTGGCGTGGCTTTCATCGTGGTGATCGTGGCGGAGATGATCGCCGTCAACGATGGACTCGGCTATCGGATCCTGGAAGCGCGCGAATATTTCTGGTCGGACAAGATCATCGCCGGAATGATGACGATTGGATTGATTGGACTGCTCATCGATACCGCGATGGCGCGGCTGAATGCTCATCTGCTGCGCTGGCACCGGGGCCTTGCTTGATTTCGATTCGCGGGGTCGGCAAGAACTTTGATGCCCTGGTCGCGCTCAAGGGAATCGAGCTGACCATCGCTTCCGGCGAGCTGGTCTGTCTGCTGGGGCCTTCGGGCTGCGGGAAATCGACGCTCTTGAACATCATTGCCGGGTTCGTCGCGCCGACCGCGGGCAGCGTCGTCTGCGACGGCCGCGCGGTGACAGCGCCCGGGCCCGACCGCGCGATGGTGTTCCAGGAGTACGCGCTCTTTCCCTGGATGACCGTGGCGCAGAACGTCGCTTTCGGCCTCGAAATCAAAGGCGCTGCTGGTATCGATGCGACCGTGACGGCGCTGCTTTCCAAGCTCTCCTTGCGCGAATTCCGCGATCGCTTTCCCAAGGACCTCTCGGGCGGGATGCGGCAGCGGGTGGCCATCGCGCGGGCGCTCGCCATCGACTCGCCCGTGCTCTTGATGGATGAGCCCTTCGGCGCGCTCGACGCGCTGACGCGGCGCTCGCTGCAAGCGGAACTGCTGCGCCTGTGGGGCGAGCTGCGCAAGACTATTGTCTTCGTCACGCACGGCATCGAAGAGTCGCTTTTGCTGGCGGATCGTGTGGTGGTGATGACCTATCGGCCCGGGACGGTGAAGCGCGTGGTGCCGATCGCGCTGCCGCGGCCGCGCGATCCGGCGTCGGCCGAGTTCAACCGGCTCGAGGCCGAGCTGACGGCGCTGGTCATGGAGGAGGAGGAGCGGCACCAGGCGGACGAGCTTAGAGGCGGCTGACGGGCAATGTCAGACCCCTGTTGTAGGGTGCTTTTCCATGAACGAGCTGGTCACTTCCGCCTCTGCAGCTAGGCGCCTTTCTCGCGCCGCGGCCTGGCTCGGACAGCAGTCGCCTCGCGCGCCGGCGCTGATCGTCGGCGCCACGGCCGAGGCGGCGGCGGAGGTGGTGCGCGGCGCTCCGGTGGCCGCGGCGTTCGGCTGGCACCGGCTGTCGCTGGGGCGGCTGGCAGCGCTGCTCGCGGCTGAGGAGCTGGGCAATCGCGGGCTGGCCACGCTGGGCGGGCTTGGGGTTGAGGCGGTCTGCGCGCGGCTCATTCATGCGCGGCGCGGGTCGCTCGGCAAGCTCGACCCCATTGCCGGACAGCCGGGGCTGGCGCGGGCGCTCGCGCGCAGCCTGCAGGAGTTGCGGCTCGCGGGCGCGCGGCCGGCGTCCCTCTCTCTTCTGCCGCTGCTGGAGGCCTACGAGGCCGAGCTTCTGCGCTTGCGCCTCGCCGATCGCGCCGACGTGTTCCGCTTCGCGATCGAGCGCAAGCAGCACCCGCTCCTGGGGCTGCCTACGCTGCTGGTCGACGTGCCGGTGACTTCGTCGCTGGAGCGGGCGCTGGTGGCGCGGCTCGCGGGGTCGCTGCTCGCCACCGTGCCGCGCGGCGATGATCTCTCGCTGCGCCATCTCTCCCGCGCTCTCGGCGTGCCGGCGCAGGAAGAGCCGGCTGGCGTGGGGAATCCGGGGAACGCGAGCCTGGGAGCCGGTTCCGGAGCCGCTGGGGGAGCTACTTCAGGTGCCACCTCACTTGGGCGCGTGCAGGAGAACCTTTTTGTCGAGCGCGTCGGATCGCAGCAGCCTCTTGGAGACGACGTGCTGGTGCTCTCCGCGCCGGGCGAGAGCCGCGAGTGCGTGGAGATCGCGCGCCTGGTTCTGCGCGAGGCGGAGCGCGGCGTCCCGTTCGACCGGATGGCCGTCTTGCTGCGAGCTCCGTCGCAATATCGCGCGCTGCTGGAAGAGGCGCTCGGCCGCGCGGGAGTGCCGGCGTACTTTGCGCGCGGCACGGTTCAGCCAAGCCCGGCGGGACGCGCGTTTCTTTCGCTGCTCGCTTGCGCTGCCAGCGGTCTGTCGGCGCGGCGGTTCGCTGAGTACCTTTCCCTCGGCGAGGTCCCCGACGCCACGCCCGCGGGCGAGCCGCCTGCACCGCCGCCCTCGGGTGACCGCTGGGTGCCGCCCGATTCCGAGCTGGTTTCGATCCAGCCCGAAGTCGTGCTTGCCGAGTCAGCGCCGGATCCCGACGCGCCCGTGATCGCGGGAGTGCTGCGCGCGCCATTTCGCTGGGAGCGGCTGCTGGTGGACGCGGCGGTCATCGGCGGGCGCCAGCGCTGGGAGCGGCGCCTCGCGGGGCTCGCGGCGGAACTCGAGCTCAGGGCCCGCCAGGAAGACGACGACGGGCGGCGCGAGCGCTTGCAGCGCGATCTCAAAGATCTGGCCGCGCTGCGCGCCTACGCGCTGCCCCTGCTGGATGCGCTGACCTCGTTGCCCTCTTCGGCCAACTGGGGCGAATGGCTGGAGCAGCTCTCGGCGCTCGCCACCCGCGCGCTTCGCGAGCCGCAGCGCGTGCTGTCGCTCCTGGCAGAGCTCGCTCCGATGGCGCCGGTCGGGCCGGTCGGGCTGGAAGAGGTGCGGCTGGTACTCGCGCGCCGGCTCACCGAGCTGTGCGTGCCGCCTTCGGGTCGGCGCTATGGCCGGGTCTTCGTCGCGCCAGTCGAGTCGGTGCGCGGGCTCTCGTTCGACGTGGTCTTCGTACCTGGCCTCGCCGAGAAGATGTTCCCGCAGAAGGTCTTGCAGGACCCGCTCTTGCGCGACGCCGAGCGCTTGAGCCTCGAAGGACTTGCCACCACCGAGGACCGCGTCGCCGCAGAGCGCTTGGCGCTCCGGCTTGCCGCTGGCGCGGCTTCGCGCAAGCTGGTGCTCAGCTATCCGCGGCTCGACCTGCAGCAAGCGCGACCGCGGGTGCCGTCGTTCTACGGGCTCGAGGTGCTGCGCGCGGCCGAAGGCCGTCTGCCGGGCTTCGCCGAGCTGGCGCGGCGGGCCGAGATCTCGGGCGGCGCGCGCATCGGGTGGCCGGCGCCGCGCAATCCGGCCGACGCCATCGACGAGGCCGAGCACGACCTCGCGCTGCTCGAGAGCGCGTTCCGCAAGCCCGAGCAGGAAGTCCGCGGGACCGCACATTACTTGCTGTCGGTGAGCCCTTATCTTTCGCGCGCGCTGCGGGCTCGAGCCCGACGCTGGCGGCGGCGCTGGACGCAATCGGACGGGCTGGTGGATCCCTCGCCGGAAGCACTCGCGGCGCTGCAGGCCCACGCGCTCGGTGCGCGCTCCTGGTCGCCGACGGCGCTGCAAAACTATGCCGCTTGTCCGTATCGATTCCTGCTGCAAGCGGTGCATCGCCTGCAGCCGCGCGTGGAACCGGCCGGCATCGACGAGCTCGATCCGCTCGAGCGCGGCTCGCTCATCCACGAAGTCCAGTTCGAGCTGCTGCGCGAGCTGCAGGCCGAAGGCGGGCTGCCACTCGGACCGCACAACCTTTCTGCGGCGCGCGCCCGCCTCGATGACAAACTCGCGCGAATCGCAGCGCGCTATCAGGAGAAGCTGAATCCGGCCATCGATCGCGTCTGGCAGGACGGCATCGCCTCGGTGCGCGCCGACCTGCGCGAATGGCTCAACCGGGCAGACCCCGCCTGGACCCCCTGGCGCTTCGAACTTTCTTTTGGCCTCACCCGCGACCGCGATCACCGGGACGCGCACAGCAGCGAGGAGCCGGTGGTGCTCGACCAGGGCCTCCGCCTGCGGGGCTCCATCGACCTGGTCGAGCGCGCGGCCTCGGGCGCGCTGCGGGCAACCGACTACAAGACGGGAAAAAAGCGCGCCGACCAGGGAGACGTCATCCGCGGCGGCTCGACGCTGCAGCCGGCTCTCTACGCGCTCGCGCTGGAGAAGCTCTTTCCGGAGGTGAAAGTCGAAGGCGGCCGCCTCTACTATTCCACCTTCACCGGCGAGTTTGAATCCGTCGATGTCCAGCTGGACGGCGTCACGCGCGACAGCGTGCGCGCGGTGGCGCAGACCATCGGCGATGCGCTCACTCACGGCTTCCTGCCTGCCGCGCCGGCGCAGCGCCAGTGCGAGTGGTGCGACTACCAGCCGGTCTGCGGCTCGCAGGAAGAGTTCCGTGTCGGCCTGAAGCCCAAAGACAGGCTCGAGCCGCTGGTCAAGCTCCGGGGGATGCCATGAACGACCTCGCCGCACGCGAGCGGATCCGCAACGATCTCGAGGCAACTTTAGTCGTAGAGGCCGCGGCCGGAACGGGCAAGACGACCGAACTGGTGGCGCGCATCGTCTCGCTCGTGCGCAGCGGCACCGGGCTCGACCGCATCCTGTCTGTGACCTTCACCGACAAGGCTGCCGGCGAGATGAAGTTGCGACTCCGCGCCGAGCTGGAGAAAGCGAGAGCCGGCGCGGTCGCGGCTGAGCACGACCGGTTCACGCTGGCGCTGTCGCGACTGGAGGTCGCGCAGATCGGGACCATCCACTCTCTCTGCGCCGATCTGCTGCGCGAGCGACCGGTGGAGGCGCGGGTCGATCCGCTCTTCGAAGTGGCCGCGGGCGAGACGTCTGACCGCCTGTTCGATCAGGCCTTCGACGCCTGGTTCCAGCAGACCGTCGCCGATCCGCCCGAGGGCGTGCGCCGGCTGTTGCGCCGTAAGTCACGCTTTCGCGACGCTCCGGGACAGCGCGAGGTTTTGCGCGACGCCGGGCGCAGCCTGGCCGACCACCGCGACTTCGCGGCGACCTGGCGGCGGGATCCTTTTGAACGCGGCGACGCTGTCGCGCGGCTGGTGGACAAGCTCGCCGAGCTGGCCGCACTTTCCGCCAAAGCTGAGCGCGCGCAGGACTGGTGCGCGAAGAGCGTGGCCGAAATCGCTCGCTGGCATGGCGAGCTTTTGCGCCGGGAGGCGCTGCGCGGCCGCGACGAAGACGGGTTGGAAGCCGAGCTGTCGGCGCTCTGCAAGCACAAGCTCTGGGGCTGGAAGGGCAGCGGCAAGTTTTTCGCGCCCGGCCTGGAGCGCGCGAACGTCCTTTTGCTGCGCGACGCAGTGAAGCTCGAACTGGAACGGTTCACCGAGCGCGCCGAAGCCGACCTTGCTGCCTGTCTGCACCACGAGCTGCGCCCGCTCATCGAGTCCTACGAGGCGCTGAAGACCCGCGCTGGCTGCCTGGATTTCCTCGATCTGCTGTTGCGCGCGCGAGACCTGATCCGCGACGACGGGGAGGTTCGCGAAGAGCTGCAGGCTCGCTTCAGCCGGCTGCTCGTCGACGAGTTCCAGGACACCGATCCGCTGCAGGCCGAGATCCTCCTGCTGCTCGCCGCCGACGACCCCGCCGAGCGCGACTGGACCCGCGCCCACCCGGTGCCGGGCAAGCTGTTCGTGGTCGGCGATCCCAAGCAGTCCATCTAACGCTTCAGGCGCGCGGACCTCGCGCTCTACGAAGACGTCAAGACGCGCCTGCTTTCGCGGGGCGCCGAGCTCGTGCATCTGACGGTCAGCTTCCGCAGCGTCCCTTCCATCCAGACGGCCGTGAACGCCGCTTTCGCGCCCCGCATGAGCGCCGGGAATCTCGGGACAACAAACGGTGTCCAGGCGAGCTACGTCGCGCTCGACCCTGCGCGCGCCGAACCCGCTGGCCGACCTACCGTCGTGGCTCTGCCCGCCCCGAAGATCTACGGCGACCGCGGAGTCGCGAAGTGGATCATCGAGAAGTCGTATCCCGACGCGGTGGGGGCATTCGTGGACTTCCTCGTCCACAAGAGCGGCTGGACGGTGACCGAGCGCGAGAAGCCCGACGTGCCGGTGCCGCTGGAAGCGCGCCACATCTGCCTGCTCTTCAAGCGCATGCAGAGCTTCGGCGACGATCTCACGCGGGGGTACGTCCGCGCGCTCGAGGCGCACCGCATCGCGCATGTGTTGGTGGGCGGGCGCTCCTATCACGAGCGCGAGGAGATCCTCGCGGTCCGCAACGCCGCCACCGCCATCGAGTGGCCGGGCGACGAACTCGCGATCTTCGCCACGCTGAGGGGACCGTTTTTTGCGCTCGGCGACGACTCGCTGCTGCTCTTTCACGAGCGCCAAGGCAAGCTGCGCCTGCGCCGCTTCGAGCCCGCAGCTTACGACGCCCTCCTTCCCGCCGAGCGCGAGGTGGCTGATGCGCTGGCGCTCCTTTTCGCCCTGCACCGGGCGCGCAACCGGCGACCCATCGCCGAGACGATCTCGCGGCTGCTCGACCAGACGCGCGCTCACGCGGGCATCGCCATCTGGCCCACCGGGGAGCAGGCGCTGGCGAACGTGCTTCAGGTCCTGGAGCTCGCGCGCCGCTTCGAGGCTGCGGGCGCGGGCTCGTTCCGGGGCTTCGTTGATCGACTTGCCAGCGATGCCGAGCGCGGCGAATCGGGCGAGGCGCCCGTAGTGGAGGAGGGCACCGAAGGCGTCCGCATCATGAGCGTCCACAAAGCCAAAGGACTCGAGTTCCCGGTGGTCATCCTCTGCGACCCCACCGCGCCGCTGTCGTTCCGCAACCCGTCGCGCTACGTCGACCCGGAGCGAAAGCTGTGGGTCCTGCCACTCGCGGGCTGCGTCCCATCCGAGCTGGTGGAACATCGCGAGGCAGTGCTCCTGCGCGACCGCGAAGAAGCCGTCCGCGTGGCGTACGTGGCTGCCACCCGCGCGCGCGATCTGCTGGTCGTGCCGCAGACCGGGGACGGCGAGCTTGAAGGCTGGCTCGACGTGCTCAACCCCGTGCTGCTGCCGCTCGAGCGGCGCTCGCCCCGCGTCGCCCCGGGGTGTCCGCCCTTTGGAAAGGAGACCGTGCTCGACCGGCCCGACGGCAGCTTCGCCGCGCCGTCGGTCGCGCCCGGGTTGCACTCGCCGCAAGCCGGAGCACACGAGGTGGTGTGGTGGGACCCTCTGTCGCTGGCGCTGGACAAAGAGCCCACGGGCGGCATCCGCGGCGAGGCGCTGCTGGTCGAGGACGACGGCTCGCGGGAGACCGCCAACGCCGCCTCGCGCGGGCACGAGGAGTGGAAATCGCGGCGCGCTTTTGCGGTGTCACAGGGACTGCGACCGTCGCTCCGGATCGCGACGCCTTCCCAGCTGAATGAGACCGCCCCCGCTCGGGAAGGAGGCTTTGCGGCTGTTCCCTCCGGGGCCGAAGTCGACGCAGCTGTTCCTGCCGGAGCCGCGGTCGAGGTCACTCACCTGCGCGTCGGCGACCGCGAGGCCGCGCGGCCCGGCGGCAAGCGGTTCGGAACGCTGGTGCACGCCGTGCTTGCGACCATCGATTTACGTGCCGACGAAGGAACCATCGGTCGCGCAGCCGCGGCCGAGGGGCGGCAGATGAACGCGAGCGAGCCGGAGGTGCGGGCCGCTGCGCGCGCGGTCGGCGTGGCTTTGCGGCATCCGCTCTTCGCGCGCGCCGCCAGCAGCGCCGACTGCCGCCGCGAGACGCCGGTCTTCCAACGCGACAGCGACGGGACTTTGACCGAGGGCGTGGTGGATCTCGCCTTCCGGGAGCATCCCGCGGACGCCGCGCCATCCTGGACAGTCGTGGATTTCAAGACCGACGCGCGGGCCGAGGACCATCCGCAATATGTGACGCAGCTGCGCCTGTATTGCGCCCTTGTCGCGGCGGCGACGGGAGAGTCCGCCAGGGGGGTGATCCTCTCGGTGTGAAGCGGTAGCTTGCGGCGCATGGACCAGGCGCTCCTGCTGCTGGGCCGCGCGTTGCGCGAGGCCGGATACTCCTTCGTCACCCCGACCCCCGAGACCCTCCGGCGCGTCAACGCACGACCCGGGAATCACCTGGCGCGAGACCTGCGCGGTGTCTTCGGCTGGAGCCGCCCGTTCGGCGAAAACGTGCTGCCCGCGGCGCTGCTCGGCCTGCTCGAGAAAGCGGGCGCGCTCGAACACCTCGAGGCCGACGGCGGCGGGGCGCGGTGTCGCAGCGCGGTTCGATTCTCCTCGCTCGAGGGGCAGCTCTTCGTGCACTCCGCCTATCCGACAACCGCGGCAAATGCCGTCTTCTTCGGCCCTGATACCTATCGGTATGCGTCGCTGCTCCTGCGCAGCATCGAGCGCGCCGGGCGCGTGGCCGACGTGGGCTGCGGCTCCGGCGCCGGCGGAATCGTGCTGGCGCCGCGCGTGCGCAAGGTGGTGCTCTCGGACATCAATCCGCTCGCTCTCCGGTACGCACGAGTCAACGCCGCGCTCGCGCAGGTCGAGGACCGGGTGGAGATCGTCGAAAGCGACGTGCTGCAAGGGCTCGACGGCCCGTTCGATCTGGTGGTCTCAAACCCGCCCTACCTCGCCGATGACCGCGGCCGCGTCTATCGCGACGGCGGCGGACCGCGCGGCCTGGACCTCTCGGTGCGCATCGCCCGGGAGGCGCTGGGGCGACTGTCGCCCGGCGGCCGGCTGCTCCTCTACACAGCCTCGCCCATCGAGGACGGCCGCGACCCGCTGCGCGCCGCGCTCGCGCCGCTGCTCGAAGGACTTGCTTTCAGCTATGCCGAACTCGACCCCGACGTCTTCGGTGAGGAGCTCGAGCAAGCGGCCTACGCCGCCGCCGACCGCATCGCCGTGATAGCTCTGGAGGCCGTCGCTCGGTGAACAAGAGCGGCGCTCACGGTATGGCCGCCAGCCGGTCCGTGCGCATCCTCTGAAGACCTGCATGCCGACACCCGATCTGCTCCACCGCACGCTCGCCCTCTTCAACCAGCGCAGACTTCGCCCCGGCCTGCCGCACGAACTCTGGCGCGAAGATCTGGCCGCCGAACTCGAGCTGCGTACGAGTGAGGGCGACTTTGTCGAGCAGGAGCGCGCCGGCATCGCGGAGGTCGCCGCGCGGGCCCCGACCGACCCGGCCGGGTTCGTCATTTGGTTCGAAGGTTTGCGAGACACGGGCCCCGGGCAGGGGGACCTGCTCTTTCCCTGGCTCGCCGAACAAGCGAGCCTCCAGGAGATGCGCTGGTTCCTCGCCCAGGAAGTCGCCGGCGAAGCCGGCTTTGATGACCTGGTTTCACTGACCCAGCTGAGACTGCCCGTCCAGCCCAAGCTCGAGCTGGCGCGCAACTACTGGGACGAAATGGGGCGCGGCCACGAGCACGCCATGCACGGTCCAATGCTCAGCCGCCTGGCGCAGGACCTCGACGTGACCGCGCCGATCGACGGGACCGTCTGGGAATCGCTCGCGCTGGCAAATCTGATGGTCGCGCTGGCGATGAACCGGCAGTACGCGTACCACTCCATCGGCGCGCTGGGAGCTATCGAGATGACCGCGCCTGGCCGCGTCGGGCAGGTGGATCGCGGTCTGGAGCGGCTGGGCGTCGCCAAGGACGCGCGGGTCTATTTTGCCCTGCACGCCACCATCGACCTGCAACACAGCGAGGCGTGGAACCGCGAGGTCATCGCACCGCTCGTCGCGAGCGCTCCTGGAGTCGCGCGCGCCATCGCCGAAGGGGCGCTCTTGCGGCTGCGGGCAGGGGCGCGCTGCTTCGAACGGTATCGCGCCCACTTCGAGCTCTAGTTCATTCGCGCAAGCCCAAGCGAACGGCTCGAGCGCGGCCGCATCGCGCTACAGCCAGCCCAGCGCGCGCAGCCGGTCGCCCTCGCCTCGCACGAAGCGCTCGCCGATGTCCTGCCGGTAGCGCACCGAGGGCACCACTACTTTGCGCGCGAGACAAAGCGCAGCCGCTTGCGCATCGGGCACCGACGCGCCGATCCCCGTGGCCACCATCACGTAGCCAAGTGCGCCCGCGGTCACCAGATTGCCGTCCAAAAGCGCCACCTCTCCATAGTGCAAGTTCCGCCGGTCAAGCGCGGACAGCCGCTCGCGGAACAGGATCGGTGCGCCCTGCGACAGCTCGACTGCCGCCCTCGCATAGGGAAACGGCGGCACCGTCAGCACGATGCCAACGGCGAAGCCATCCGCGGTCCGTAAGCGCTCCGGCCCTGCGCCGTCGGCGAGCCGCGAGAGGATCTCGCCCCATCCTGCCTGGTGCAGCGCCTGGCAGATGGCGAAGCCCGGATAACCAAAGCGGCAGGTGAACTCGAGTGGCCAGACGCCGTCCTCGTTCACGATGG
Organism: Deltaproteobacteria bacterium; assembly: GCA_025358085.1. Classification (GTDB taxonomy): domain Bacteria; phylum Myxococcota; class Myxococcia; order Myxococcales; family 40CM-4-68-19; genus JANYKT01. The sequence continues at coordinate 67,234 of JANYKT010000010.1, read as the reverse complement.
TGTTGAGATTGACGTACCCGCAGTAGCCATTGCGCGCGAGCTCGGGCGCGAAGCGCTGCAGCGTGGCCGCGAAGAAACGCTCGTAGCCACGGTAGGTGACGAGCGTGCCCATCTCACCGGTCAGCTCGCCGAGGTCGCCGGGGAAGAAGCGCTTGTGCTCCCAGTCGAGCACGCAGGGCGAGAGGAAGCGCGCGCCATCAAAGTAGCCGCCGATGCCCATCTCGACGCCGCTCAGGTGATCCATCAGCACGAACGACGGCCGCTCGGGAAACGTCCAGGTCCGCTGCTGCAGGCGCAGGAACGCGGCCATGTCCTCGGCGGAGTCGAGCTCTCCGACGTAATTGCGTGCCGACGAGTAGATGGCGCCGTTGAGCTTGAAGACGGTGCGGCGCGGCTCGCGCGAGAGCGCCTCGATGGCTGCGCCGAAGTCGTCGAACTCACGCACGGTGGCCGTGCGCAGCCCTGCCGACCGCATCACCGCCTGGCCGAAGGCGCGGTCGTTCTCGAGCCGGTCGCCAAACGCCCCGCCGCCGATGACCCGGTGACCAAGCCTGCGCAGCTCGTCCTGCTCGGCCCCATGGATCGCCTGCTCGAAGATGATCAGGCCTTGTTTGCCAACCCACGACAGCTCGCGCTGCCAGTCCGCGGTGCGCTCGATCAGTCCACCAAGAACGGGACAGCTGGCCTCCGCCGCGAAGGCACGGACCTCATGACCTTCCTCGACGAGCCGGAGGTAAAGTGCGCCCAGATCCATCGACTCGCCGATGCCCAGGACTCGCATGCGCGCACCCTAACCCGGCAAACTCCTACCGCGGTGCTAGCTTTCCCCGGTGGTGGTCGTGCGAACCTTGCGCGTTTGCCTCCAGCCGGAGCCGGAATGAACCCGCGGGCCCATGTTTCGCTCATCTATCGATTCGACAACATCGAGCAGGTGAAAGCGCATGTGCGGCTCGACGGGGACCGGCGATTCTTCTTTTATCGCGACCCGCTCCTGCGGCTTCCGGCGGGGACCAAGGTGACCATCGAGTGGAACATCGCCACCGGCGACGCGACGCGCTTGCTACAAGGCTCGGTCCAGAGCTCGGTCGAGGATTGCGGCGTCTGGATCGAACTGCTCGACGCGCGGCCACTGCGCGACCTCGGACCGTCGCCGTACACGCGCCGCTCACGCAGGATGGCGACGAACCTCGAGGTTGAGATCGAGGGCCAGCCGTCGCTGTCCCGCATGCTTGACCTGAGCCAGCGCGGCGCACGCCTTACAGGCGTCGTGGGCGCGGCGCGCGGCGTGCAGCTGCGGCTCGGCGTCCCTTCACCCGCGGGCGCTGTCGAGCCGCTCGGCGTGGCCATCGTCACCTGGTGCGACGGCGACGAGTGCGGCATCCGCTTCGAGCGCCGCGACCCTGCGGGCACCAATGCCGTGGCGCTGCTGGTGAAGGAAATCAAGGAGGGATGGGCGCGCGCCTGGCACGCAACCCATCCCTCGTTTTGCTGCCGCGAGCGCGGCGTGGTCGACCCGCCTATGCCTTCTTGTGGCGGAGCGGACACGCATCCGCCGTCCCAGCCGGATCCATCGCGTCCTTCCCTTCCAACACTTTAGTGATCGTGCCGTCTTCAATCACGAAGGTGACACGCTTCGCGTACTCGCCCGCGTCGACACCAAACGCCTTTGCCGCCGCACCAGTGGGATCCGCCAACAGCGGGAAGGGCAGCTTCAAGCTCTCCGCGAAGCGCTTCTGCGTTTCCAGGTTGTCTCTCGAGACGCCCAGGACCTGGGCGTTTTTGTCGGCGAACCGCGACGCTGCATCGCGAAGCCCCGACATCTCCTTGGTTCAACCCCCGCTGAACGACTTGGGGAAAAAAGCGAGTACCAGCGTCTTGCCCTTGTAATCGTCGAGACCGACTTTACTGCCGTTGGTCGATTCGAGCGAAAACGCGGGCGCCTTGGTGCCGGCCGTCGGCATTGCCGCGGCGGCCACCATTGCGATCACGAGTGGGTTCATAAGTCAAAGGTAGCATGCAACCAGCAAGGCCGCACCTCGATCGGTTGAGTGATATCCGTCCTGTGAACATGGCGAGAATCCACCAGCGGCGTTTGATGTTTCCCGACGGCCGCAGCACGCTTTTGGCGGTCGGCCTCGAGCGCGGGGGGGTCTTCAGCGACCTCTACCACTCGTGGCTCAATGCCCCCTGGTGGCAAGTGCTGGTGGGCGTGATCGTGATCTATGGCGTGGTCAACGGCCTCTTTGCCACCGGCTATTACCTGACCGGCGGTATCGAGAACGCCAACGGCTCCTTCAGCGATGCATTCTTTTTCAGCGTCCAGACACTCGCGACCATCGGGTACGGCAAGCTGGTGCCCGTTTCTTTGGCGGCCCACTTGCTGGTCACCCTCGAGTCGCTCTGCGGCCTGCTCGGAGCCGCCATGGCCGCCGGCCTGATGTTCGCCAAGTTTGCCCGTCCCACCGCGCGCGTGCTGTGGAGCAAGGTGATGGTCGTCGGCACCCTCGACGGCGTGCCCGCGCTCATGTTCCGCGTCGCCAATGCCCGCGGCAATCAAGTCGCGGAAGCCACGCTGCGCCTGGGTCTGCCGCGCTCCGAGACCACGGTCGAGGGCCAACAACTCCGGCGCATCATCGACCTTGAGCTGGTGCGCTCGAACTCACCGGTGTTCGTACTCAGCTGGCTTGCGGTGCACAAGATCGTTCCGGGAAGCCCGCTCTACGGCACGACTACCGAGAGCCTGAAAGCCTCGCACACCGAAATCTACGCCTCGTTGATGGGCCTCGATGCGACCTTCAGCCAGATGATCCACGCGCGCCACTCGTGGGTGCCGGACGAGATAGCCTGGAACGCGCAATTCATCGACATCATCCGCACGCTGCAAGACGGACGGCAGGCAGTTGATTACACGAAGTTCCACGAAACGAAGCCACTCGCGCCGCGCGGCTGATGATTTAAGGTGCGCGTTATGCGCTTTTTCGTCTTGCCCCTCTGCGTTGCTTTGGCGTGCATCTCGGCGAAGGAGGTCGAGCGCCCTGCCGCGCCGGCCAGGGACGTCGCTCCCGCCAGGGATCCCGCTGCTGCTGCTGCGGACTCATCGATGACCGCGTCGGCCACGACCGCGCCGGTCACCGCGATACCTGGAATGTCGCGCGCCTCGACAGCGGCAATGGCCGTCCCGACCGGCACCCCACTCGCACCATCGGCAGGCAGCGCGCCCGCCGATGGTCCTGCGCCAGGCCGCAACGCAAGCGCGGCCGCAGCGGGAGCCACCGCGCTGACCGCGTCGGAGGCCGCGGCGAGCTATGCGCAATCGCGGCAGGTTGCTTCCGCGGGAGCCCGGTCTTCGCGGGCAACCGCTGCTCCGGCCGATGACAACTCGTGCGAGTCCGACGCCGACTGCGCCTTCACCCTCATTGACGCAGGTGCTTGCTGCCCCATGCTTTGCGCGCCCCGCGTCGTCTCGAAGAAGCAAGCCGACGCTCTCCAGGCGCACGTCAACTCCTGCCGCAAAGGCCGGCAGTGCCCCCACCCGATGTGCCGTCCGCCACCCTTCGCCACCTCGCCTTCGTGCCAGGAGCACAGGTGCGTCGGCAAGCCCACCGGCACCTCGCGCGGCGACGACTAGACGTGCCCATGAAACGCCAGAGGATCTCCCGCATGCCTGTTCAATTACTCGGTCTCCTCCTCTGCGCCGCGGCTGCGCAGGCCGAAAAAGTGATCCCGCTCGATGAACGCGAGGCTCCCTATGGCGATCGCGACTACAGCTGGTTGAATGGCGGCAATCGACAACCTGATTCCTTGCTCAAGTGGGGTCCGCTCGTAGGCTCGGTCTTCGTCGATACCTATTATGCGTTCCAGTTTTCGCAGCCGGTTGATCACACCATCTTCCAGACCACCACTGCGCCGCGGCACAATGAGCTGGCCGTGAACCTGGTCGCGCTGGGCGTCGAGGTCGCAGGGTTGAACGGCCCCATCGGTCGCCTGTACCTGCAAGCCGGGTCGAATGTCGAGACGGACTGGGGCCAGGACGCGAGCACGCAGCGCGGCCAGTTCCTCACCCTGCGCACCTTCGCGCCGGTGCAGCAGGCGGCCGCCGGCTGGCACTTCCATGCGCTGCACGGAATCAATCTGGAAGGAGGCATCTTCCCTTCCTATTTCGCGCTGGAAAGTTATCTGCCCCAGGAAAACTGGAACTACACGCATCCGTTCGTTTCCGATTTCACCCCGTACTATTTCGCTGGTCTCCGCAATCAGTACTACATCGAGCGCAACACCAAGCTGGAGCTCTGGCTGGTCAATGGCTGGCAGACCTTCGGTCAATGGCACGAGACGCGCGCCGGCGGATACCAGCTCAATCACCGTCCCAGCGAGCGCCTCTCGCTCAGTCATTCGACTTATATAGGCAAGGATCAGCCGACCGATCCGCACGCGGTGCGGCTCTATACCGACAACTTCATTCAATGGCAGTGGCTGAAGGGCTCTGTAGTGAAGAGCTCGGCGCTGGCCATCGTGGCCGACCTCGGCTACGAGCATCGCTCGGTGCGGTCCTCCGGCTTCATGGCGGGCGCGTCAATCAGCGACCGTGTCGAATTCACCGATCGCTGGGCCGCGTGCCTGCGCGCCGATCTTTTCTATGACGAAACGCAGGCTCTGATTGCCCAGCTGCCGCTCGGCTCCCGCTACGCGCTGCCGGAAAAAGGCGCCTTCCTCGGCGGCGGCCTGGCCGCGACATTGGACTTCTTGCCCAGCCCCTGGCTGCTGCTGCGCGTCGAGTACGCGCACCGGCTGGCGAACATGCCGTACTTCAGCGGACCGGGCGGCATTACCGGACCGGGCGGAGTCGCGCTGGCCGCGGGGGATCCGGCCGCCGCGACGTTCACGCCGGACCTGCGCACGTCCGACGACCGGCTCGTCGCCAACGCGACGTTGCGGCTGTAGTCAAGGCAGGTCTTCAAGTCGCGGGGGCGGGGTGCGGGGCGTGGCGGGTGGCGCTCCACAGCGCCGAGCCGGCCAAGGCGAAGAAGACGAGCGCCTGCGCCAGCAAGCCCTCGCGGGTCGCGTACACGCCAAGCGCCGGGAGCTGGAAGCCGCCCCAGACGGTGAGCGGCAGCAGCCCCACTTCCTGCAGCGAGCGCACGCCGTTTCCGACCATCAACACGGCCAGCCCGCAGAGCAGCACGCCGCAAGTCAGCAGCAGCGGGCGAGGCTTGAGCTTGCGGCCGAGCTTCTGGAAGAGCGCCACCAGCGCGCCCAGCAGCACCAGGCCGACCCCGGCGCCAAGAGCCACCGCGCCGTGCGCATCGGGAACCTCCAGCAGCAGTCCGCGGAAGAAGATCACCGTCTCGAACATCTCCCGATAGACGGCGGCGAAGGTGAGGCCCAGCGCCACGAAGGCGCTCCCGGCCGCGAGTGTTTTGGCCGAGAGAAATCCGACCAGCTTCTTCGTGCTCGCGGCGGCGAGCAGCCAATGGCTCGCGTAGAGAAGGAGCGTGGCGGTGACCAGCTGGAGCACCCCTTCCACCAGTTCGCGGTGCGCGCCGGAGACGTCGCTGAGCAGCAAGCCTGAGAGCCACCAGGTGACCCCGCCCGCGCCCAGCGCGGAGATCCAGCCGAAGTGCACCGCGCGCGCGTCGCCCTGGCGGCCGGACTTGCGAAGCAGGGCCAGCATGGCCGCGACCAGGAGCGCTGCCTCAACGCCCTCCCGCAGCGCGATGGCGAGCGCCGCGATGAAGGCAATCAACCAGCCGCCGGGACCTTTTGCGTCGGCCTTGGTGAGCAGCGCGTCGAGGCGGGCGGCAGCCGCTTCCGCACCGTCCAGGCTTCCCGTTCCCAGGCCCGAGCGCACCGCGACGAACTCCTGTTCGATCTGGGTCACGAGGTCGGCATCGCGCGCACGCAGGCTCGGCTCGTGCGACTCGAAGTCGTCGAGGTAGGCGGAGATGACCGCGCGCCGCGCACCCTCGCGGTCTCCCTGCTGCGCGAGCTGCAATGCCGCCAGCAGCGCGCGGCGCGCCGGCGCGAGTCCGCTGCCTTGCGGCGCTGGCTCGACGAACGGCCCGGCGCGCAACGCCGCGATGGCCTCCGCTTGCTTCGCGGTCGAGATGCCCGCGGCCGCGAGCTTCTGCTGCAGCTGCTCGTCCGACTGGACCGAAAGTTCGCGGTAGCCGCTCGGCAGCAATGCTTCCCGGGCCACGTCAGCGCCGCTTCCCTTCCCTGGGTGCGGCAGCGTCAGCACATAGAACGCGAGGTCCCAGCGCTGCCCGTCGTCGAGCGCCTCGTCATAAGCGGGCATTGCGGTCTTGGGGACGCCATAGGTGACGGCGCTGAAGACTCTTTGCGGCGCCAGCTGCGCGGTCTCGCCCGGCGCGGCCAGGACGGGCGCCCTGGTCGAGAACTCGAGGGCGGCATTGGGGTGGCCGTCGAGGCCATGGCAGGCGGCGCACGACTGGACATAAAGCTGGGCGCCGCGAGCAAGATCGGGGGGCTTGACCGGCAAGAGCGCGACGCGGAAGCGCTGCGCGATCTCGTCGCGGACAGCCTTGGCGCGCGACATGACCAGGCCCGGCAGGGCGCGGGCAGCCACCTCGCGGCCCAGAGCATCGAGGCGGACAGCGAGGTCCTCGCCCGCCCCGCCGGCGTCCGTGCGAACTTCGCGGGCGGCCTCCTCGACAAAGCCAATCTGCTCCTGGTGCTCGGCCTGCGAAAGCAGCTCTCCTGCCGGCCCCACCGCGTGCGCGTAGTCTCCAGCGACATAATCGAGCAACGCCACCGCGCGGCGCAGCGGCTGGTTGCCCTGCACCTGGGCCTGTGAACCGCCTTCAGGCAAGCGTGCCGCGGACGCCGTCGCGGCAGCCGATTCCAGCGCGTCCGCGCGTTCCGCTTGCGCGGCCGCCGACACGGCGATACTGAAAGTGAGAATCAGTCTCAACATTGGCCATGAGGATAGCGGGCAAGCGCGCAGTTGTCACGCCCCCGCTTCCGTGGCAACTCGTCGCAGAGAAAACATGGCCCTCGGACTTCCCAGCTTTCGCATCCCCACCAAAGACGATGGCGCCACGCACACCGAGGCGGGGCACATCCCGGGCGGCCGCTCCCTGCGGGACCTCGTCTTCGGTGCCAATGACGGTCTGGTCGCGGCCTTCGCGGTGGTCTCGGGCGTGCACGGCGCCGCGGTCTCGGCGCGCTTGGTGCTTCTCGCGGGCCTCGCCGAGTTGATCGGCGGCACCATCGCCATGGGCCTCGGCGCCTTCCTCGCCGCCAAGAGCGAGCGCGAGTTCATCCTCAGCGAACGTGCCCGCGAGGAGCGCGAGATCGAAGAGTTCCCCGACGAGGAACGCAAGGAGGTGCGACTCATCTTCCAGCGCAAAGGCTTCCGCGGCCCCGCGCTGGAGCAGATGGTGGACCACGTCACCGCCGACCCGGTCTTTTGGGTCGATACCATGATGACCGACGAATTGGGCCTCGCCATCGCGCCCGCGGTGACGCCGTTCCGGTCGGGAATCGTGGTCGCCGTCGCTTATGCGCTCGGCGCCGCTTTCCCGGTGCTGCCGTATGCGATGCCCCTTCCCATCTCGACCGCCTTCCCGCTCTCGATCGCGCTGACGCTCGCCGCGCTCTTCGGGGCCGGCGCGGCCAAGACCACCATGACCGGCCGGCCCTGGCTGCGCAGCGGGCTGGAGACGGCGCTGATCGGCGCACTCGCCGCCTGCGCCACCTTCTTCGCTGGCCGCCTGATTGCTGGCGGCTGAACTCCGTCTCCGCACAAGGCCGCCTGCACTGAAAGGTCGACTGTCCCGCCCGTCCAGGCCGGCCGGCCCAAACTCACGTGTTCCCGAACCTGCGGCTTTGAATCCGGGACCTGTCGGATTGCGGGGCAGGTGCCTTGCTAGCGACGATTACGGAGCGTGCGCGATCATCGTCGCTACGCCGAGGCCAACAGTGCAGCAGCCGATGATGATCTGCAGCCCGCGGTTGGCCCAGGTGATGAATCGCGCCGAGAGCGCGAGTGGCACCGCGATGAGCGCCGAGAGCGCCCCCATGCCGACCATCGAGCCCAGGCCGAAGACGAGGATATAGGCGAGCCCCCGCACCGGGTCCTTCACCTGGGACATTGCCAGCAAGAGAAGCGCCGCGGAGCCGGCCATTCCATGCATCAGGCCGACGGCGAGCGTTCGCCAGCGAAAGCCTTTGCCGGCGTGCGCGTGTTCGATCGCCGGCGCGCGGACGTGCGCGCGCTTCTCCTGGTGGCTGTGCAAATGCACATGCAACTGCTCACCGTGCTGGTGAAGGTGAGCGTGAATCCGCTCGCGCCAGAGCCGCACGAGGAGATGGCCGCCGAGGAGAAAGAGCATCGCGCCGACGGCGAACTCTAGCCGCTCGGCGAGCGCATCGGGGATTGCGCTTCCGAGCAGGAAGGCCACGCCCGCGAGCGTGAAAAGAGTGATTGTGTGGCCGAGCCCCCAGGTCAGGCCGTGCTTGACGATATCGCTCGGCTTGCCCTGCCGCGAGGCAATGGTCGCCACGGCCGCGAGATGATCGGCCTCGAGCGCGTGCTGCAGACCGATGGCGAAGCCCAAGCCGAGGATAGGAAACATTGCCTGACTCCTTGCTTCAGCTTTCAACTGCGAGGGCTGCAGGCGAGGCCGCCTGCCGTCGAATCCATCCGTACCACTTGTCGAGCCCCGCGCCGCTCCGCGCAGACAGTTGAATGATCTCGATGCCCGGGTTGACGAGCCGCGCGTTCTCGATCACCGCCGCAACATTGAAATCGACGTGGGGCAACAGATCGATCTTGTTGAGCAGCATCACCTGGGCGGCACGGAACATATGGGGATATTTGAGCGGCTTGTCCTCTCCCTCGGTGACCGAGAGGACGACGATCTTGGCGCGCTCGCCCAGGTCGAACATCGCGGGACAGACCAGGTTGCCCACGTTCTCGATCAGCAGCACCGAACGGGCCACAGGCTTGAGCACGCCGAGTCCCCGCGCGACCATCTCCGCCTCCAGATGGCAGCCGGTGCCGGTGTTCACCTGTACCGCCGGCGCGCCCGCGGCGCGAATGCGATCGGCGTCGTTGCTCGTCTCCTGATCACCTTCGATGACCGCGATGCCGAACTCGCCTTTCAGATCGCGGATGGTCCGCTCGAGGAGCGTCGTCTTTCCCGAACCCGGCGAGCTGACCAGGTTCAGCGCCAGGATCTCGCGTCCGGCAAACCAGGCCCGATTCTTCGCAGCGAGCGCGTCGTTTTTAGCGAGCACTCCCTGTTCGAGCGAAATCGTCTTTCGCGCGCTCTGTTCGTGATCATGCGAGTGCTCATGATCGTGAGTGTGTCCGCCGTGATCATGCGAGTGCTCATGATCGTGGGTGTGCCCGCCGTGATCATGCGAATGCTCATGATCGTGAGTCTGCTCGCCTACGACTCTCGACACCGCTCCGTCCGAGCACCCACAGGTCGCGCACATTCAGGCTGCCTCCTCGAGTTCCATGGTCTTGATCTTCAGCTCCTCGCCCGCGAGGCGAACGAGGTCGCGGCTGCCGCAGCCGCACGGCGTGAATAGAGTCGGGGTGGCGAACTCGGCACCGCAGGCCCGGCAATTCGCTCGGCCCTCCACCTCGTGAATCGAAAGCGCGGCACCCTCGATGGCGGTGCCTTGGGCGACCACATCGAAGCAGAAGACGATGGCCTGGGCGAGGATCCCGGAGAGCTTCCCGACCTCGACGTGAATGCGGGTCACGCGGCGCCCTTTCGCGGCGTCGGCCACGATAGCGACGATGTTTCGCGTGATGCCCAGTTCGTGCATCTTCTATCTCCGGTTCCAGCCTCAGCAGATGCGCGGCAGCTGCTCGCCGACCAGCATGTCGACGATGCGAACGCCCCCAAACACTGTCCGCATGGTCACCCTGCCCGCCTCGCCCGAGCCGACCGTTCCGATGATGGCGGCGTCGCGGCCAAACTCATGGGAGCGCAGGGCGGCGAGGCCCGCTTTCGCTTCGGCGGCCGGAAGCACGGCGACGATCTTTCCTTCGTTTGCGAGATAGAGCGGGTCGAGCCCGAGGATCTCACAAAACCCTTTGACCTCCCGTCGCAGCGGCGTCTCTTCCTCGAGGATTTCGATGGAGACGCGCGAGGCCTCTGCCATCTCGTTGAGCACCGTTGCCACGCCGCCCCGGGTTGCATCGCGCAAACAACGCGTCCCGGGCGCCGCGGCGAGCAGGGCTTCGATCAAACCATGCAGCGGCGCGCAGTCGCTCTCGATCGGGCTGTCGAGCTGCATGTCGCCGCGCGCCCCGAGGATGGCCGCGCCGTGGTCGCCCAGCAGGCCATTCACCAGGACCACGTCCCCTGGCCGCGCCAGGTGCGCTCCCAGCTCGCGACCCTTTGGGATCACGCCCACTCCCGTCGTCGTCAGGAAGAGCTTGTCGCAGGCTCCGCGCTGCACCACTTTGGTATCCCCGGTGACGATCTGCACGCCCGCAAGCTTCGCCGCCTGCGCCATCGAGCGCGCCACCCGGCGCAGCAATTCCACCTCGATTCCCTCTTCGAGGATTGCAGCGCAGGAGAGGTAGAGCGGCACCGCGCCGCCGACCGCCAGATCGTTGACCGTTCCATAGACGGCGAGCTTGCCGATGTCGCCGCCGGGGAAGAAGAGCGGGTGGACGACGTACGAGTCGGTGGTGAACGCGAGCCGGTCTCCGCGCGCGGAGAGCGAGGCGAGGTCGAAGCGCGCCTGATCCTCGAGCCCGTTCAAGAGCGGGTTGTCGAACGCCTGGACGAAGACATCGTGGATCAGGTCCTTCATCGCCTTGCCGCCGCCGCCGTGCGCGAGAGTGACCCGCTGCACGCGCACCTGCCGGCGCGGCAGCTCCGCAGCCGGCAGCTCCGCTGCGATTCGCTCGCTCATAGAACCTCCAATCGGCGCCGCACGCCGCCATATTGGTAATAGGCGGCGCAGGCTCCTTCACTCGACACCATCAAGGCGCCGAGCGGCGTCTCCGGCGTGCACGCGGTTCCGAAGACCTTGCACTGCCAGGGCTTGATGACGCCCTTCAAGACCTCGCCGCATTGGCACGACTTGGGATCCGCGATGGTCACGTTGGGCAGCGCGAACCTCTTCTCCGCGTCGTGCTGCGCGTAGGCTTCGCGAATCTTCACGCCCGAGTGATCGATGGACCCGAGGCCGCGCCACTCGAAGAACTCGCGAAGCTCATAGACCTTGCCCACCGCCTCGAGCGCCTGCGCGTTGCCATCACGAGGCACGATCCGCGCATATTGATTTTCGATTTCGGCGCGCCCCTCTTCGATTTGCCGCAGCACCATCCAGAGCGATTGCAGGATGTCGAGTGGCTCGAAGCCCGCGACCACCATTGGCTTCTTGTAAAAGCTGGCGATGAATTCATAGGGCCTGGTGCCGATGACCATCGAGACGTGGCCGGGCCCGAGAAAGCCGTCCAGGTGCAGGTCGGCGCTGTCGAGGATGGCCTTGATGGTCGGGACGATGGTGATGTGATTGCAAAAGACGGAGAAATTGTTCAGGCCCTCGGCGCGCGCTTGCAGGATGGTCAAGGCCGTCGAGGGCATGGTGGTCTCGAAGCCCAACCCGAAAAACACCACTTCGCGTCCGGGGTTGTTCCGCGCGATCCCGAGCGCGTCCATCGGCGAATAGACCATTCGCACGTCGGCGCCTTCGGCCTTGGCTTGCAAGAGGCTGCGCCTGGAGCCGGGGACCCGCATTGCATCACCAAAGGTGGTGAAGATCACTTCGGGTCGCTCGGCGATGGCGACGCAGTCGTCGACACGGCCCATCGGCAGGACGCAGACCGGGCAGCCCGGGCCGTGCACCAGCTCGATCGATTTCGGCAGCATTCCTTCCAGGCCATAGCGAAAGATGGAGTGGGTATGTCCGCCGCAGACCTCCATGATCTGCAGCGGCAATCCTGAGGGCCGGGGAATGCGCGCTGCCAACGCGTCGATTTCGGTCATCAACACCGCGGCCTTTTCGCGATCGCGAAACTCGTCGACGTACTTCATGCCGCCGCTCCATTTCCGGGTTGCGCCGATCCGCGATCGTCGGCGAGCAGCGTGTGCACCAGATCCCAGAGAACGTGATAGGCGGCCACGTGGCACTCCTGCACGCGGTGGATCGATGCGCTGGGAACAATCAATGAATGATCGACCGCGCTCTTCATCCGGCCGCCGTCGCCGCCTGCGAATCCGATGGTGACGATTCCCAATTCCCGCGCCTTGGCGAAGGCCGCGATCAGGTTTGCCGAGTTGCCGCTGGTGGAGAACCCGACCAGCGCGTCGCCCCTGCGCCCGAGGGCGACCAGCTGGCGGACGAAGATGTGCTCGAATCCGATGTCGTTCGCGACCGCGGAGATCATGGCGAGGTCAGCGACCAGGCTCACCGCGGAGAGCGCGGGACGGCCGGCGGTGACCGGGTGCGCGAACTCCACCGCGACGTGGGCAGCGTCGCAACTGGACCCGCCGTTTCCCATCGAGAAGAGCCGGCCATTCGCGCGATAGGTGGCCGCGATGGCACGCGCGGCGGCGATCAACGGTCCCGACTGCTCCGCGAAAAACGCTTCATTGGTGCGGCGCGAATCGCGCGCCTTCTCCGCGACCGAGGACAACAGCGCCGCCTCCATGCGCACGGGGTCCTGGGCCTGCCCGTGCAGGAAGGGATAGAGCGCGCGAAGATCGCTTTCTTTGGACATGATGGCTCCTATTGTTTCCCGGTTCGACGCATGGCCTCGATCTCCGCCTGCGCTTCGCCCAGTTCCAGCAGCACCTGCAAGGTCAGCGCGGCCTCCTTCTCGTCGATGCGGCTCATGGCGAAGCCGACGTGAACGAGCACCCAGTCGCCGACGCAAGAGTTGACCGGATGGTCCTCGTTGACGATGCAGGCGATGTTGACCTGCCGCTTGATGCCGCTCACGTCGACGGTCGCCAACTTCTTCGCGTGGTCGTCGATCTTCACGATGCGGCCGGGGATGCCGAGGCACATTTCGACGCTCCTTTATCTTTTGCGAGAGACCGTGGTTGTTCGAGCCACAGCGCGGCGGCGACTGCTGCCTGGCCGAGTGCGATTCCGCCGTCGCCAGCAGGCACCTGCGAATGGGCGAGCACAATGAAGCCCAGCTCGGAGAGCCTGCGCTGGACCTCTTCGAAGAGCACGCGATTCTGGAAGCAGCCGCCCGAGAGCGCGATGGTGTCGAAGCGTGCGCCGCCCTCGCTCTCGCGCCCGGCGAGCTTGAGCGCGAGCCTGGCAATGACCTTGGCGAGGCCGCGATGAAAGCGGGCCGCGATGATCCCGGGCGGCGTTTCAAGAATCAAATCGCCGAGCAACGCGTTCCACATGCCGAGCGGTTCGATATAGGGCAGGCCCGCAGGCGATTTGCCGGCCGGGTCTGTGAGCCTGGGCAGCACGAACGGATACGCGAGCGCCTCGTCCTCGTTGGCGAGCGCGGCGCGATCGACCAGCGACTCGAGTCGTGAGGCCGCCTCGCCCTCGTACGCTTGCCGCTCGCTGCAGATCCCGAGCGCAGCCGCTACCGCGTCGAAGAGCCGCCCGCACGACGACGCCAGCGGTGAATTGAGCCCCTCGCGAAGCATGACGTCGAGCGTCGCGCGCGGCTTGTCGGTGAGCACCCGAAACAGAGCGAGTTCTGCGAAGTTCATCGCAAACTCTGGCCAGCCCAACTCGGCCATCAGGTGCGCATAGAGGTTGCGCCACGGCTCGCGGCTCGCTTGCATCCCGCCCAGCATGGCAACCGGCTTGAAGGTCGCGAGTCGTTTCGAGCTTCGATAATCGGCCAGCAGGAACTCGCCGCCCCAGAGTTCATTGTCTTCGCCAAGCCCCAGGCCGTCGAGCGCGATTCCGAGCACCGGCGGCGCAGCGAGGGGCCGGCCGTTTTCGGCGAGGCAAGCGGCGATGTGCGCGTGGTGGTGCTGCACGGGGAGCAGCGGGAGTCCGGCCTTTTCGGCATGCGCGCGGGCGAGCCCGGTCGAGGCGTAGTCAGGATGCTTGTCGGCGACGAGCGCGACCGGCCGGTGATCGAAGAGCCTGGTGTAGAGCAAAAGGTTCTTCCGGTAGTCGTCGAAGGTCAGCGCATCCTCGAGATCGCCCTGGTGCTGGGAGAGGATCGCCGCGCCATCCTTGATCAGGCAGAAGGTCGACTTGAGGTGCGCGCCATAGGCAAGGATCTGCGGCGCGCGCTCGAACCCTTCGGGCAGCCGCAGCGGAGAGGGCGCAAACCCGCGCGCGCGGCGGAGCACCCGAACCTTCCCGCCCATGAAGCGAACCACCGAATCGTCGACGCGGTTCGCGATGCCGCGATCGTGCAGCAGCGCGACGGTCGCGATGCCCGCAAGCCGCCCGAGCGCGTCCTCGTCAACGGTCGCCTGCGGCTCGTCGGAAAGATTGCCGCTGGTCATGACGACCGGCCGGGCGAGGCGCCGCAGGATGAGTGCGTGCAACGGCGTCGTCGGCAGCAGGAAGCCGAGCGTGCGCAGGCCGGGCGCAATGGCCTCGGGAAGCGCGCCTGGATCACGCTTCTCCAGCAGCACGATGGGCGCAGCGAGGCTCTTGAGCGCGGCCTCCTCTTCCCCCGAAACGAAGCAGAACTCGCGGATGATCTCGAGGTCGCGGGCCATCAGCGCGAACGGCTTCGCGTCGCGCTTTTTCAGGGTACGCAGGCGAGCGACCACCTCCGGGTTGGTCGCGTCGCAGGCGAGGTGAAAGCCGCCCAGGCCCTTGATGGCGACGATCTCCCCCTTTTGGATCAGGCTGCCGATGGCGTCGACGTCGTCGAGCATCGAGTGCTGATCGAAGCTCACCGCGGCGCCGTCGAAGCGGACCAGGCGCACGCGCGGACCGCAGCGATGACAGGCGGTGGTCTCGGCGTGGAAGCGGCGATCGCCCGGGTCGCGATACTCCGCTGCGCACTCGGGGCAGAGATCGAACCCCGCCATCGTCGTCCGCGCCCGGTCGTAGGGAATCGAATGGACGATGGTGAGGCGTGGCCCGCAATGCGTACAGGTGGTGAAGGGATAGCGATAGCGCCGTGAGAATGGATCGTTGATCTCCGCGGCGCAGGCCTCGCACATCGCCGCATCGGGCGAAACCTCGGTACGCGAGCCACCGCCCACGCTCTCGATGATGGTGAAAAGATCGGGGAGCGCTCCTTCGAAGTCGCGCGTTTCGACCGACTCGACGTGCGCGAGCGGCGGAGGTTCGCGCTCCAGCCTTTCGAGGAACCGGGCGAGCAACTCCCCCGGCCCGCGCGCGCGAATGAGCACGCCCTCGGCGTCGTTGTGGACTTCGCCTGCGAGCTTGAGTTCGCGCGCGAAGCGCCAGACCGTGGGCCGGAAGCCGACGCCCTGCACGCGCCCGCGCACGCGGATCTCCAGCGCCTTGATCATGCGCGCTCCCAGAGGAGCACGCGGTTGTTTCCCGAATCGGAGACAACGGCAGTGGACCCGTTGCCATTCGCGGAGATTGAATAGGGCCAACAGACACTGTCGCGCCTCGCCACGCCCCAGCGGTTGTCGCCCTTGTCGCCAAAGCCCGGCTGCCCGGTGAGGTGGGTTGCGGCGGCATTCATGCTCAATCGATCGATATTGAATCCCAGCAGCCTTGAGTTTGCGGTATCGGCGACTGCGACCTGTTCACCGATCAGCGCGAGTCCATACGGCATGTTCATCGCCGCTGCGGTCGGCAGATAGCTTGCCTGGTTGTGGTCGACCGAGGCGAAATCGCGTTGACCGAAAACGAAGTCGCAGGCGGCGCCATTTTCCCCGGGGAAGCGGGAGAAGCCCATCACCCGATTGTTTCCTGCGTCGGAGATGAGGAGCACCCCGCCGGCCATTGCGATCCCGTGCGGCCAGCGCATTCCAACCGCGCCCGCCGCCGCGCCCGCGTTCTCGTCGCGGGTGACGAAGTCTTCCTGTCCCAGCACCAGATCTGCGCTCGCGCCGTCGCACTCCGGGAGGCGATCAAAAACCAGCACGCGGCGGTTCCCGGTGTCGGCGATGAAGAGACGGCCGCCCGCGAAGGCGACGCCGTAGCACCAGTTGAGCGTGTCGGCGCGCGGCCGGTCCCAGCCGCGATTCGCCAGGGCGGCACCGCGGTCGACCTGCCCGAGAATCACGTCGGCGGGACGATTCGAGTGCTCGAACTTTCCGTACCAGAGGAGGACGCGGTGATTCCAGGCGTCGGCGACGGCGATTACGCCGTCCGCGGCGGCGACGCCAGTCGGCACATTGAGCGTCGCGGGACCAACCGGTCCCTTGGCGTTTCGTCCTTCGAAGTGGAAGTCGGGCTGACCGACAAGGAGATCGGCGGGCACATGATCCGTCTCCGGTGCGCGACGCCAGACCAGCAGCCGATGGTGGCCCGTATCGCAGACGTAGAGCGGCCCGGCGGGGCTTGCGAGGCAGGCGCCGCGGGGTCCGAAGAGGGTATCGGCGGCAGGCACGATGGGCTGCGCGAGACCTTGCGGAACCTCGCGCGGCCCGAGCAGCACGCGCGCTCCCGACTGCGCCAGGAGCGGCTTTGCGGCGACGGGCGCAACATCACCCGGCGCAATCGGCAGCTCTCGTCTAAGCCTTGCGAGCGAGACGCGCATTACCTGGCCATCCTGACTTCTACGTCGTGGCCGCTGACGCGCACCGGGTGCGGCTGTAATTGGACCGACGGCGCGGTGAGGCATTCGCCGGTCGCCAGGTCGTATTCAAAGTCGTGGTGCGGGCAGGCGAGGATCCCATCCGTGACTGCTCCCTCGTGCAGCGGCAGTCCGAGATGCGCGCACGCGTTGCGGAAGCAGGTCACCTGGGCGGCGCGTTTCGCAATCAGCAAATTTTCGCCGTCGACTTCGATGCCCCGCACGCCGCCTTCGGGAACGTCGGCCAGCTTGATCGCGAAGCGCCAAAGACCAATTCCCGCGAAGGGGCTTTGCATCGCGTTGCTCGCGCTTTGGCCAGGGCTGTTGCCCATGCCCTTGAGCTGCTGGATATGGGTGATCTCCGGGCACGCCTCCTCGATGGCCTTCTTCACTCCCTCGTGAAACGTCAAGGCGGACGACGGGCAGCCATCGCAGGCTCCGGTGAAGCGTACCTGCACCGAGGGGGGATCGATCTTGATCAGCTCCACGTCGCCGCCGTGCGAAGCCAGCATGGGGCGGACCCCGGTGAGCGCAGCCTCGACCCGCTCGACCAGGCTGGCACGAACGATCTGGTGCTTGCGCAGGACCGCGTAGATCACCTCGTCTTCGAGCGCGTCCTTCATCGCCCTCAGCGCCGCCGGCTCGCCCTTGAGTGAGCGAACGAGTCGCCGCAGCGCCTCGCCGTGCAGCGCTTCGATGGCGCGGCAGTGCGCCGTGACCGCCAGGCGTTGCGTCTCGTCCCAGGTTTCGAAGACGGACTCGAGGCGACCGATGTCGCGCAGGAGTCCGTCAAGATCCGGGGCGGGAGCAGCTTCGGAGGAGGTGGTCAAAGAGGGACTCAGAGGTACTTGAGGTTGCGGAAGAGCCACGGCTGGAGCCCGCCGCCCACGAACCCCGCGACACCGGATGCCGCCAGGGGAGGAACGCCAGCGGCGCGCACGCCGAGGAAGAGCAGCGCGGTCACGCCGAGGCCGAGGCCAATCTGGGCAAAGACCTTTCCATTGTGCAGGAAGAGCTTTCCCTTGAAAAACAGTACCGAGGTATTCACCGCCATGTCCCACATCTCAGGCTCCCCGGAAGAAGACCAGGGAGAGGCCAAGTCCGACGATGGTGCCGAGAAAGCCGGCGAGCGGCCCGAAGAAGGCTCCCATCATGGCCGCGAGCGGCCTGGGAATGTCCTTTCCCCCGATCAGCATGCCGCTCAGAGCGCCGCCGCCCAGCGCTGCGAGGAACGCGAAACCCAGCGCGACCAAGGCAATTCCAGGATTCGACGTCATCATTGCGTTCCTCGCTTCTGCTCAGGTGGAGTGCAGGCTCGCAGGCTCGTCCGTCGCCTGGGAGAGGATCTCGCGCTCGAGTTGATCGCAGGCCTCGCCGACGATTCGCGCTTTTTCCACTTCGCCGTGGGCCGCGAAGATGGCGCGCGCTTCTGCGTAGGCGGTGCGCGCCACGACCTGGTTCCGGCGGTTTCCCGCCTCTGGCGCGGCGACGTCGTCGGGCATGTTCCAGAGACAGTTCGCGCGATTCGAAACGGTGTTGGCGTACTCCAGCGGCATCGCCTCGCGGGTGCGGACCTTGAGCGCCTCGTCGTAGGCTTCGAGCGCGCGGAGATTGTTTTCGACTGCGTGGCTCGATGAGGCGTACTGGAGGGCATTGCCCAGGTTGTTCTGCAGCATGGCGTACTCGGCGGGATGGTCGATGAAGGTGACCACTTGCAGCCCCTCCTCGAATGCCGCGACGGCCAGCGCCTCGCGCATCTTTCCGCGCTCGTCGGTGAAGGGCATGGCGAGGAACGCCGTCGCCAGATTGTTTTGCAGAATGGCAAACTCGCGCGGGAAGCGGACGCGATCGAAGATCCGCAGCGCGCGCTGGTAGGCCGCGATGGCGTCGGTCATGCGCGCCCGGTTCACGCCCGCGAGCGTCTGGAGCACCAGCCCCAGGTTCATCTCCACCTCGGCCTGCTCTTCGGGTTTGCCCAACTCGCGCAGGATCGGCAGGACGCTCTCGTAAGCCGCGCTCGCCTGTTCGAGAGCATCGTTTGCTCTCGGCCCCTGGTCGGGCCGCGCCGGAAGCGCCTGCAGCGCGGTGCCCTTGCGCGCGGTGATGCGTGCGTGCAGGAGCCGCTGCTCCGCCGGACAGAGGCCCTGCGCGCGCTCATAGAGAGCCACCGCCGCGAGCAGCTGATCGGGAGACTTGGGCTTTTTCTGCAAGCCCATCGCGATCTCCATCAACATCTCCGCGCGCTCGCCCGGCGACGCGCTCTCGTCGTCAGCCGCGCTGAGAGCGGCGCGAAGCTCGGAATCGACCCGCTCTGTATCCACGGAAAAACTCCTCTTCCTCGACGAGACGGCTGGCCGACTTTCCAGTCTGGACAAGCCTTCACGCGGCAAGCTACGAGCGCGAAGCAGGGGTGTCTAGTCTGTATGCATCATGGATACTAAGTTTGCACACTGAAAAACGCAGGGATCACCAAGGCCGCCCGCTCCGCGCTCCACCCGGCAGTGCAGGAGCGCTCGGGCTCGTCGTCGATTCCAAAGCCGCGCAGGAAGCCGGCGGCATGGGCGATCCGGTCGCCTTTGAGATTGCGCTGCTTGAGCAGATAGCCGCCGGCGGCAGCCGCCACCACGGGCAGGATCACCAGCGCGTCCCCGTCGCGGAGCAGCACGACCGCGTCGATGCCGGGGAAAAACCGATCGATGTCGCTCTTGCTGAAGCAGAGCGCCCCGCGCTTCAGGACGACCGTGGCTTCTTCGGCGCTCACCTGGCCGGCCCCGTTCCGCGTGCGACGATCAGCTCCTCGACCCGATCGCAAACCTTGACCGCGGCTTCCCGGACCTCCGGGGAGAGGCCCAGGCCCAAAGCGAGAGAGCGCACCTCGATCAAGATCACGATCACGTCGCGCGGAAACGCCTCGCGGAAAATCTGCCGGCCCGCGTGCAGCGCGTTGTCCCAGCGAAAGTCGTGCAGATTCAACGCCGCCTGGTGGGGCTGCTCAAACTCCTGCCCCGGCCCCTCGAAGATGGAGCCCGGCGTCCCTCCGCTCCGGCTCGCGTCGACGACGATCAGGGTCGAGCAGCCCCGCGCAGCGAACAGCACCGCCATGCCGTCGGTCCCCGCGTCGAGGAAGCGCGCCTCGGGCCGCGGGCGAGTCAAGTCGGCGCGGCTGGCCGCTCGCGCCTGCAGTGCCCTGATCACCTCGACTCCGACCCCATCGTCGGAGCGATTCAGGTTTCCGCAGCCAATCACGACAATCATGGTGGCTGGTCCATTTTTTCTGGCCAGTTACATCCGCCACAGACGGCACGACCACTCGGGCTCGACCGGAAGCTTGAGCTCCGAAAGCTCGCAGTAGCGCCGATGGACCAGGAAGTACATGCAGGTCGAGCAGGGTTGTTCGATGCCCGCGTACACGATGGTCTCGAGCGTGAAGCCCGCGATCACCAGCTTCTGGCGCAGGCCGTCCGCGCCGCGCAGCCG
The DNA here is from genome assembly GCA_025358085.1 of Deltaproteobacteria bacterium. Lineage (GTDB taxonomy): Bacteria > Myxococcota > Myxococcia > Myxococcales > 40CM-4-68-19 > JANYKT01. The sequence goes on along the minus strand of JANYKT010000010.1, from coordinate 47,091 downwards.
GGCCGTGATCGCCAGGGCATCGTCCTGGCTGTCGGCGCGGGGAAACACCTCGGTGACGAGGCCTGAAGCCAGCAGCGAACGGACCTCTTCACGGGCGGCGCTGTCGTCCATCGCAGAGGCCCTAAATCCGCCAGAGGCGGCACCACCACTCGGCGTCCACCGGCACTGAAAGCTCGGGGAGATCGCACCACTTCCGGTGCACCAGGAAATACATGCACTCGAGGCAACGCTGCTTGTCGGGCCCATAAGGATGATTGATGAACCCGCCGATGACGAGCTTGCTTTTGAGGTCGTCGGGGTCGAGATGCCGCAGCTGGGTCAGGATCTCGCCGAAGAGCACCTCCGTCTCGGGAAACGGCTCGGTCTGCGTCTGCAGACCGGTCTCCAGCGTCTGGGTTATGAGCTGGAGAAGCGCGCTGTCTTTCTCGCTTCCACTCATGGTGTGAACTCCCCGCGCTTCGTCAAGCGGTACGGAAACGAGCAAGCTCCTTGCCCGTCTTGGCATCGTACGCATGAACAGTGCAGACCAAGCACGAATCGTACGAGCGGCAGACGTGGCCCACCTCAACCGGGTCGCTCGGATTCGCAATCGGAATGCCCATCAGCGCCTCTTCGATGGGGCCACGGATTCCATCGCTCGTACGCGGGCCCACGTTCCAGGTGGTCGGCGCGACGATCTGATAGTTCTTGATCTTGCCGTTCTCCACTTCGATCCAGTGGCAGAGCGCGCCGCGAATGGCTTCGGTGGCCCCCCAGCCGCGGCCGTCCCTTTCCGTCGGCTTCACATACCAGGGGTCATTGAGCTTGAACTCGCGCAGGATCCGCTCGGCTTCGCGATAGAGCTTTACGCCCTCGTGCATCCGGGCGAAGTGGCGCAGCAGAACGCTCGCGCCGCCCATCTTCTTGTACATATCGAGCACGAGCGGGTCGTGGTGCTGCCAGCTCTCTCCGTGCGTTCCGCCGGCCACAAGCTGCCGGGCCAGCGGCCCAGCCTCGAGGCGACCGTCCTGCAGGTGCGAGACGGCGGTGGCCCACGAGTACTTGCCTTGATGATCGATGGTGTTCTTCTGCGTGGGCCTGGTGGTGCGATCGAACGGATGCTGCGGCGCGCCCTCATCGTACCAGGCGTGCTTGGTGTCCTCGCGGGTCATGCCCTGATCCATCAGCTTGTGCGTCCCGGCGGCGCCGTCGAACACTCCGCTCTTCATGATCACTGAAGCGTTGCGGTTTTCAATGGTGGGCTTTTGATACTTGTCCTCGTGAGGCAGATATCCCCAGGAGAGATACTTCTTGTGCCCGCGGCCATACTTGTCGAGGCCGATGTCCTGGCTCATCCTCCAGAACATGCCCAGGTCCGAGTCGGCGTGCTCGGGCTTCTCGTCCAGCCAGACCATGAAGTCGTCGTAGGAGCGGATCTGCTCGTAGCGCTCCATGCTGCATCCCAGCCAGCAGGGCTCGATCCAGTTGCGGCGGAAGTGCTCGAGGATCGACCAGGCGCGGGTCACATCAGTGAGCGTCGGCGCGCACATGACGCCGCCGGGAACCATGTAGCTGGAGTGGGGCCACTGTCCCCCGAGCAGCGCGTAGATCTCGACCGGGCGGCCGGAGATGGTGACGCCCAGCTCATAGTTCTTGCCGGTGAACGGCGCCCAGCGCTTCAAGGCTTCTTCATAGTACGGCGACTTCGAATAACACTTGTTCGTATAATCGATCATGAACAAGCCGTAGTGATGCCGCGGCAGGCTCTGCAGCGACTCGACGATCTGCCCGAGGTTCCGCGCCAGGATGGCATTGCGCGGCACCGTGGTCTTCCAGGCGGTGTCCAGCGCCCAGGCGGCGCAGGTCAGGTGGGAGGCGCCGCAGATGCCGCACGCCCTCGGCGTGACCACGAGTCCGGCCTGCGGATCCTTGTCGCGGAGGATGACCTCGAAGCCGCGGAAGAGCTCGGCCTGGGTCCACGCGTTGACGACGACGCCATTCTCGATCTCGACGCGAACGTCGAGGTCGCCTTCGACGCGGCCGACCGGCGAGATATCGAGTGTCTGCACGGCAGTTGAGGGCATAGTGACGCTCTTTCCGTTCAAAGGGGTCGAAGAAACAGGTAGTGGAATGAATGGGTCGCCGGCTCAACAGGCTTCGTTCGCTTGTTTAAACGACGAAGAGATCTTCCTCAGCCCATCTGGGGGAGGCAGCTTTCGCGGCCGAGGTGAGCTTGATGTAGCCCGACTTCTCCACGCCGGTGGGCATGTCCTTGGGAATGCCCATCACGGTCTGTGTCTTGAAGACCGTGCCAGGAGCGAGATCCTGGAAGGGAAACTCAGGCTCGGTGCATCCCAGGCAGGGCATACCGGCGCGGGTCTTCGACGATTGCCGATTCCAGAGGATTCGATTGCAGGGCGAGTGGGTCATTGGCCCGCGGCAGCCCAGATCGTAAAACAAGCAGCCTTTGCGCTGGCCGAACTCAGTTGCCGAAACCTTGTATGCAAAGTGCATGTTTCGCGTGCAGCCCGTCTGCGTGAAGCTGGTGAAGAACGTCTTCGGGCGCTGAAAGTCGTCGAGCGCAATCTCGCCGCCGCGGCCGGTTGCGACCGCCACCACGATCTGCGTGATCCAGTCCGGGTGCGCCGGGCATCCCGGGACGTTGATGACGGGCAGGCCGGCCTTCGAGCGGTATTGCGTACCGAGGAAGCCGCCCGCTTTGCGTTTGAGGAATTGCAATCCCTGGCTCTCCGACGGGTTCGGAGCGGTGGCCGGAATCCCGCCCCAGGTCGCGCAGTCGCCGACCGCGACCACAAAGGTCGCCACTTTGCAGAGGTCCCGCACCCAGTCCTTCATTGCGCGGCCCGCGAACCGGTTCCATTCACCGGTGCCGCCCGGCGCGTTCACCACGCTGCCCTCGAAGACGAGAATGTCGAGCGCCGTCTGCCCGCTCGCGCACGACTTGAGCAGCTTCTGCAGATTGTCGCCGAGCTCCATTCCCAGGGAAGGATGCCAGAGGATATTGATCCCGAAATCGGTGACGAGATCACACGCGCTCGGTTCCTCGGCATTGAGGAAGGACATCGTATTTCCCGAACACGCTCCGCCTTGAAGCCAGAGAAGATTGGCCATTGGACGTCTACGTCCTTTCGCGATTTCGTTTGAGTGCTGCCGACTCCATTGCGAAGCACGGAATGGGCCAGCGCGCCTTGCCGCAGGCGTTCACTCGTGAGCGTCCTCAAGGCCCGCGAAAAGGGCGACGCGAAAGCTGGATACTTGGTTGACTAGACCAACTTGGTTTGCACTTTTGAACAGCCTTGCGAATGGCTAGCCATGCCGGTTGGCGCAGACGGGACAGGTGACCTCGAGCAGGAACCCGTACCAGATTCCATTACAGCGGCTGCACCAGTGACCGCTCAGCGTCTCGCGTCGCACGCCAAGGGTTTGCGCCAGCAGACCCAGGCCCAGCTCGCGGGCCGGCTCACCGGGCTTTCGCACTCTCGCGTGAGGAAATTGTAGGACGGTGGTCATCATGGCTCCCGGTCGAGACCGTAGCGCTTGATTTTATTGGCGAGACCAACGCGGGACAAGCCCAGTTCGTCAGCGGCGCGGCTCTGGTTCCAGCGCAAGCGGCCAAGAGTTTCCAGGACCAGGTTCTTCTCCAGGCTCTCGACCTTGTCCTTTAAAGTCTTTCCAGAGATGTCCGCCGGCCCGGAGCGCAGCGTTGGAGGGCGCACGACGGCATCGAGGATGGACTGCGGCAGGTGGCGGGTGGTCAAGTACTCGCCGTCGTTCGTGAGCACGACCATGCGGCGGATCTCGTTCTCCAATTCGCGCACGTTTCCAGGAAAGTCATATGCGGTCAGCCGCTCCAGCGCACTCGCGGAGATGCCGAGGACCTTTCGCGCCATCGCCTCGCTGTGCTTGGCGGCGAAGAACTCGGCAAGGGCGGCAATGTCCTCCGGCCGCGAGCGCAGCGAAGGCACTTCGAGTTCGAAGCCCTTCAAGCGATAGTAAAGATCGCGACGGAACTCTCCGGCTGCGACCAGGGATTTCAGCGGCCGGTTGGAGGCCGCGATGATGCGCACGTCGGCGGTGATGGTGCGGTCGGAGCCCAGGGGCTTGAGCTCTCCATCTTGCAGGAAGCGCAAGAGGCTCACCTGAAACGACGGCGAGACCTCGGAGATCTCGTCGAGGAAGACGGTGCCTCCGTCGGCTGCGCGGAACAGGCCCAGACGATCGGACACCGCGCCGGTGAAGGCGCCGCGCTTGTGGCCGAACAGCTCGGACTGCAGGAGTTCATCAGGCAGACCGCCGCAGTTCTGCACCAGGAGCGGGCTCGCCCGCCGGGTCGAATTGTAGTGCACCGCGCGCGCGAGCAGTTCCTTGCCGGTGCCCGTCTCGCCCTGGATGAGAATGGGCAACTGGGTCTTGGCGGAAGTCCGCGCGAGGTCGCACACCGCCGACATGCGCTCGCTCACGTAGACCAGCTTCTCGAAGCGCTGGCTCTCGGGACGGAGCTGGTAGCCTTGGCCCAATGCAAGGATCGAAGCGTCGTCCGAGATCTTGAACTCGCGCGAGAGCAGGCGATGGCGGCGGGCAAGCTCGCGAGCCTCGAGGCCACGCTTGACCACGAGGCTCGCCTGTTCGGCGTCGAGCGGCCGGCGAAGGAACTGATAGACCGCTGCTTCCGAGACTGCTTTTCGCCCCGGCTCGGAAGTCTCCGGCAGCACCAGCACGCGGACTATTTCGGGATTGGAGAGCCGAAGCTGGGCGAGGACGCTGCAGCCTTCGAAGCCCTGGCCATCGTCGATCAGCATCAAGTCGACGTGCGCTTCGTCGATGATGGTCCTGGCTTCGGCGGCCGATTTCGCCAGCAGGACCTTGTAGGAGTGCCGCTGATCGAGCATGGCGACGAGCGCAGTTCGCTGCGCGTCGTGGCGCAGGGCCACCAGGACTGTGCTGTTTCGGTCCATGCAAGAATGTTTACAGAGTGGAAGCAAACTTATCAGGGCGTTCCGAGCCGTGCAACCAGCACCCCCGGGGGTGCTGGTGACCCCGCCGCGGACTCAAGCGATTGAGTGCCGCGAGGAGCAGAGCACCCGCGGGCCGTCGGAAGATGCTGTGCACTCGAATGCTCTCGCGGGAGGGCTCAGCCCACCGCCGCGCGGGGCTGGTCCTGCAGCCGCGCGATGCAGCCGGCGAGGCGCGCCATTCCTTCCGCGATCGCCTCCGGTGGCCGATTGGAAAAATTGAGCCGCAGCGTGCTGTGATCGGGCGCGGCGGCGAAAAAGGGTGCACCCGGGACGAAGGCAATTCGTTCTTTCATCGCCTCGACAAACAGCTCCTGGGCATTGAGCCCGGAGGGCAACCGCGCCCAGACAAATAGTCCGCCCTCGGGTCGCGTCAAGGTGGTTCCGCTCGGGAAGTGCCGCTCGATCCCGGCCAGCATCACCTCGCAGCGCGTGCTGTACAGCGCGCAGACGGTCTTCAAATGAGCGTCGTAATCGAAGGTCTCGAGCAGCCTCGCCGTCGCGTGCTGCGCGAGAGATCCCGTATGCAGATCCACCGCCTGCTTCGCCACCGTCAGCATACGGATGGTCTTCTCGTCCGCGACCGCCCACCCAAGCCGCAGGCCGGGAGAAAGCGTCTTCGAAAAGGAGCTGAGATGAATGACGGGCGCCGCTTCATCGATCGCCGCAATGGCCGGCAGCGCGGCGCCGCGGTAGCGCAGCTCGCCGTAGGGATCATCCTCGAGCACCGGCACGCCGTACTCGGCCGCCAGCTGCGCGAGCCGGACGCGGCGCTCGAGCGACAGCGTGGTGCCGCGCGGGTTCTGGAAGGTCGGGACCAGATAAATGAGCTTCGGCCGCGAGCGCAGCAGCACCGCCTCGAGCTCGTCGATGCGCATGCCGCAGTCGTCGCTGCCGACCACCTCGAAGCGCGCCTCATACGACTCGAAGGCTTGCAGCGCGGCGACGTACGACGGGTTCTCCACCACCACCGTGTCCCCCTCGTCGAGCAGCACCTTGCCGACGAGGTCGATGCCCTGCTGCGAGCCGGCGGTAATGAGCACCTGCTCGGGGCGGCAGCGTATCCCGCGGCGGGCCATGCGCTCGGCGATCCAGGCGCGCAACGGTGCGAAGCCCTCGGTCGGACCGTACTGCAGCGCGGCCGGCGCCGCCGGGGAAGCCAGCACCTGCGCGTGCGCGCGCGCGATGGCCTCGACCGGGAACGCCTCGGGCGCCGGCAGCCCACCCGCGAAGGAGAGCACCTCGGGACGCTCGGTGACTTTCAGGATCTCGCGGATTGCGGATGGCTTGGCGCGGGACATGCGGCGAGAGAAAGTCATGACACTTCCTTCTTTTCCGGGCCGGCTCTGCGCGGCTTGAGGGCGCCTTTTCGCGCGGGCAGGTCTTCGGCGAGCGGGAGCGGCACCGCGGTGCCCTCCTTGACGGTCGAGAGCACGATGGTGGTCTGGGTGCGGGTGACGCCCGCCAGACGCCGCAGCGTCCCGGAGATCAACTCGTCGAGCGTCTCCGTGTTCCGGGTGACGATCTTCAGGATGTACGATTCGACGCCCGCGACCCGGTGGCACTCGAGCACCTCCGGGATCTCTTGCACGCCGCGGATGAACGCCTCGTGGTGCCGCGGGTGCGCGATGCGGACGCCGACAAAGGCGCGGATGTCGTTGCCCATGCGGCGCGGGTCGAGCCGCGCGACATAGCCCGCGACGGCGCCGGACTCGTCCAGCTTGCGGATCCGGTCGGCGACGCTCGGCTGGGACAGCCCGACCGAGGCCGCGATCTCGCTCTGGGTGATCCTCGCGTCGCGCTGCAGCAGGTCGAGGATCTGATAATCTATAGGACCCAGCGTCATTTACTGATGCCTCAACGGTGGCGCGCCATGAACTCAAGTTGGATATAGGCCCGCTCTCCTTCCGGGTCAAGCGGCGGCGCGCCATCGTTTGCGGTTCCACCCTTCTGCCCGCTTGATCAAGTCTATCTTGCGAGGCGTGATGGACCTCCTTCCTGAGCAACGCCTGGCCGCCGTGCTGGCGCGCGCCCTGCGCCCTGGGTTCGCCGAACGCGAGGCGACCGCGCTGCAGCTCGCCGAGCTGCTGCTGGATGCGGTCGAGGCAGCGCTGCCGCTGACGGACCACCGTCCCGCGGAGCCGGCGCTGGTGCAGCTCGAGGGCCTGGCAACTTCGGCCGACGTCTTCAGCTGGGACGGCGCACCGGGCTTTGACGAGGTGCTCGCGCGTGGCCTGCTCCCGCGCCCTCCCGTGCCAGCGGGCTCGTCCGTGCTCGACGGCATCGGCGCACACGACGAGCGCGAATCCCAGCGCGGCGAACTCACGCGCCGCGCCCGCTCCGAAGCCTCCCGCCTCATCGACCTCGGCCGCGCCTTTAATATGGGGACACCATACTCATTTCCCCCAGCAGAAAATTCGGGGACACCATACGCATTTCCCGGTGCCGCTCCCGCGCCAGCACAGCTTTCCGGCGCCGAGGCGATTCGTGTCCCCGCACCCGCGGCTCCGACCTCTGCCGGAAATCAGTATGGTGTCCCCACATTAATCGTTCGCGCTCACGCGTCGGTGCTGCGGCTCGTCGGCCACGCCACCGTTGCGAGCCTGCTCTTTCTCCCCGAAGACTTGCAGGCGGGCGCGATCCCGCCGCCGGGCGAGGACCAGCTCGTGCAAGAACTCACCGAGCGCGCCGCCGCGGGGAGCGAGCTCTACGCCGACGAGTGGCTCGCGCGCCTCCTGATCGACAACCCCGCCGCTGCCGCCGCGCCCGGCTTCCGCACCTTCTTCGCCGGGCTCTCGCATGCGCTGCAAGTCGCGCCGCACCTGCTCCGGTTTCGCGACGACGCGCGCGCAGGCCGCCTCCCGCCCAATCCCGAAGCGCTGCTCGGCGCCGTCGGTGGCTGGCAGCCGGTCCGCTGGACTGCGCTGCGCCACGGGGCGCCCTCAGCGTGGATCTCCCAGCTGTGCCCGGCAGGCCCGCTCGACGAGGCCCCGACTGCCCGCCTCTCTCGCGAATGCTCTGCCGGCCTCGACTTGGTGGGCCGGCTCTGGTCCGCGCGCGGCCTCTCGCTCACCGGCTTCACCGCTCTCGCCGCGCTCTACGTCGCACGCTGCGCCTCCGCCGTCGCGCTCTGGGAGGAGCTCGCTGGCGAAGCCTGACGCGTCCGGTTACATTCCGCGTCGCTTTCAAAAAGGAGCCTCATCATGGACGCGTGGTCATCGCAACCCGGCAGAACCGGCCGAGCAGATGCAGGGCCCATCGGCCGCAGCCGCACCGCCGAATTCATGGCTGCCGTCTACCGCTGGATGGCTTTCGGCCTCGCGCTCACCGGCATGGTCGCCTGGGCAGTGACCAACAGCCCCGGCCTGCTTTCGGCGTTCTATCGCGTCAACTCGAATGGACAAGTCATCGGCGTCTCCGGTCTCTTCTGGGTCGTCGGTATCGCCGAACTGGGCATGGTCTGGATGTTCTCGAGCGTCGTACAGCGCGCCTCGATGGCCGCCGCGGTCGGTATGTTCCTCGGCTATTGCGCGCTCTCCGGCGTCACCTTCTCTGTCTATCTGCTCACCTATACGAGCGCCTCGGTCGCCTCGACCTTCTTCATCACCGGCGGCGCCTTCTTCGGACTCTCGCTCTACGGAACGGTCACCAAGCGCGATCTCACCGGCGCCCGCAGCTTCCTGATGATTGGGCTCATCGGCGTCCTGCTCGCGACCGTAGTCAACATCTTCCTGCACTCGAGCGCGCTCGACTTCATCGTCTCCTGCGCGGGGGTAGTGGTCTTTGCCGGCCTCACCGCCTACGACACGCAGAAGATTCGCGCCATGGGTGAAGAAGGCGACGAGCGCATGGCGCTGCGGGGCGCGCTTTCGCTTTATCTCGACTTCATCAACCTCTTCATCATGCTGTTGCGGTTGTTCGGCCGACGCCGTGATTGAGGCGCCCCCGGCTACGCCAGCTTCGGCTCCGGCGACCACGCGCTGGACGAAGGGCGCCTTCTTCGACGTGGACGGGACACTCATCTCCACCAATGTCGTCCATGCTTATGCCTATTACGTGCTCAATCGCGGCACAATCTTCGGTACCGCCGAGCGGCTGATCAAAGGTTTTGCCATGGCGCCGGTCTATGCTGCGGCCAATGCCTTTAATCGCAAAGTCTTTAACGAGCTCTTCTATCGCGCCTACCGCGGGCTCTCGGAAGATCGCCTGCTCGAGCTCACCTTCGACCTGACTGAAAAGGTGCTCAAGCCCGCCGTCTATCCCGGGGCAATGGACATCATCAATGAATGCCGTCGCGCCGGCTGCAAGATCGTGCTCTGCACGGGCGCCATCGACATCACCATGTGGCCGCTCGCAAAGGCGCTGGGCGCGGATGACCTCATCGCCAACTCGCTGCAGTTCGTTGAAGGGTTCGCCACCGGCAAGGTGATCCCGCCCATTGTTGAAGGCGCCAATAAAGCAAACCGCATCCGCGACTATTGCATCGCGCACGGCCTGCGCCTCGATCAGTCGCACGCCTATTCAGACAGCCTCTCTGATTATCCGATGCTCACGGTCGTCGGCCGCCCCACCGCGGTCAACCCGGATACGCGCCTGCGCAGCCATGCCCGCGCCTACGAGTGGCCCATCCTCGATCTGCGCTAACGCCCGCGGGCTTCTTTCTCTAGCCTCTGCTTCCCTGCCCAGGCAGTTTGTTTGATCCGGGTGCGCGCGCGGGACGGCTCGCTGCTGGCGCCCCTCAAAAAGCCTGGCCCGACTTCTCGCTGCGCTTGGGCGCGCCTACAGCGCACGCAACGACAGATGGGCCTCATCCGTCCCGAAGAATTTTGTAGCAAAATCTTCGAGCGCTAACTCGCCTGCTCGCGACTTGAGCACCTCGCGGCCGTCGCCCCCCGGTAGGCCAAGTCTCCGCTTGAGCCACGACCAGTCAACCGAGCATCAACTCTCCTCTATAGGCGAGCCTGGCCTGGCTTGTCCGGCGTACGAATTTCGTTGCCGTGCCTCGGTAGTCATCCGAATACGCTAAAATTATTGATTGGTAGGGCAATGGGCGACTTGCGGAGCATTTTGCCTATATCTCCCGATTCTGGAGCACTTGCCTGCTAACAATTCGTGCAATAAGGCGCATCCCTCCTCAGTTGGTCAACCGAAACGCCGAGCACCCGGCGATTCGATGGACAACCAGCCAAGGAGGCCCCTTTGGATTTTCGTATCGCGCTCGCCGCCGCCCTCGCCCTCTCATCCGGCGCTCGCGCGGCCCAAGTCTGGGTCGCGCCCTCATCGGCGAAGGTCAGGCCAATCACCCAGCCCTCGGCCACTGCGCCGACAATCGCGACGCTCTTTGCAGCACAGAACGAGTTCGAATCGTTCCACGTGGTCGTGACGGGTCAAGCGACGGGCATTTCGATGGCCTTCGAGGCCCTGACCGACGGTTTTGGTCACACGATTTCTGGCCGCGAGCTCGTGCTGTATCGGGAAGGGACCATCGACGTTCAGTTTCCGAGCGGCGCAGACGGAGCCGCCGGGGTCTGGCCGGACGCGCTGATCCCGAACGTCGATCCGATCGTTGGTGAGAAGCGCAATGCTTTTCCGTTCGACGTTCCCTCGGGCGAGAGCCGCGCGGTGCTCGTCGACATCCACGCCCCGGCCTCGACGCCAGCGGGCGTCTATCATGGCACGGTCGTCGTGAATGGCAGCGTGACCGCCAACATCCCGGTGACCCTGACTGTCTGGGACTTCGCCGTTCCCTCAACTTCCACGCTCAAGAGCGCATTCGGGATGACGTGGAATGGACCCTGCATGGGGCACGGCGACGGCAATTGCACCAATTATACGTCCGAGATGCAGCTCCGTGCTCGTTACATCCAGGCCGCGCTCGACAATCACATCTCCATCGATCGCCCGTATTACGACGATACCGTCGATGCGAATGGGAATGACCGGCACTGGGCGGACTTCGATCTGTATGCCGGACCATTCCTCGCCGGTACAGCCCCTACCCGCCTGCAGGGAGCAAAGCTGACCGCGGCGCGCGTCAGCGGCACGATCACCACGCCGATCGTCTCGGCTTGGTCGAAGCACTTCAAACAGCACGGCTGGACGCAGCTCTTCAGCTACGTCTGCGACGAGCCGCCGCTCCAGTGCGCCTGGTCCGACATTACGACCCGATCTGCCGCGTCGCATGCGGCGGACTCGGCCATCCCCACGCTTGTCACGACCACCACCGACGAGGCCAACGCGCAGTCTGTAAACGGCAGCATCGATTTGTATGTTCCGGTCGTCAATTACATGGACGGCAAAGTCGATCACCAAGGCACGCAGCGCGCGAAGTATCCCGCCACTATCTGGTGGTACCAGAGCTGCATGTCGTTCGGCTGCAGCAGCGTCCCCGGACGCAACGGCAGCGGAGAGGCGGGCTGGCCCTCTTACGCCATCGACACGGACGGCACGCGCAATCGGGCGCAGGAGTGGCTGTCGTTCGTCTACAACGTGCAAGGCGAGCTCTATTACGAAGTCACCATGGGCTATTTCAATGGCGACCCTTGGACCAACCAGTGGAACTTCGGCGGCACCGGCGACGGTAACCTTTTTTACCCGGGCACCCCGGCTAAAATTGGCGGCACGACCGAGATCCCGGTGGAGTCGCTGCGAATGAAGGGCATCCGCGACGGCATGGAGGATTACGAGCTCCTGATGCTCGCCACCAAGCTCGGCCTCTCCGCGCAGGCGCTACAAATCGCGAAAGGACTTTTCGCGCATGCTTACCTCTCGACCACCACGCCCGACGCGATCGACTCTGCTCGCGCACAGCTCGCAGCCATGATCATCCACGCGCTGGGCAAGGACACGCCGCCGCCTGGCGGAACCGGCAGCGGGTCCGGCGGCAACGGGTCCGGTGGCAGCGGGTCCGGTGGCAGCGGGTCCGGTGGCAGCGGGTCCGGCGGCAGCGGGTCCGGTGGCAGCGGGTCCGGCGGCAGCGGGTCCGGCGGCAGCGGGTCCGGCGGCAGCGGAACGGGCGGCAGCGGAACCGGCGGCTCCGGTACCGGCACCGGCACGGGGAGCGGCACCGGCACGGGGAGCGGCCCTGGCACCGGAACCAGCAACTCGCCGGCACCTTCGCCTTCCCCCAGAGGCCCCACGATTACCGTAGCCAAATCGTCCGTCGGCGGGTGCAGCACGGGCGGTCCGCAGAGCCTCTGGCTCCTGCTCTCGCCGCTTCCATTGGTGGCGCTGCGCCGCCGACGCAAAGGGGTCGCGAATCAAGACACACCGCGGGTCAGGTTTGGTTAGGCCCAACTTGAACCCCACTTCGGGCGAGTTTATTGTCAGTTATGGAATTCCAATGGAGTGAATGGAGAAAATGGGTGCCCTGATCGGCGAAGATCGGTGAGCTTTCGGACAAGCGAAGCGGCCCGGCGCTTGCTCACGAGAGACTCACAAAAGGGGTGTCACCGTGAAGAAGACAGTTTCAGCGCTGCTGATGGCCTCGCTGATGGGTTGCGGTTCAGGCTCCTCGGTGGCGCCGCAGGACGGCGGACTCTCCGACGGCGGTACAACTGACAGCGGCACAACGGACGGCGGTACAACGGACGGCGGCACCGCCGGAGGTCCGGAAGACGCGGGAACAAGCTTCCTCACATTGCGACACTCGCCCATCATCGACGAGAACCTTTTGCCCGGCAGCACGGGATGGAGGCTATTGAGGGCGTCCTCGCAGATCGCCGCCTATTGCGACCGCACGAGCTACCTGGCTGGTCAGCGGGCCAACGTTTCTGTGGCCGCGTCGTCTGCCACCACTACGACCTGGCAACTGTGGCGCGTTGGTTACTATGGCGGCGCGGGCGGACGGCAGCTCGCGCAGGGAGGGCCGGTTTCAGTCCCGGCCTTCACGGCGGGGACGCTCGACCCCACCACGGGCGCGGTCAGCGCGGGTTGGTCTCCGAATCTCCAGATCGAGATTCCCACCTCCGCGATGACTGGCGTCTATCTCGTCAGGCTCACCTCATCCTTGGGCGAAACATACGCCACGTTCGTTGTGCGCGAGCCCGCGCCAGCGGCGACGATCCTCTACCCCGTCTCAACCGACACCTATCAGGCCTACAACCCATGGGGTGGAACCAGCCTCTACATGAACAGCCGGTCGGACTGGACGGCGCACCACGCCTACGCGGTTTCGTTTGACCGGCCCTACGTTCGCGGCAACGGCAGCGGCGAGCTACTTGCGAAGGATCTCGACTTCATCACCTTTGCGGAGGGACAGGGATACGACCTCGCCTACGTGACGGACAGCGACCTCGATGCCACGCCAGACCTGATCGATCGCCGCCGGATGGTCGTCATTCAGGGTCACAGCGAATATTGGACAGCGAATATGCGCGACGCTCTCGACCGTGCCGTCTCGCGCGGCTCCAATGCGGCCTTCTTCGCGGCCAACGACGCGTATTGGCAGGTCCGGTTTCAAGACGCCACGCGCCGGCTCCTCATCGGTTACAAGGATTTCGCCAAGCTCGATCCGGCGATGCAGACGGACCCGGCGCACGTCACGACCAAGTGGCGCAACGCGCCGGTGAACCGCCCTGAGAACGCGCTAATCGGAGAGATGTATGGGACCTGGATGACGACGGAAGTCCCTCTGACCGTGACGGACCCATCGTCGTGGCTCTGGACTGGTTCAGGCATGAGCGCGAACGGTCAGATTGCCGGCGTATACGGGACCGAGTGCGACCGGCGCATTGACAATGGATATTCGCCGGCCAACGTCCAGCTCGCCGGCCAGGCGCTCGCTGAAGACTACAATGGCGCGCTTTTCTCGACGTGCGAGAGCACGCTGTACACCGCCCCGAGCGGCGCAATCGTGTTCTCCGCCGGCAGCATTAGTTGGTCGCGGCAGCTCTCGGCGCCTGGTGCCTGGGACCCGCGCATCCAGCAGCTGACCGCCAACATCTTCTCACGATTCGCAGGTGACGGCACGCTCGGCCCGGCTGCGCTCCAGCATCTTGACCTCTCGCCGGGCGCCACCACCCCGACGTATCGCGGCAACGTGACCGTCTCGACCTGGACGCGCGCTCTCTCCAGGCCGGCGGCAATCGCGGTGGCTCCGAACGGCGACGCCATCGTCGCCGACGCGGATGCGATCGTCCGCGTCACCTCCAGCGGCAGGGTGTCTGTGATCGCGGGCGGCGCTCCCGGAAACGCGAACGGCAGCGTCGCGACCGCGCAATTCCGCAATCCCCACGGAGTCGCTGTGGCCCCGAACGGAGACATCTACGTCTCCGACACCGGCAACCACCTCATCCGCAAGATTTCCGGCGGTGCCGTGACCACGCTCGCAGGGAGCGGGCAGCAGACCTTCGCCGATGGGCCGGCTGCGCAGGCCGCGTTCAACTGGCCGATGGGCATCGCGCTTCGGGCCGACGGAACGCTTCTCGTCGCGGACATGTGGAACCTGCGGCTGCGCGCGGTCTCGCCGACCGGAGACGTGTCGACGCTGGCAGGCAACGGTGCGAGCGACCCGGTCGATGGCCCCGGCAGCTCCGCCCATCTCTCGTATCCCTTTGCGGTTGCGCTCCTGGCGAACGGCGATGCGGCCATCGCCGAACCGGCCACCGGCGTGGTGCGCACGGTTTCCATGACCGCGGGTCACAACGTGAGCCAGTTGCTCGGCGCGATCGGCCGTAAAGGCTGGACGGACGGTCCCGCGAGTTCAGCGAGTGTCTCGGAGACGCTCGCACTCGCCGGACTTCCAGATGGTCAGTTGGTGATGCTCGATGGCGCGAGTTCTCGCGTCCGCACGCTGCGGCCCAACGGCACCGTCGAGACGCTCGCAGGTGGCACGCGCGGCGGCACCATCGATGGCCCGGGCGAGAGTGCCGGGTTCGGTTGGCCGCGCGGCGTCGCCGTCGTATCGGCATCCACGGTGCTCGTCGTCGATGCGTTCGAACACTCAGTGCGGCAGCTCACTCTGGGGCAGTGACCTTGACTGCCCGAGGCTTCGCCCGCCCTCGCGCGCGGAAAAACCCTGTACCGGCAGGCGTGCGCGGCGTGCCACAAAGCGCTCTGGACGCCGAATGCAACCCTCGATCTGTCCCAGCCAGTCCACGTCCTTTTCGGTCGGCAAAAGGGTGGGCTCCCTCACGCCTTGGCCGCATCTTCGCTGCCGCGACCTATGGCGTTCCGAGACCGCCATGCCGGCGTTCGGCGAGGCCATCCCGCAGGCGGATCTCTGGAGCATCGCGAGCTAGGACTGTCCCGCACCGCCGCGCGGACCGCGCGCGGAGTGCCCTGCTTCGCACGGCCAGTGCCGTCCCCAACTTCCCTCGAGCTGTCGCTCCAAGAGCGACAACGCGCTTCGGGCGCACGCTCTGCGCGGCGCGCACCAGCCGCGCCGATCACGAGGCCGTCGTCGCGGCGCTGCGCGCGCCCGCGAAGAGCCGTGTGGCTGAATTAGCGGCGGGCCGCAGCGGAGTTTACGGCGCCGATCCGAACGGCGGGCTCTTCGCCCTCGGTCAATTCGCATCAGTGGCTAGAGGTCTTCCCTCCGGCGAGGCGCGCACCGAGCCGCCGCCGGAATGGCAGTCCGCCGCCCAACACGCACCTTGAGATTGCGCGGTCCGGCCGCGCTTATGCCCTGCTCCCCTGGGGACAGGCGGCTCCACCCCTGCGAACAGCAGGTCCCAGGTCCGTGTCCCCAGTGCCATGTCTTGCGGCCACCTCAATTTCCCGTCGATGGCAACGCCTGCATCTCGCGCAACTCCGGCTCGGCCCATGGCACCGTCCTGCAGATGCTGCGCTTCTTTGCCGGCGGTGTTGCGCCCGACGCGGGCTGTCCGCGATGAGGCGCCAAGGGGCCGGCCGGGCCGTCCCCGGTGAGGGACTTCCCGCGCCATCGCTCTCGGCAAAGAACACGATGGACAGGTCATTCAGGGGGAACAGTCCGGAGGTTGGCGCGGAGCCGATCACCGTCCAACTGACGTTGTCCGGCGAAGCCTCCCGGTAAGTCGTCCCCGCCGCCTCGCGGATCCGCCACCAAAGATCGGACGTTCCTGAATAAGGCACGCTGCCAACCTGCGTCTGTATTCCATTGATTACCTTGTTTGCCGCGAGCGTGCCGCATTCGACCCAGAGCTGGAGCTCATTGCGCGAATCGCCAGGGTTCGGGGATGCGGTACCATAGGTCTCGGCATAGAATTCGGCGCTGACCGCGGAGAGGTCGAAGAGGCTCGAATCGCCGATGGAAGCCTGGGTGGTCCAGGAAGAAGAATCGGGCGACGTCTCGAAGAAGGCACTATCTCCCGATTCACGAATGCGCCAATACGGTGAAGGACTGAATCGCAGGCGATGCTGGCCAGGGTGGTCTTCGTCCCATTCAGCAGTGTCACGGCACTCAAGTTTCCGCATTCCGCCCACCGCTCTCCTGCCTGGCTGACCACCTGGTCGGCGCGCAAAACGACCGCTGAGCCGAGCAGCGAACAAGCAGAGGTGCTCTCCAGCCAGCCCCGGTCAGAGGCGACCCAGCTTCGCCCGGAAGGGACCGTCGGCTGCCGAATCCGTCCGTGCGGTCGCCCACCAAGTGGGATAGAACGCGACGCCGGAGGAGCCCCATGCGCTCGCTGGACAAGCTGCGACAGAGCTACGACGAAAACGCGCAGGTGGTCATCCAGGAGAAGCGCTCGCCGCCGCGAATGCTCTTCTCGGACACCGAGCTTCTGCTCGAGGAAGTCCCGGTTGGCACGCGGGTGATCTTTCCCAATCCGCCCATCGAGGAGCTGGCCAATTGGCGCGCGGCCATCCGCTGGGCCATCAATCACCCGGAAGGCTGCGACCCGCTGCACGCGCAGCTGCGGCCCGGGATGCGCGTGGTCATTGCCATCGATGACATCTCGTTGCCGCTGCCGCCCATGCGCACTCCAGACGTGCGGCAGATCATGCTCGAGATCGTGCTGCAGCTCTGCGCCGACTCCGGCGTGGATGACGTCGAGCTCCTGATCGCGAACGCCCTTCACCGGCGCCTGACCCCGGCCGAGATGAAGCGGATGGTGGGGCAGAAGATCTTCGACGCTTACTATCCCGACCATTACGTCAATCACGATGCCGAGGAGCCGGGCGGCATCGTCGAATTGGGGCTCACCGACGCGGGCGAGCGGGTCCGTATCTCGAAGAAGGCGGCCGACGCCGACCTGGTCATCTACCTGAACGTCAATTTCGTCCCCATGGACGGAGGCCACAAGTCAGTCGGCACTGGCTTGACTGATTACCTGGGCCTGCGCGCGCACCACACGCCGCACGCCATTCGCAAGAGCAAGTCGTATATGGAGCCGAAGCATTCCGAGCTGCACACTTCGGTGGACCGCATCGGCCGTGTGATCGACGAGCACGTCAATGTCTTTCATATCGAGACCGCGCTCAACAACAAGATGTTCGACGGCCCGATGGCGTTTTTGGGAAAGCGCGAGGAGGACTTCACCGACCTCGACCGCACCGCGCTTGCGGCCCTGCGCTGGACGCTCGGCAAGGCCCCGCGCGCGCTGCGGCAGCAGATCTTCCACAAGGTGCCGGCGGGCTATGGACTGATTGCCGTTGCCGCGGGCAACACCGAACCTGCGCACGAGAAGATCCTGGAAGCCTGCCGGCGGCAAAGTGTGGTGGCGGTCAAGGGACAGGCGGACATCCTGATTGCGGGTATCCCCTATATCAGCCCCTACAACGTCAATTCGGTCCTGAATCCACTGCTGGTGCAGGTGATGGCCTGCGGCTACTTCTTCAATATGAATCGCGGGGTGCCGCTGATTAAAAAAGGCGGCACGCTCATCGTTACACACCCCTTGATGGACGAGTTTGATCCGGTGCAGCACCCGAGCTACATCGAGTTCTTCCACCGCCTGCTGCCCGAGACCACCGACGCGATGGAGCTGCACCGCAAGTACGAGAAGGACTTCGCCGAGAATCCCAGCTACGTGCATCTCTATCGCAAGGGCAACGCCTATCACGGCGCCCACCCCTTCTATATGTGGTACTGGGGCGAAAATGGTCGCCAGCATATGGGCCAGGTCATCGCGGTCGGCACCGAGAATACCCACGTCCCGCAGTTGCTCGGCTGGGAGCGCGCCGATACGCTCGCCGAAGCAATCGATATGGCGCGCGGCCGGCAGGGGCGGTCGGCCGAGATCACGCTCATGCATCACCCGCCGCTGGTCATGACCGATGTCTCGTTGCCGACGCCCGATGTCTCGTTGCCGGAGCTCGAGCCGGCGGCTGCGAACCTCAAGCAGCTGGCTGCGGCGGCGAAGGCCCTGCCTTGATCGCGGCGGGTCACGAGGGGCCGATCGATCTCGCCGAGGCTTTCCGCGGCCGCGAGATCATGATCACGGGGGTGACCGGGTTCCTCGGCAAGGTCGCGCTCACCATGCTGCTCGACCGCTACCCCGAGGTCGGCAAGGTCTATGTGCTGGTCCGCCCGCGCGCTGGCGGCACCGCCGAGGACCGCTTCTTCAACAAGGTCGTTCCCTCGCCGCCCTTCGATCCCCTGCGCAATCGATATGGCGCCGGACTCGATAGCTTCCTGCGCAGCAAGTGCTTCCCCATCGCCGGCGACGTGACCGACCCTTTGCTTGGCCTCACCGAAGCGCAGGTCGCCCAGCTCTCGGGAAAGCTTGCTTGCGTGATCAACTCCGCTGGACTCGTCACCTTCAATCCCTCACTGGAGCTCGCGGTCTCGGTCAATACCGGTGGCGCGCGCAACGCGGCCGAGCTGTGCAAGCACACCGGCGCCGTGCTGGTGCATATCTCCACCTCCTTTGTTGCCGGCACCCGCAGCGGTCCGGTCTTCGAGGACGAGCCGGTCCTCGGCAGCTTCCCCAAGCAGCGCGATGGCACTATGCCCGGCGCAGTCTTCTCCGTCGAGACCGAGCTCAAGGACGTCGACGCGCTGGTGAGCCGGCTGCGCGCGCAGGCCGATGACCACGCTCTCGCCGCCCAGTTCCGCGGCGCGGCGGTGCGGCGACTGGAGAATGAAGGCCGCGACCCGGCCGACGAGAAGGCGCTGCGTCTCGCCACCGGCCGCGAGCGCAAGCTCTGGCTCTCGGGTCAATTGATTCAAGCTGGAATGGATCGCGCCCGGACCTGGGGCTGGCCCAACACCTATACCTATTCAAAAGCAATGGGCGAGCAGGCCATCGCCAAGAGCGGCTGCAAGTATTCGTTGGTCCGGCCCGCCATCGTCGAGAGCGCGCTGCGCTTTCCTTTTCCGGGCTGGAATGAAGGCTTCACCACCAGCGCGCCGCTCGCCTTCATGGGATTGAAGGGACATCGGGCCTATCCCGCCGGTAACAAGCTGATTCTCGATCTGATTCCGGTCGATCTGGTCACCGCCGGTATGATCGGCATCGCTGGCGCCGCCTGCCTTTCGCGCCACGAGCGCGTGTATCAATTGGCCTCCGGCGACGTGAACCCTTTCTATATCCGCCGCGCCGTCGAGTTGGTGGCGCTTTACAAGCGGCGCTATTTCAAGAACAGCAAGGGTTCGCTGCAGGCCTGGATGGACGCCTGGCTCGAGCCTTATCCGGTCAGCGGCGCGTTCTATCGCGCGACCTCGGCTCCGCTCTTCCGCTCGCTGGCACAGGGGGCGCGCAAGCTGATCGCCGCGAACACCGACAAGGCCTGGGGCGCGCCCAGGGCTTCCGCGCTGCTGGAGCGCGCCGATCAAGCGCTGGCCGGTATCGACCGCCAGCTGCAACAACTCGATATGACCTGGGAGCTGTTCATGCCCTTCGTCGCGGGCGAGCGGTTCATTTTCCAATGCAATCACACGCGCGCTCTCTGGGCGCAGTTCACCGAGGCCGACCGGGCGAAGATCCCCTGGGACCCGGAAGCGCTCGATTGGCGCACGTATTGGCTCGACGTCCATATGGCCGGGCTCGAGCAATGGGTCTTTCCCGGGCTCGAAGAGGAGCGCAACAAGCTCACCCGCGAGGTCCCGCAGCCAAAGGATCTGCTCCAGCTGCTCAATGCCTCGGTGCACCAGTTCGGGCCGCGGACTGCGCTGCGCTTTTATGCCGGGGAGGAGAACGCAGCCGAGCTCTCCCGCACCCGCGACGACCGCGTCACCTATACCGAGCTGGGGCACTATTCGGATCGAGCCGGCCGCGCCTTGCAGCGCGCGGGGATCAAGCCTGGCGAGCGCGTGCTGCTCATGTCCGAGAGCCGACCCGAATGGTCGATGGCCTACTTCGGTATCCTGAAAGCTGGCGCCACCGCGGCGCCGCTCGATCACGGCAGCAGCCTCTCCGAGATCCAGAACTGCGCCCAGGCGGCGCGTGCGCGCGTGCTGGTGGCCTCGCCGCGGGTGATCGAACGGCTCCCGGTGCTGCCCGAGGGACTTGAGATCATCGCCCTGCCGCAGCTGCTCCGCGATTCCGGGCCTGGGTCCGTTTCCGGGCCTGGGTCCGTTTCCGAGCCTGGGTCACCTCCACTGCGCAAGAGTGCCGCCGCCGACGAGGTCGCGTCGCTCCTCTTTACCAGCGGCACGAGCGGCAAGCCCAAAGGGGTGCTGCTCACGCACCGGAACTTCGCCTCGCTCGCCCACAAGCTGGCCGGGCTCTTCGACCTGCGCGTCGGCGAAAGTGTCTTGAGCGTGCTGCCGCTCAATCATACCTTCGAGTTTTCCTGCGGCCTGCTCGTCCCCTTGATGCTGGGGGCGGAGATCACCTATCTCGACGAGCTCACCGCCGACCGGATCGGCGAGGCGCTGGAGAACAACGACGTCCACGCCATGATCGGCGTCCCGGCGCTTTACCAGCTGCTGCACCGGCGACTCACACAGGAGCTGGCTTCGAAGCCGGTGGTGGTCAAGGCGGCAGTGCAGGCGGCCATGGCGCTGCACGGAGAGCTGCGCAATCGCACTCCTTTCAATATTGGGAAGCTGCTCTTCTGGCCCATCCGCAATCGATTCGGCAGCAAGCTGCGCCTGCTGGTCTCGGGCGGCTCGGCGCTGCCCGAAGAGGTGCAGCAGGCCTTTCACGAGCTCGGTCTCGATTTGACGGAAGGATATGGATTGACCGAGGCCGCGCCGGTGCTGGCGGTGACGGTCCCTGCCAACAAGCGGCATTCAGGTACGGTAGGTCCGCCCATACCCGGCGTGGAGATCCGCATCGACCAGCCGAATCCGGACGGCGTCGGCGAGGTCCTCGCCAAAGGTCCGAACGTGATGGCCGGATATCTCGACGATCCGGAGGCGACCTTTGCGGTTCTCGAGGGCGGGTGGCTGCGCACCGGAGATCTCGGCAAGCTCACCACCGAGGGACACCTCGCGCTGGTCGGCCGCAAGAAGGACGTGATTCTCGATGCCACGGGGAAGAACGTCTATCCCGATGAGCTCGAGGAGCTGTATGGGCGCAGCACTTCATTGAAAGAGCTGTGCGTGGTGGGGCTCCCCGACGGCAAGGGCCTCGAGCGCATCGCGGCGCTGGTGGTCGTGCGCGAGCCGCGCGAGGGCGAACGGCGCGAGAAGCTGCGCGAGCGCATCGAGGAAGACTTTGCCAGGACCTCGGCGGGACTGCCGCTGTGGAAGCGAATCAAGATCCTGCACTTCTGGGACGGTGAGCTGCCCCGGACCACGACTCGCAAGATCAAACGGCCGCAGGTGTTGGCCGAGCTGTTGCGTTTGGAGCGCGCGGCCAGCGCAGGCGAGCACGTCGCCCGTCTCGGCGTGCGCGGCGATGATTCCTGGCTCTTCGATTTGATCGCCGATCTGGCGCAGCGGCCGCGCGGGATGGTGAGCGCGCAGACTCGACTGGTCGCGGACCTGGGCTTCGATTCCCTGCTGGTGGCCGAGCTCGCGGTGGCGCTGGAAAAGGCCGGCGTGACTCCACCTGACGAATCGAAGCTTGCCTCTCTTTCGACGGCGGGGGAGCTGGCGCGCGCGGTGGAACGGCGCGAAGAGCTGACAGCGCCGCCTTCGGTGCAGGAGGAGGAGAAAGAGATCGCCGTGCCCGCGTCGGTGGCCGCCGCGGGGCGCGCCGCCATCGATTTCTTCCAGAAAGGATTGTTCGGGAAGTTCTTTGACATCGAGATGAGCGGCCAGGGCAATGTGCCCTCGCACGCGCCATTCCTGGTGGCCGCCAATCACCAGAGCCATCTGGACGTGGGGCTGGTGAAGATGGCGCTGGGCGAGGAGGGAGCGAAGCTCGCATCGCTCGCCGCCCGCGATTACTTCTTCGACAATCCGTGGAAGCGGGCCTGGTTCGGAAACTTCACCAACCTGGTGCCCATTGAACGGCGCGGGGGACTGAAAGAGTCATTGAGGGCCGCGGTACGCACGCTCGAGACCGGCTATCATCTATTGATCTTCCCCGAGGGCACGCGCTCGGCCGATGGCGCGCTGCAGGACTTCAAGCCTGCCATAGCCTATTTAAGCTTTGCCGCCGGGGCCGATATCCTGCCCGTCTATCTGCACGGCACTCACGAAGCGATGCCGAAAGGCGCCTTCGTTCCCGACCCGCGCCGGCAGCGCAAGCTCATCGTGCGGGTGGGCGCGCCTTTGCTCTACGCAGACCTGAAAGCCGAGACCGCCGGAATGGCGCGATCTGCTGCTTATAAGGAAGTGACGCGCCGGGTGCGCGCGGCCATTGAAGCGCTGCGAGACGCGCCGTGAAGCTCCTGGTCACCGGTGCCACCGGCTTTCTCGGCTCAACGCTCGTTCCCTTGCTGCTGGAGCAGGGCCACTCGGTGCGCGCGCTGCAACGGGGCGAGAGCCTGATTGCGGGCGCCGAGATGCTCAAAGGCGACGTGCGCGATGAGGCGACGATTCGCCAGGCTTTAAAAGGTATCGAGGGCGTCTATCACCTGGCGGGACTGGTCTCGCGCGACCCGCGCGACGCGCGAAAGATGTACGAGCTGCATGTCGATGGCGCGCGCCTGCTCCTGGCCGAGGCCGAGCGGGCGGGCGTGCAGCGCGTGGTGCTCGCCTCGTCCTCCGGCACGGTCGGCGTCTCGCGGACGCGGCGGGTGGCGGTCGAAACCGACGACTATCCCATCGAGACGGTCGGCCGCTGGCCCTATTACCTTTCGAAGATCTATGAAGAAAAGATCGCCATCGAGGCATCGAAGCGATTGCCGGTGGTCTTGTTGAATCCATCATTGCTGCTCGGTCCCGGCGATGCGCGGCTCTCTTCCACGCAGGACGTCTTTCGCTTCCTCCAGGACCGCATCCCCGCCATCCCCCGCGGCGGCATCTCCTTCGTCGACGTGCGCGACGCGGCGGCGGCCTTCGTTGCCGCCCTGACGAAAGGCAACGCCGGCGAGCGACATTTCCTCGGCGGCGCCAATTGGGAGTTTGACGACTTCTTCGCCCGGCTCGCGCGCATTGCTCACCAGCCGCGGCCGCGATTGGGCCCTTTGCCGGCGTCGCTGCAAATCGCCGGCGCTCACTTGATGGAGCGGATTGCCCGCGCTCGCGGCCACGAGCCCGACCTGCCGGCAAGCGACGTGGAGATGGGCCAGTGCTGGTTCTTCATCGACTCCTCGAAGGCCGAGCGGGTGCTCGGCTTCCGCGCGCGCGACCCGCTCGAGACGCTCTCGGAAACCGTCCATTACGTGCGCGAGCACTTCATTGCCTGATTTATTCAGCTGCCACCAGCGTCACGCCCATGCCACCTTGCCCCGGCGCGATTCCTGTGACGCGCGGTATCTCGATCGCAGAGGCTATGAGAAGCTGGAAGCAGTTGAGTTCGCGCCGCCCCCGCGCTTGCGCATCGAGGAATTCCCCGGCCTTCCGGCGCTGATCGACCAGAAGCTCCAGGTCTTCATCTTTTCCGCGGAAGAGATCCTTCCGCACGGAAGCGGGACCTGATGCTGTTGTACCTGGCGCGCCACGCGCAGACGGCTTCTTCCGCGGTCGACTCCTTCAATGGCCAGCGGGAGCTGCCGCTCACCGTGCATGGATGCGCGCAGGCGCGGCTCTTGGGGCAGCGGCTCTCGGCGGTGCGCTTCGAGGCCGTCTATCGCTCGCCGCTGGGCCGGACCCTTGAAACCGCGGCGCTGATTGCACCGGGAATTCTCCCGTCGATCCTGCCGGGCTTGATTGAAATCGATTACGGCAACTGGGAGGGCTTGTCGCCGGCTGAGGCGCGGGCCAATGACCCCGCGCGGTATGACGCCTGGGTGGCGGATCCATCATTGATTGGCCCGCCCGGGGGCGAGACCGCGGCGCAGGTGGCGGAGCGCGCGCTCGCTGCACTCGGGCAGATCCGGGCGCGGCATCCCGGCGAGGTCATGGTTCTCGCGGTCAGCCACAAAGCCACGTTGCGTGTGCTGGGCGCGGCGCTGACCGGCGCGCCGATTCGAAGCTATCGAACCCGCTGGCCGCAGGACGAGTGCGCTCTCAACCTGATCGAGCTGCGCCAGGGCAAGGAACCATTCATTCGCTTGTGGAATGACACTTCGCATCTCGGCCCCGACCCGGCCACTTCGACGCGCGCCGGAAAGTAATCAGGGTCGGCACCTCTGCGCACGGGGTGCGCTCGTTCGCGCCGCGCATTCTTGACTTAATCGCTTCGTGCAGCCCTGCCCTGACACTTAATGTCGCTGGCGAGACGCACGCACCGGCCCTCAAGCCGGAGGAAGTAGAACGCTTGTCATTGCAGGCCGGAACTCGAGTGGATCAAGCGCGGCGGCTTTTTTGGGAACAGGAAGTCTCGCTGCGGCTGCTGCTCGAACAATTGCAGCCCCGGATGCGATCGGAAGCAATGGTGAAGGATTTGGGCGGGCTCCTGTCCAACGTCGCGGACGCCGTGGCGCGCCCTCTCGCCGAGCGCGCGGCCTGGCTGGAACAGCTCGTCGGCTGGCTTCGCAGTGGGCGGCCCGGTGCGTTCGCAAGGGACGCCTTGAGTGTGCATCGCCTTCGTGTGCTCTGCGAGGCCTTGCGCGCGCTGCCCCTCCACGCCGCTGCCGTGAGCGCGCTCCTGGCGAGCATTGTCTCCGAGTGCGACGGTGTCGATCTGCTGGCCGAAGCCGGCTTCGCTTCCGCGCAGAGCTTCCTCGCCGATGCTTCCGACCGGCTGTTGCGCAAGTGCATCCCGCGACCGCGAGACCCGCGCGACCTGGGCGCGCTGGTGGGCGAACTCTTCCCCTCGCGGCGCGACGCGGACTTCTTCGACACGCTCCCGCCCGAGCTGGTCGTTGAGCTCGAGCAGGTGCTGGGCCTGCGCGCGACGCTGTCCGCGCTGCGCGATCCCGCGCTCGACGCAATGGCGGTGCTCGCCGCCCGCGCTTGCGCAATCGGCGTCTCTCCCGATCTGCGCGAGCGCTCGAGCGAACTCGCGGACGATCCCTTTTTCAAGCTTTGCCGCGCGGTCGATGCCTTCGCAGCCGCCACCCGCGCGGGCCGCGTCACCTCCGCCAGCGCCTCGGTGCAAGCCGCCGCGGCGCAGTGCCGCTGGGGAATCGCGGCGGCGCACGAACGCATGGAGGTCCTGGGCGTCAGCGTCGACCGCGTCTGGCGCCTGGACCGGGCCGCGCGGCTGGTGGAGCGGCTGGGCGCGATCCTCTCGGCGCTCGACGCGGCCAAGGCTCCCGCGCTCCAGCTCTTTTCTTCGCTCGTGCGCGAGCGGGCCGCGGACCAGAGCCTCCGCGATCTGTGCCGCCGCAGCCTGCACACGCTCACGCGCAAGGTGGTCGAGCGCAACGGTGAATCGGGCGACCATTACATCACCGAGACGCGCGCAGAGTGGCACGACATGATCTCTACCGGCGCTGGGGGCGGCCTGCTGACCGCCTTCACCGTCCTTGTCAAAGTGGCGCTTTACGTCGCCGCCTTGCCGCTCTTCTTCGAGGGTGCGGCCTCGTCGGCGAACTATGCAGTGAGCTTTCTCCTGATGCATTTGTTCGGCTTCACGCTCGCGACCAAACAGCCGGCGATGACCGCCGCTGCGCTCGCCCAGGGAATGCGCGGACCCTTTGCCACGCTCGAGGTCGAGGCTATCGTTGACCGCGTCGCCCGGCTGACGCGCTCGCAGCTTGCCGCCATCCTTGGCAATCTCGCGGCCGTCATTCCAACGGTCATCCTGCTGGACGCTTTCGCGCGATTTTTCCGTGGCCGCCCGGTGCTCAGCCCCGCGAGTGCCGAGCACGTCCTGCAGTCGCTCCATCCGCTGCACAGCCTGACCCTGCCCTACGCGGTCTTGACCGGCGTCTTGCTTTTCCTCGGAAGCCTCGGCGCCGGCTGGCTCGAGAACTGGGTGGTCTTCCGCCGCATTCCGGAGGCCCTTGCGCAGAGCCGCCGGCTGCAGCGGCGAATCGGGGCCGCCCGGGCGCAGGCTTTCGCAAATTTCGTCTCGCGTCATGCGGCGGGCATCGGCGGCAGCCTCGCGCTCGGCATCCTGCTGGGCGGCGTTCCCTCTCTTTGTCGCGTGTTCGGCGTCGCGCTCGAGGTCCGGCACGTCACGCTCTCGACTGGCACGCTCGCGCTCGCCGCCAGTGCCCTCGGCTCCGCCCACGCCTTCTCCACGCCGGTGCTCTGGGCGATGCTGGGGATCGTCTTTGTCGCGGTGTTGAACCTGTCGGTCAGTTTCGCGCTCGCGCTCGGCCTCGCACTGCGCAGCCAGGCGGCGAGCGGGCGGGAGCAGCTGTCGATTGCCCGCGCTTTGTTTGCGCGGCTGCGGCGTGAGCCTTTGTCGTTTTTGATTGCTCCGAGAGAGGCAACGGACTCTGCGCCGGGGGGCCCGTCCGATTCAGGCCATCAAAGCAGCAAGCGCGCGACGCTCTGTCGCTAGCAACGTTGCTCCTTTACTCAGCGCTCGCGAAGGCGCGACGGCGACCCCGGCAGCGAGTCCGCGGGCGGTCCCTCCAGCAAGTCGCTGCGGCGCACGCCCGAGAGCGAGCCCAGCGCCGACTCCATCGCCGCCTGCCGCATCTCCATGGCCCGCAGCCGCGCCTCCTGCTCGTGCGCGTGGTGCTGCGCCTCCAGCTCGAGCTCGCGCGTGCGCAGCTTGAAATACTTGCTGATGAAGACGAGGCTGACGGGACCGAGCGCGAGCGCCACGATCACCATGACCGCCTGCAGCCCATCGGTAAAGAGCGAGGGATCCATCAAAGTTCCGCCTTGATGGTTCGCTGCCGCTGGGCCGCCGCGCCCGAATGCCCCGACTCAGCCAACGGCGGCGCCGCCAGCAGCTCGGACCGGATGCCCGACAGCGAGGTGACGGCGTGCTCGACCGCTCCCTGCCGCAGCTCCAGCGCTGTCACCCGCGCCACCAGCTCGCGCGTGCTCTGGCTGGACTCGAGCTCCAGCTCCTTGCTCCGCAGTCCGAAGTATCGATTGGCGACATAGATGCCTACGATGGGCAGGGTCATCGACAGCAGGATCAGGACGGGAACGAGTGCGTGGGCAAGCGGAGCGAGTCCTAGGTTTGGATCCATGGTTCTCTCCATACATCGACTCCTGCCCTCTATTTCAACTCCAGCCTCTCGAACAGGTGCGCGCACTCTTCCAGGCGGGCGCCGGCTGCGTCGGCCACCGCGAAGCGGCGTGGCTTGCCGGTATCGCCCAGGCCATACATCGACGCGGAGCCATATTCGCGGTTCTTGCTGACCGCATAGAAGGTGATGCCGAAGTTGGGCCGGCCAGCTTTGGTCAAGAGCCGCCTCTCCCGCGTGGTCGCCGCGATGCGCTTCAAGACTTCGATACAAGCGTCCTTCGGGTGCTTGCCCTGCCGCATCATTTCGACGGCGAGGTGGCCGCCCGAGACCAGGATATTGGCCTCCCCACGGCCGGTCGAACCGGCGCTGCCGACATCGTTGTCGGTGAAGCAGCCGGCGCCGATGATGGGCGAGTCGCCGACCCGTCCCGGCATCTTGAAGAAGAGTCCCGAGGTCGTCGTGCAGCCCGCAATATCTCCGCGCGGCGTCACCGCCGACAAATGAATGGTTCCGCCGCGCTGCGGCTTCCTGAACTCGTCCCAGCCAAACTCGTCGATGAAAGCCCTGACATCCGGATCGAGGTGGTCCGGATCCGGCTCGAGCCACTTGTCCTTGTCCGACAAGTTCTGCTTCCAATACAGCCAGACCTTGCGCGCTTTCTCGGTGAGCAGGTTCTCGACCGGATATCCATTCATGGTGGCGAAGTGGCGCGCGCCCGGCCCCACCAGCAGCACGTGGTCGGTCGTCTCCATCACCAGCTTGGCAATCTTCGACGGATTCTTGCAGCCCTCGAGCGAGGCCACCGCGCCGGCGCGCGCCGTGGGGCCGTGCATGCAGCTGGCGTCCAGCTGGACGATTCCTTCTTCATTGGGGACGCCGCCATAGCCGACGGTCATATCGTTGGGGTCGTCCTCGACCAGGTTGACGCCAGCGATCGCCGCGTCCAGCGGGTCCGCGCCTCTGGACATCAAGTCGACCGCCTTCGCCACCGCCTTGATTCCATTGGCGCTGGAGATGGCGAGTGGACCATTGGCCGCGCTGGCAGGCTTCTGCGCGCGCGCCGTCTTCACCGCGACTGCAACAGCTGCCGCGGTCCCCAACAGGTTCCTGCGCGAAATCGTCATTGGAGGAACTTACACCTGCGGCGCGAAATCAGCTCGCCCCGAGGCCAAGGCGATGTCGCGGCCGGACATGCCGAGCAGGTAGAGGATGGCGTCGAGGCCACAAGCACTGATGGCGGTGTGCGCGGCTTCTTGCAATTTCGGCTTGGCGTGGAAGGCAATGCCATGGCCGGCCTTCTGGAGCATCAATAGGTCATTGGCTCCGTCGCCGATGGCGATGACCTGATCGAGCGGGACGCCCTCGCGCTCTGCAAAGAGTTCCAGCAAGTCGGCCTTGCGCTGGGCATTGACGATCTGCCCCAGCACCTGGCCGGTGAGCTTTCCCTCCGGCGATATCTCGAGCGTATTGGACCAGGCGAAGTCGATACCGAGCCGCTTCTGTAAAGCTTCCGCCGCATGCGAGAAGCCACCCGATATGACGGCGGTGCGATAGCCAAGCCGCTTGAGGACGCGCAGCAGCGTCTCGGCGCCATCCATCAGTGGCAGATTGGCCGCCAGATCAAAGAGCACCTGGGCGTCGAGGCCGCGCAGGAGCGCTACCCGCTCCCGCAGGCTGGTATCGAAGTCCAGCTCTCCCAGCATCGCGCGGCGGGTAATTGCCGAGACCTGCTCATGAACCCCGTGCGCCCGGGCCAGCTCGTCGATGACCTCGATTCGAATCAAGGTCGAGTCCATATCCATCACCACCAAACGCTTGTTGCGACGCAGCAGCGATTCTTTCTGCAGGGCGCAATCAAAACCATTCAGGCTCGCCGCCGAAAGAAGCGTGCGCTTGAGCGCGCTTTCTTCGCCGGTAAAGGAGACCGCGAATTCCACCGAGGCGAGCCCGCCTTCGCTCAAGCGGTGAATGCGCTCGATATTGGCCCCGTGCGCGGCGAGCGCCTGCGCGACGGCGTGCAAGGCCTGCGGACCCAGCTCCCGCGCGATGGCGGTGACGACGTAGCGCGAGAGCGCAGGTGCCGGAGCCGGGGCCCGTTCCCGGTGTTGCATTTCAAGGCCCAGGCCTTGGGCGGCGAACAAGAGGTCTTTCAAGGCTTGCTTGCGGTCGGGCAGCTCGACAGCGAAACCCAGCACGAGAAAGCCCTGCACCACCACCTGCTCGACGTCGAGCAGGCGTGCGGAGTGGGCGCCGAGGATGCGCGTGATCTCGGCGGTGATGCCGGGGGCGTCGTTGCCGGTAAAAGTCAGGAGCAGCATTGACTCGGGACTCTAACGCCTTCCGGCGACGGCGAGCGCGACGCCACCCAGGATGGCTGTTCCGCAGGCGACCAGGCGCGCCGAGAGTGATTCGCCCAGGAAGAGAACGCCGCCGAGCGCCGCGATGGGCGGGACCGCGGGCGTGGGTGCGTACGCCGCCGCGACCTCTTGCGGTCACGGTTTTTTCATTCTACGAATCCTGCCTCGGCCCGAGTTGAAGGGCGGATCCAACTCGGTCCAATACACAAAGGTGGAGTCGATCGATACATCGAAGACGTAGGGGAGGTTTCCTGCCAGCACTTCGACCGGGGCGCTCCCGTCTTTGAGAATCCGCCTGAGCGAACCTGAACCGTACGTCTGGTCCGGCGTCGTAACGAGGGAAGTCGTCCAATAAATCCATGACGCATCCAGAACCAGACTCCCGGAATCCGATGTCGCCTTGCTGTCGAGCTGCCGCACGGCCCCCCCGCTGCGGCCGACCTTTCGTAACGTCGTTGTCAAATCAGGGCTTGCGCCAGTGACCGAGAGCCAGAAAACGTCCTGCCCATCGGTAACGATATGGGAGATACCTCCTTGGCCGCTTGCGATCGTAGTTGTCGCGCCTCCACCTCGCGGCATTCGATCAAGGCTCATCTGTTGTCCGTCAGGACCAGGATCGCTCCAATAAATGTACTGGTCGTCGGAAGCGATGGCGCCCGGTCCACCCATCGCCCCTTGCTGCGCAACCGGCCACGTGATGACCGGCCCACCGGTCAGCGGCACTTTCTGAATGCTGTGGCCGTACTGATCCGTCCAGATGAGCTCTCCCGCGATGGAGGTCATTGCCCCGATCTCGAATGACGAGTGGGCAAGCGAGGTAGCGGCTCCGCCTGCGAGCGGCGCTGCCAATACGCCGGCACTCCCGGCGTTTCCGTCGAACCAAAAACATTGACTTCCGATAAGAAGCAAGCTTGAAGGCAATACGTGGACCTGCTCGTAAATGGAACGGATGATGCCGGGGCAGCGCGCGGACGTCGCGTGGACATACCCCGGCGCAGACCAGACGATGTCCTCGCCATTCGTGGCTACGGAATCGGCACGCTCATGCACGACGATAACCGGTCCTGAAACTGGCGGAGAAGGGTCGGTCACCGTCAGGACTGCACCACTGCTGGTGACCGAGCCTGCTGAATTCGTCACCATTACCGCGTAGGCCGCGCCCGCATCTGCAAGAAGAGCCGCAGGTACGGTGAACGCAGCTTGCGTTGCTCCGATTATCCCGATTCCGTTTCTCATCCACCGATAATTCAACGGCAAACTTCCAGCGGCTGTTACGGTGAATGTCGCAGCTTGGCACTCAGCCACGCTAATGGCGGTCGGCCCTGCAAGAATCACTGGCGGAGTCGCGGCCGGAGTCACGGCCGGAGCCCGCGATCCACAGGCAAGTTCCAGTGCAAAGGCCGCTACCAGGAGTTGGGGGCTGATGAGTCCCGGCCGTCCTCGCCGGAAGGAAGTACGTCTTGCCTCGATGTCCGTCATGAAGACCGCTCCTTGGGTGAAAAGCTGCTCCGCGCCACCTTGGCTCACCAGCCCCAAACCTCACACCGCCACCAGCGATCGCGAGAGGGGAGTTCCAGTCGGCAACCCAAGGACACATGACGGTGCAATGACATTGTCAGAGCGCTTGTTGCGTGTAGTGTGCAAGCGCCTCTCCTGGAGCTTCTTTCTCAATCTCTGCACCGGAGTTATCTACCATGAAAACCGTGGCGCTTTTGGCCTCATCGCTCGTCGTCCTGTGCGCCTGCGCTCCCACGATGTCAAAAGTCATCAGCAGCAAGGCCAAGGGCACTGCAGTGACCTATCCTGTCAGCTCCGATCAGGCGTGGAAGATCGCTCGCCAGGTGTTCCGCTGGGACGGGACGGATACCATCGAGGAGCATCGGGACGAGAATATGATGTTAACGACTGTCTCAAGCAGCCCTGGATACTATGCAGACTATGGCTCCGCCAAAGAGAACGTGGGCGCTTGGGTCGAGGAGGTTGGTGCCAATAGCACTAAAGTGACCGTTGTCACGAAGGGTATGGGCGCGCTTACAGAAGACAGCTTTCACCTGCGCTTTAACCAGGCCGTTGGCATTCTTGAGTCGGGCCGGCCTCTGCCTGTTGAAGCACCGAGGATGCCCGAGCCTCCTCCTGTCAAATGTTCAAAGGACGCCGACTGCAATACGGGTTCCTGCATTGAAGGTCTGTGCAGGAGGTGATGTTCTATCTAGACTATTGTAATTCCAGGCTGGAGGCGCTGCCGTGCTGATGCTGCCGCCCTGGTCAGCCAGCGGCGTTCTGGGAGGCTCCGCAGCCGGGGGCGTGCTCGGCCGCGGCTGCCCCTGCAGCGCCGTTGGGCAGCACGCCTTCAGCCCCCCCTGCTACTGTCCGCCGGGTGATCCCAAAGGTACCGAGTTGTCAGAACCGCGTCCTATCAGACCCAACTTGCGGCTTGAACTTCCTATTGCCCCCGTCGTTGCCGGTAAAAGTCAGGAGCAGCATTGACTCGGGACTCTAACGCCTTCCGGCGACGGCGAGCGCGACGCCACCAAGGATGGCTGTTCCGCAGGCGACCAGACGCGCCGAGAGTGATTCGCCAAGGAAGAGCACGCCTCCGAGCGCCGCGATGGGCGGGACCGCGAGCTGGACGATGGCCGCGCGCGAGGGAGTCAAATAGGGAATGGCTGCATACCAGAGGATATAGCCGAGGCCTGAGGCGATGGCGCCCGAGGCGAGCGCAAGCAGGACGCCGGGGACCGCGGGCGTCTGTACGGAGAGGCCGTAACCCGCGAGCAAGAGCGAGGCCGGCAGCAGGCGGACGAAGTTGTCGGCAGTCGCTGCGACTGGATCGCGCGCACCGCGGCCGAGCAGCGAATACGCCCCCCAGGCAATACCGGCGGCGATCATCAGGACCGCGCCGAGACCGTCGGGAGCGCGCGCACCGGGCAGCACCAGGGCGACCAGGCCCGCGATGGCGAGGCAGAGGCCGACCCACTCGCGCAGCGTCGGACGGTGGCCCTGCAGGAGGCCGCGGGCGATCATGGTCGCCTGCACCGAGCCGAACAGGAGCAGCGCCCCCACGCCGGCACCGACGCGGCTGTAGCCCAGCGAGAACGGAACGACGTAGACGAGCAATGCGGCCGCGGCTGCCCAGCTTCCGCCCCAGGGCCGGGCGCGCCTCGAGGCAATGAGACCAATCAAGAGGGCGCCGGAAGCAAAGCGGATACCGCCGAAGGCGAGCGGATCGATCAAATGGGAGCCGACCGCGGCGCGCGTCAAGAGCGAATTCCCGGCGAAGGCCAGGAGCGCCATTGCAGTCAGCAGCAGCCCGCGCGCACCCATTGCAGCCTTTAGCCGATGGCGAGCGGCGAGGCGCAGGCGCGGCAGCGGCGCGCGGCCAGGGGAACCGCTTCCAGGCATTCAGGGCAGGTTTTGGTGGCCGGCGCGGCCGACGCCGCCGGCGCGGCTTGGCGCTCGAGGAAGAACCGGGTGAGGAAGAACACCACCACAGCGACAAAGACGAAGTCGACGATGCGGCCGATCAGGTCGCCATACTTGATGGCGTTGTTTCCCGAGAGTGTGAATTGCGCGGTCCGCCACTCGCCGCCTGGCAATACGATACCAATGACCGGCATCAGGATATCGTCGACGATTCCGCTGACGACCTTGCCGATGGCGGCGCCGATGATAACGCCGATGGCGAGCGCGAAGGCATTCTGCTTGAGCAGGAAGGCGCGGAACTCAATCACTGTTTTCTTCATGGGCTCCCTCGAGGCCGACGGTCAGCAAAAGGTTCGGTGCTTTTCTTCATAAGCCAATCTCGAGGCTGACCGTCAGCGCGGTATCGGTCCTGACTTTCAAGGGCGGCGGCGCGCTGTCGTAGCTGACCGCGAATCCGACGCCGAGCGCCACCTTTTCCGTCAGGCGAGACGAGAGCTTGGTGGTGCTGACCACCAGGGCGCGGGTGGTGCCGACCAGGTTTTCGAGCGCGCTGGCGTCCTCGCTGAAGATGACGTCCTTGCTGATGGCATAGCGATAGAACGCGCCGACGCGCGGAGCGATAATGTCGACCCCGTCCTGCCGCGCGGGAGCGCCTTCGCCGTAATAGAGGAATCGATATTCGTGGCCATAGCGGAAGCCGAAGTCCGTCTTGAAGGTCGACTTCTGCAGATCGCCTGCTTTCTCGTCGAACCAGATGATCGAGACGCCGGATTCGCCGAAGGGTCGCGATTCAATCGACTTGAGGTGATCGGTATCGACGCCCCCGAGCAGATAGATGGAAAGAATATCGCTGAAGCGGCGATCGCCACGCACCTGGAGGCCGGCCGCGAGCGCGGTGACGGTGGAGGATGTCGCACCCGCCGCCGTGTTGTTGCCATAGGCGGCATAAGTCTTGATGCCTACGATCCAGTCGGGCGACTTGCGCTCGAAGGCGCCGTTGGTGCTGAAGGTGATGGTCTGCGAGTTGCCGGTCAGCGCAATCAGACCGAGCGCGACCGTACCGCTCCAGATCACCGGATTGGGCGGGGCCGCCAAGGTCGCCTTCTGCGCGGCGTCGGCGGCTTTGGCGGCCGCGGCCTCCGCTGTCTTTGCGGCCGCGGTCTCGGCGGCGCGGGTGGCGTCCGCGGCCTTCTCGACAGTGAGACCGCCGCGCTGCGAGCGCTCGAGAGCCTCGACAGCACGCAGCGCCGCCTCGGCCGCTTTCTGAGCCGCGACGGCAGCTTGCTCGGCGGCGACGGCCGCGCGCGAATCCGGGGGGGCCGCGGGGGCCGCGGGGGCCGCGGCAACAGTCTGGGCGAGGAGCAGTGCGAGCAGGATCATGAGGCGCTCATCGCAGAACGAGGTCGGCCTGACAAGCGCAAAGCCCGAAGGAGCACGAACGTGGACAGCGTTGGCAGCGAAGGCGGCCCCGTGCTATCCCCCCTCGCCGATGGACGCTCCGCAGCTCTCGGTCGTCATTCCGGTGTTCAACGAAGAGGAGAACGTCCGGCCACTGCTGGACGAGCTCTTCTCCGCGCTCGCGCGTCTCGGCCGCACGCACGAAGTGATCTGCGTCGATGACGGTTCGCGCGATGGCACCTTCGCGGTCCTCAAAGCGTATTCCGCGGAGAAGCCGGCGCTGCGCGTGATTCGATTCCGGCTCAACTTCGGCCAGACCGCCGCCATGTCGGCGGGTATCGAGGCGGCGCGCGGCGAGGTGATCGTCCCGATGGATGGCGATCTGCAAAACGATCCCGGCGACATCGGCAAGCTGCTCTCGCGCCTGGACGACGGCTTCGACGTGGTCAGCGGCTGGCGCAAGAATCGCAAAGACAAGGAGTTCGGCCGCAAGCTTCCCTCCCGGGTCGCCAATCGGATGATCAGCTTCATTTCCGGCGTGCGGCTGCACGATTATGGCTGTTCATTGAAAGCCTATCGCCGCGATGTGCTGCGCGACGTGAAGCTTTATGGCGAGATGCACCGCTTCATTCCCATCTATGCCTCCTGGCAGGGGGCGCGAGTCACCGAGCTGGTGGTCAATCACCGCGTCCGCCACGCAGGAACGTCGAAATATGGGTTCTCGCGGACCCTCAAAGTCGTGCTCGACCTGATGGTGGTGAAATTCCTCGCCAACTATTCCACCAAGCCTATCTATGTGTTTGGCGGCTTCGGGCTGTTGGCCTGGCTCGGCGCCATTCTCTCCTTCTCCCTGGCGCTCTATTACAAGCTCCGCGGCCTGAAGGATTTCGTCCAGACCCCGCTGCCGCTGGTAACGGTGATGTTCACATTGGTGGGGGCGCTGTCCTTGCTCATGGGCCTGCTCGCCGAGTTGGTCATCCGGACCTATTATGAATCGCAGGGCAAGCGGCCTTATCTGGTGGCCGAAGAGCTGAATGCCGCACCGCGCCTGCCGCGCCCGGCGGCGGGATAGCGTCCTATGTGCGGCATTGCCGGCGAGATCAATCTGCTGCAGGCGCCGGACCTCGAGGGCGTGCGCCGGATGACGCGGGCGCTGACCCACCGCGGCCCCGATGCGGACGGATTCTTTATTGAAGGACCGGCGGCGCTGGGGCACCGGCGCCTGTCCATCCTTGACCTCGAAGGCGGCGTGCAGCCCATGGTACGCGAGGGCGTCGCGCTGGTCTTTAATGGCCAGGCTTATGAGCACGACTCGCTGCGCGTCCACCTGCGCGAGCTGGGACATCCATTTACCACTCGCAGTGACACCGAAGTGGTGCTGCGCGCCTATCTGCAATGGGGCGAGGACTGCTTCGAGCAGATCCAGGGAATGTTTGCCGTGGCGCTGTGGGACTCGCGGACGCGCCGGCTCTTGCTGGCCCGGGACCGGCTGGGGAAGAAACCGCTTTATTACGCCTTGACCGGCTCACGAATCATCTTCGGCTCGGAGTTGAAGGCGCTTCTGGCGCACGGCGCGGTGGAGCGCTCGATTGACCCGGTATCGGTCGCTCAATACCTCGCCAGCGAATATGTGCCCGCGCCGCGGAGCATCTTCAAAGGCGTGCGCAAGCTGCCGGCCGCGCATGTCGCGGTGTTCGATGCTTCCGGTTTCCGCCTGCGCCGTTATTGGGAGTTGCCCACGCCCGCGGCGCGCCCGCCTTCCCTGGAAGACGCCTCGGCCGAGCTGCTCAGTCTGCTGGACGCGGCGGTGGCACGGCGGCTGGTGGCCGACGTGCCGGTGGGGGTCTTTCTTTCCGGCGGAGTGGACTCGACCGCCATTGCCGCGCTGGCCACGCGGCACATGAAGCCCTTGCGGACCTTCTCAATCGGTTTCACCGAGGAGAGCTTCGACGAGACCCCCTGGTCGTTGCTGGCTTCCGAGCGGCTGGGCACCGCGCATGTGTTCGAAAAGCTCTCGGGAACCGCTTGCGTCGATCTGCTGCCCGAGGCGGTCGCGTCGCTGGACGAACCCTTTGCCGATCCATCGTTCCTGCCGACGATGCTGCTGTCGCGCTTTACGCGGAAGAGCGTGAAAGTCGCGCTGTCCGGGGACGGCGGCGATGAATTGTTTGCCGGATATGATCCGTTCCTCGCGCACCGGCCGGCGTCGCTGTTGTCAAAGCTGCCCCGGAGCCTTTTGTCGCTGTTGTCCGGTGCGGCGGGGCTGCTGCCTTCGTCGTCTTCCAACATGAGCTTTGATTTCCGCGTAAAGCAGTTCCTCCGCGGCGTCGACGCTTCGCCTTCGCTGCGGCACCAGACCTGGATTGGCGCGTTGACTCCAGCGGAGCTGGCAGGTGTTTTGCTGGCCCCGCAGCCGGCCTCCGAGATCTACCGCGAGGTGATCGAGGAAGCCGAGCGCGGCGCGCGGCTGGGTGTCGCGCGCGGCTCGGTGGACGAAGCGCTGCGCTTTTATCTGGGGCGTTATCTCGCCGACGATATCCTGGTGAAAGCGGACCGCGCCTCCATGTCTGCCTCGCTGGAGTTGCGCGCACCCTTCCTCGATACCCACGTCGTCGAATTTGCCGCGCGCCTGCCGTGGCATTACAAGTTGTCGATGCGGAAGACCAAGGTCATCCTCAAGCGCGCGCTGCGCGGCATCGTCCCCGATGAGATCCTCGGCCGCCCCAAGAAGGGCTTTGGTATCCCGGTCGCCGCGTGGATCCGCGGGCCGCTGCGGCCGCTCTTCGAAGAGGCGCTGTCCGAGCGGGAATTGGCCGGCTTCTTTGACCCCGTGCCGGTACGCTTGATGCTGAGCCGGCATTTGTCCGGCGAGGCCGACCTGCGCAAGCCGCTCTGGACACTCTTGATGTTTCAACTCTGGCGGAAGCAATGGTCCGCGCAATCCTCTGCACTGCAGGCGGTCGCTTGACGAAGCGCATCCTTGTCACCGGCGGCGCCGGCTTCATCGGCTCGCATCTTTGCAAAGCCCTGCTCGACCGCGGGGACGAGGTCGCGGTGGTCGACAATTTCGACCCCTTCTATCCCGAGCGCATCAAGCGGCGGGCGCTGGGGCCGCTCTTGTCGCGCGGCCTCGACGTGCACGAGATCGATATCCGTCACGACGACCGGCTGCAGCGGCTCTTTCGCGACTTCGGCCCGGACGTCGTCGTACACCTGGCGGCGCTGGCCGGGGTGCGGCCCTCTTTGGAAAAGCCCGGCGCCTATCTCGACGTCAACGTGCGCGGGACCGCGTGCGTGCTGGAGGCGGCGCGGCTTTCCGGCGCGCAACGCCTGGTTCTGGGCAGCAGCTCGTCTGTCTATGGCGCCCGCGCGATACCGCCCTTCAAGGAGACAGCGATTATCAATGACCCTGAGTCTCCCTATGCGGCCTCAAAAGCTGCCGCCGAGCTGCTTGCGCGCACCTGGCACAACCTCTATGGCCTCGAGGTCGCAGCCCTGCGCTTCTTTACCGTCTATGGCCCGCGCCAGCGTCCCGACCTCGCCATTCACAAGTTCGCGCGGCGGATGCTTTTGGGGCAGAGCATTCCATTCTTCGGCGATGGGTCCTCGCGCCGCGATTACACCTATGTCGACGATATCCTCGCCGGCGTACTGGCTGCGATTGACCGTCCGTTGAAGTACGAGACTGCAAACATCGGCGGCGCGCAGACGACTTCACTCCGCGAATTGATCGCGCTCCTGGAGGCAACATTGGGAGTGAAGGCTTTGCTGGACCTGCAGCCCGCCCAACCCGGCGACGTCCCTTTGACCAGCGCCGACGTCACGCACTCCGCTGCGGTATTGGGTTATGCCCCCAAGACGCCTTTGCGCGAGGGCTTGAAGCTCTTCGCCGACTGGCTCCGCGGCGAGGGCCGCGACTGGGTGTGATTGAAAGGCAGGATCAGGCCGCCCCGCGATAGCAATCGGCCGCATAAACTTGCCGGGCTGAATCGTCCCGGGATGAGAAGAGATAACGGTCGAAGGCCTGTTGCTCGTGGGCGATGACGCCGAGCTCCCAGACGCAGAACGCTGGCTGGAGCGCGCCTTTGACCATGAATGGCGCGAAGTCGGCACTGCCATCTTTTGCAGAGGTGGCCTTCCACAATTCATTGTCGTTGCGCCAGGTGCAGGGGAGCAGGAAATAGAAATCGCCGCCGCCGCGCTGCTGCACTTCGGCCGGCACCGGGGCGCCGACCGCGGCGATGTCGGTCCACTTGAGAGTGACGCCGGGCAGCGCGAAACTTTGACCCGGCGTCGCTTCTTTACGGCGATGGGTATAGCTGGCCGAGACGTTGGCGATTGATGGCAGCGGCGGAACCACCCGTACTCAAGCGTTAAGTGACGCCGAGCAGTTCGACTTCGAAGACCAGGGTTGCATTGGGCGGGATCACGCCACCGGCGCCGGCCGCGCCATAGCCGAGCTCGGGGGGAATGGTCAGCTTGCGCTTGCCGCCGACCTTCATGCCCGCGACGCCGTCGTCCCAGCCCTGGATGACCTGGCCGCGGCCGAGCGCGAACCCGAAGGGCCGGCCGTGGTCCTTCGACGAATCGAACTTGGTGCCATTGGTCAGGAAGCCGGTGTAATGCACCGAGACCTGCTTCCCCTTGACTGCCTCGACGCCGGTGCCGACCACCTGATCTTCGATTAGCAACTTGCCAGCCATTTGAGCTCCTTTATTGGTGCAGCACGACTGCGCTCTCGCCGGGGAAGGGAAATTCGCCCGGGAGAAGCCGATAAACTTTCACCACGTCTTCGCCGCGGATGCGCTCGACATGCCACGGCTCGCGGCCAGCGAGATTGGCCACCGCCGCTTCATTAAGGAAGTACCAGCGGCCGGTCTGCACCACGACATAGCAGACCTTGCCGGAGCGGCAGGCGCGGCCGCGCCGATTGAGCGTTTGAATCAGATCGGAGCGGCCGGCGCGCTCGGCATAGAGCTTTGCCGGCCAATCGATTTCGGTGGCGAGTTCGGCGCCCGGCTCGGCGTGCGCGGCGACGTATTGAACCGCTTCGCGAAAGCCGGCGTCGAAATAATCACAGTGCGGGAAGTACCAGGTGATGTTGGAATCGCCGCCGCCGAGAGGCGAGATATAGAGCCGGTAGTGCGGCGCGTGCTCGATGGCGGCCAGCGCCTCGGCACCGGGCAGCGCGAGAATCAAGGCGGCGGCGAGCGCGGGGTTGAAGGCCCGCACGCGAGAGATCAGGACCGCGGAGGCATATCCCGCGAGCAGCAGAAAAGCCGGCAGTACGCTGATAAAGAAGCGGCCCCACTTCGAGCCTGAGAGCGAGTGCACGAAGAACCAGACCACCATCCAGCTCAGCACCAGTTTGTGTGCCGGCCGCCGCTGGATCAGTGCGAGTCCGAGTCCGCCAAGGGCGAACGCGACCGTGGCCGGCGTCAGCTTGACGAAAGCGAAGACCAGATAGAACCAGGGCGGGGTTCCCTTGAGTCCGTATTCAACCAGGTTGTGATAGATGCGGCCCATGAAGAACAGGCTGCCGTGCACGGTCTGCTGCCCGGTGGTGTAGCTGCGGGCGTATTCCCAGGTCGAAGGCAACAGCGGGCTCCACGAGACTGCCAGCAAGAGTGCCAGTGCGATCAGTGCCAGTTGGAACCAGCGCTTGAATGGAACGCGCCAGCCCGTATCGCGCCTGACCCAGAGATAGAAGAGGACGGGTATCGGCGTGAGAAAGAAGAAATATTTGGAGGCGAGCATGCCGCCCAGGGCGAGGCCGCCCCGCAGCTCCCAGCGGCGCTGGTCGAGGGGGCGCGCGTCGTCGGCGGCGGCGAGCGCCTCGGCAAGGCACCAGAGCAGCAGCATCAGGAACAGTCCCAGGAGCGTGTCTTCCTTGGCGACGCGCTGGTAGCCGACGAGCGTGACCGAGCAGGCCGCGAGCGCCGCCGCCATCAGCCCGGCGGCGCGGCCGAAGAGCCGGCGGCCCAGCTGCGCGACGACGAGAATGCTGAGCCCGCCAGCGAGGGCGTTGGGCAGGCGCGTGATGGTCTCGGGCGCCCAGCCGAGGCGCTGGCCAATCAACAGCGCGCCCGTGATCAGCCACTTCATCAACATCGGGTGCTCGACGTCGTCGCCGCTGAACGTCCCCTGCAAATAACGGTTGGCGGCAAGCCACTTGTGCACCTCGTCGTCGGCGAATCCCTCGGCGGCGAGGCCGCGCAGGCGCAACCAGAGGCCGGCGAGGACCAGCAGCGCGAGCGCGACCCTGGCCGCCGTGGTCCAGGGCGCGACAGGGCCGCGCAGCTCGCCCGCAACGGCATCGCGAGGTCGCGCTTGCCGCTCTGGCGTTTGGGAAAGCCCATCCATCAGGCGGCGCCTTCTAGCACGCGGTGGTAGAGGACTGGCGCAAAACCGGCCAGCCGTTACGATGCGTGACCACCTTGCGCAGCCTCCTCTCCATCCTCTGCCTCCTGGTCGCTGCCGCGCCCGAGGGGACCGCTACGTCCACGATCGGGCGACTGACCGCGACCCGAATCGACGTACACGCGTTCCGGGTGGTGGACAGCTACTCGGGACCGGTGAGCTACTACCGCCTGGTCGAAGACCCGGAGCAGCCTTTCATCCGCGGCGTGTACCGCCCGCCGCTCGAGACCGTCACCTTGGGCGCGGAGATCCCGGAAAACCTGCGCGACAAGACCCGCAAGCTGCGCTGGCGCTGGCGGGCGCAGGTGCTGCCCAAGGATGGCAACGAGTGCGCGCCAGGATATGGAGATTCGGCCGCCTCGGTCTACGTCTCGTGGAAGCGCGGGCTAAAGTGGTACGCCATCAAGTACGTCTGGAGCAGCGTCGGCAAGAAGGGCCAGGTCTGCGACCAGAAGCGCAACCTCTTCGTGGTGCAGGACACCGTCATCCTCGAAACGGGCGGGCCGACCGGACAGTGGAAAGACGAGGAGATCGACCCCTCGGCGGAGTTCCGCAAGCATTTCGAGGATAACGACCCGCAGGCGGACGTGCCGGACTTTGTCGGGCTCGGCATCATGTCGGACGGGGACCAGACTCACACCATCAGCGCTTGCGACTTCGCTGGCTTCACGCTCTTGCACTGACTCCCTCGACGGCGCAAGTTGGAGAGCCCTATCCCGGGTCCGGATCCAGCACCGGTGAAGCTGTGGGAAGCGATCGGAAAGAGAAGAGGGATTTTTTGCCAAAGAGCGATTCGCCCTCGACGACAAGCACCAGCACGCCCCCGACGAAGCCCGGAACCACCTGCGTCAGGTGGTAGAGGAAGATGAACGCGAGGGCGGTCTCCTTGGGGATGCCGAAGGCGGTCAGCGCGAGCGTGCCACCGGCCTCGAACGAACCGGCGTTGCCGGGCGACGGCACCGCGGTTGCAACATTGAAAGCTGTCAGCGCGGCGAAGGCTTGCATCGGGGTCAGGTCCAGGCCGAGCGCATGACCGGCGATGGCGATGACGAACGTCTCCCAGAGCCAGGGCAAAGGTGCGATCATCGTCTCGACCAGCAAGAGCCGCTTCCAGTGATTGACGGCAAAGCCGGCGCGCAGGTTGACCAGCCAGACTGGCATCCTGCGATTGCGCAGCAGGCCGCTGCCCATCAAGACCAGCACGCCGCCGACGCCGACCACGACACTGCCGATGGCGAGCAGCGCAGTGAAGAGCCACGCGGGCGGCGTCCCCAGCAGACAGAGAAGCGGGAACGACGCGACCCAGCCCCACTTGTCGCTCCAGAAGTCGACGATTTCGGTGCCGAGCAGCTTGGCGCGCGAGATGCCAGTGCGCTTGCCCAGGTATTGGACGCGCAGCAGATCGCCGCCGCGCGCCGGCAGCAGCACGTTGAAGAAGAAGCCCACCATCATGGCGCGGAAGGCCTGGCCGTAGCTGAGCGAGAGCAGCGGCCGCATCACGATCCACCAGCGCAGCGACTGCAGCGCCATCAGCACCAGCGCGCCCGCGGCCGCGAGGATGAGCGGCTCCGGCCCGACGCCGTGCAGGTTCGTGAGCAGCTCCTTCTCGGAGATGCCGAGATAGAAGACCACCCCGCAGGCAGCGGCAAGGCCCAGGCCCAAGCCCAGCGCGGCCCGCAGCAAGATGCGCGGCGAGCCTTCGTCGATGACCGCTTCGCTCACAGGATGCCCGTCAG
Organism: Deltaproteobacteria bacterium; assembly: GCA_025358085.1. Lineage (GTDB taxonomy): Bacteria > Myxococcota > Myxococcia > Myxococcales > 40CM-4-68-19 > JANYKT01. The sequence continues at coordinate 4,335 of JANYKT010000010.1, read as the reverse complement.
CTCCCCGATACGCCGCAGCGTGATCGGCGCCTGGGGCTCGGCGCGACAGGCGTCGAAGCACGAGCCGCAGTTCGGGCCTGCATAGTTGCCAGGCAGGAACTCCGAGTAATGCGCGATCGGAGGCAGCTCGGCGCAGGGCTGCACCATGCCCTTGGGCGTGACGTGGATCATGATCTTGCCGGCCTCGCAGCCGTCGATCTTCCGCTTCTCGTAGAACTCGGGGAGCGTCTCGAAGAAGTAGTCCGAGGTCATGACGTTCTTCAGCTCGCGCTTGAGCTGGATGAGGCGCGCGCAGACCTTCTTGAACTCGACCATCTTCTCCGGCGAGACCATGTGCGACTGGTTGCCGTTCTTGAGATCGTTGTAGCCCGAGAAGGCGATGTTGATGCCCCACGAGTGCGCCAGCCGCACCAGCGGCTCGGCGTCGTGCATGTTGTCAACCATGAGCATCGAGGCGAAGGTAAACACGCCTTCGTAGCCCTCCTCCTTGACCATCTTCGGGACCGTCTTGCTCAGCCGGTCGAACAAGCCCGGGAGTCCGCGCTCCTTGTCCTGGCGCGTGTCCGGGTAGTTCATCGAGATGTTGATTTGATTCACGCCAGCGGCGACCAGTTCCCTGATCTTCACCTCGCTGAGGAACCCGCCGTGGGTGAGCACCGTGAGGTAGCGGAAGCCCGGCAAGTCCTTGATGGACTTGACGATGGGTACGAGGTCGCGGCGAAGCATCGGCTCGCCGCCCGTGAAGACGACGACCAGGGGATCGAATCGACGCACCACGTCCGAGAAGTCGAGCATTTCGTCGCGGTCGGTGATTTTCCAGTAGTCGCAGAAGTCGCAACGCGCGTTGCAGCGCTTGGTGACCTCGAGCGAGACGCTGAGCGGGCGCTTGTTGAAGGCGACATTCAAAAATTTACCTGCGGCCCGTAATTTCTCCAACGGGCTTAGTGCGATCTTCATGCCGTTCTCCTGAGAGCGCGCAGCGTTACCATTGGATGCCACCTCGCGCAAATCGGCAGGCGCTCTGGATAGATGACTTCGGGCGTGTTGCGTCGCTCACAACTTTGTCAGCTGCGGGGAGTCAGCCGTTCGATGAGCAACTCCGCGACTTTCCGCCATGAATCAGGATGCGTACCATCGGCGCGGACGGATTCGAGACGCTGGAGCTGCGCTTGGGGAGCGGTCGCCGTCTCCCACCTCTTGCGGCTTATTTCGCTCGCCAACTCGACCAGCAGTCGCTCTGCTCCCACCACGGCCGCGCGCGCCTCGACGGCGCCGCAAAAGCGATCGACCGCCTCGGGCCGATCGTCGAAGAGTGACTGGAGGCGCTTTGCGAACGGTCCCTGCGTCAGCGCGGCGCGCAGAGGCTGCGGCAGCTCGGACGACGGAAGCACCGGCTCCTGCCACTCAAAGGCGTCATCGTTCCAACGGTCTGTGCGCGGCACCCTGCGGCCGAGCGGGTCGAACTTGACGTGGTCGGGTTTGCGCGACGGCAGCGCGCTCAGGCCCGGCAGGGGCGCGGCCTTGGTCGTCTCGCGCTCTTCTTCGGTTTGCACGCGCGGCCGCTGCGGCGCTTTGGTGAAGGGCTCAGGCGATCCGGGAGAGTGTTGGGGCGCGACCGGCGCCATCGGCTTGGGCGGCATCGCCGTCTTGCCTTCGACGATGGTGCCGATGGGCTTGCGGAACGGCGATCGCTTGATGGGCGCTTCCACGCGCCGCTGGCCGACCACTTCGGTGGTGCCCTTCGGCGCAGGCACCGGGGGCGGAGCCTTGCGGCTGACCCGCCCTGCGGTGAAGTCCGGGGCCGGCGCTGCGGCAGTCAGGGCCGATGGATTCGCGGCGGCATCGACGGAGGCCACGCCCGCCGCTGCCCTCTCGGCTTCCTGAATCAGCGGCGCGAACGCGTCGGGAAGGTTTGGCGGCCACACCGGCGCAAGCCCCATGCGGCGCGCGGCCGCGGGCGCTTTCCGATTCGCGATGCAGCTATCGGCGAGCAACTTTTTCCACGCCGGGACCTCACCCGCCGGCAGCTCGCCGCCCATCGCGAAGAGCGCCGCGCTCACGCCCGCGTGGGCTTGCGGCGCCGCGGCCAGCAGCTCGCGCGTGCGGACCTGGCCCACCGCCGACGACGCCGCGTTGACCGCTCGAGCGAAAGTGCCTGCGGCGAAGGAGACCCGCGCCGCATCGCCCGTCACCAGCGCCTCCGGCAGCCCGAGCTCGACCAGCTTTTTGGCCGCGCCGCCGAGACGCGGATCGGTGACCAGGTCGCCGGCGCCGATGAAAAGTTGCGCGAGCGGCGCGCCTTCGATGCCCGCCTCGATCAGGCAGCGCGCCGCCGCGAGCCGTGCCGCCTTGGGCACCCGCAGGTCGCGCGCAAGGTCGAGCAGGACGCCACCCGCGTCGGGCCCCTCGGCAAGCTCGCGCTGCTCCTCGGGCGTCGCGGACAACGCGGCCGCGCCCATGGCACCCAGCGCGCCCGACTCCTGCAGGCGCGCCTCGCGAAGGAAGTCGGGCAGCGTGGGCCACTGGCCCATTCCGGTGCTGCGCAAGGTCGCGAGGATGGCCATCGCTAGCGGCGACTCCCGCCCATGGTGGCGAGGGTTCCGCGCGAAAACAGGGCGAGGTGCGCGAGGAAGATCAAACCCCAACCGAGCGCGACCCACTGCACCCAGAACTGGTCGGGGGAGAAGCGCCGATTGAGCACCGCGCAAATGAGCAGACCGAAGATCATCAGCAGCGCGTGGATGGTCAGCAGGATGCGGTGCTGCTCGCGCGCGAGAAACCCTTTGCTCGGCTTGGTGCGGTGCACGGCAAACTCTTACCGCGAATTGTCGATCCGGGCGCGGACGATCGCGGGTAGCACGCCCTTTGGCGGATGCGGCTGCTGGCCCTGGGCGGCCGCGCGGTCGCCCCACAAGCCAGAAGCGCCGGACCCCTCGCGGGACCCGGCGCTTTCGTAACAACCGTCGCGTTTGAATTGCGGGAACTACTTGCCGTCGGGCGAGGCTTTTGGCGTGGCGGTGTCCGGAGTGCCGGTGCTGCTCGGGTCCATCGCCTTGTGGTGCATGCTCTTGTGGTGCTTGCCGACGATCTCGATCTTGTCGGCGCGGTTGGAGGCCGGGTCGAAGCTGGCGCGGACCTGTTCACCCTCGCGGATGGTGGTGATGCCTGCCGCCTGCTTGCCGTTCCGCCACACCTGGGTCTGCGAGTCCACGGTCAGCGTCACGCCGCCAGCGGACTGGTCCAGAGTGATGCTGTCCTGCGCGACCTTGGCGACCGCGCCAGAGACGGTGCGCATGCTGGCGCTCGCGCCAGAGGTGTCTGCCGAGGCAGAGCCGCCCATGCTGCCGGGAGCGCCCATGCTGCCCATGCTGCCAGAGGCCATGCTGCCGGAGCCCATGCTGCCAGAGGCCGTGCTGCCGGAGCCCATGCTCCCCGAGGCGCCGCTGCTGCCCATGCTCCCCGAGGCGCCGCTGTTGCCCATGCTCCCCGAGGCGCCGCTGCTTCCCATGCTGCCCGAGGCGCCGCTGCTGCCCATGCTGCCCGAGGCGCCGCTGCTGCCCATGCTGCCGTTCTGGCCGTAAGCCGAGCCGCTGCTACCGGTCGTTCCAGCGCTACCCGAGGCAGTGCTGCCGCTTTGACCGGAGGCCATACCGCTGCTGGGAGTGCTGGGAGAATTGCTGCCGGAGCTGCCCGAGTCGGACGTGCTGCCCGAGCTTGCGTCCTGACCCCGATTGGCTGCCGCGGTGCCCGCATTGGAAGCCGTCGAGCCGCCCATGCTGCCGGCTGTGTTCGAGTCCGTCGAGGTAGAGCCCGACGACCCCATCGTCGAGCCGGTGGTGCCGCTGCTCGACGTCCCGGACGTTCCGTTCGAGGCGCTGGTGTCCGACCCAGTTCCCTGGGTCCCCATGGCGCCGCCCGCGGTCCCCTGCGTTCCTGCCGTCGAGCCGGAGCTGGTGGTCCCCGTGTCGTTCGCCGAAGTGCCCTTCGAGCTCTTGCCCATACCGCTGCAGCCAATGATTCCGGCTGCGACCAGCGCTGTTGCGAGTTTGATCTTCATGTACTTCCTCCTTGGAGTTGTCGCGCCGCAGGCGCTCGTTGAAGGGGGCGCCGCACCACGTGCCGGAACAGCCGGCTGCGCTTTCAGAGATAGACACTGGTTCACGTGCACGGAACCCTGGACAACCCTTCGGTCCATCGGTCTCTGGACGTGTTAGAAGGCGCTGTGCTCGCCCGCTGCCCGAGCTGTCGAAACACCTTCAGCACGGACCGCTCCGGACGTCAGGACTGTCCGGTCTGCGGCAAGCCGCTCGTCGTGCCCGAGGCTGTTCAGGCAAC